>DHJN01000075.1:0-6028 GCA_002404345.1 Actinobacteria bacterium UBA4719 | reverse complement strand
CCGGGCCCCCCCCGCCCCCCCCGCCACTCTCGAGGCGCATCCCCCTGGCGAAGTGGGGCGTCAGCTTGTTGTCGACCATGCTCAGCGCGGCGCCGATCGCCATGTGCATGTCGAGGTACCGGTAGGTGCCCAGGCGCCCGCCGAACAACACACCGCTCTCGGCCTTGCCCAGGTCGCGGTACCTCAACAGCTGCGCCCGGTCCCGTGGGGTGTTGACCGGGTAGTACGGCTCGTCCTCGCCGCGGGCGAACCGCGAGAACTCGCGCATGATCACGGTCTTGTCACCTGGGTAGTCGCGCTCCGGGTGGAAGTGACGGAACTCGTGGATACGCGTGTAGGGCACGTCCGGGTCGGCATAGTTCATGACCGGGGTGCCCTGGAAGTCGCCGGTCGGCATGACTTCGCGCTCGAAGTCCAGCGTGCGCCAGCCGAGCCTGCCGTGGGCGTAGTCGAAGTAGTGGTCGACCGGCCCGGTGTAGACGACCGGGATGTTGCCGACGACGTTGGCCTTGTTGATCTCCTGCGACGGGTCGAAGAAGTCGGTGCCCAGCCGGACCTCGATGCGGTCGTGGCTGGCCATCTTCTCCAGCCAAGCGGTGTAGCCGTGGACCGGCAGACCCTCGTGGGTGTCGTTGAAGTAGCGGTTGTCGTAGTTGTAGCGGACCGGCAGCCGGGAGATGATCTCGGCGGCGAGCAACGTCGGGTCGGTTTGCCACTGCTTGGCGGTGTAGCCCCTGATGAAGGCCTCGTACAGGGGTCGACCGATCAGCGAGATCCCCTTCTCCTCGAGGTTCCCGGCATTGGTGCTCGAGAACTCACCGGACTGCTCGGCGATCAGTCGTCGCGCTTCGTCCGGGGAGTATGCCGAGTCGAAGAACTGGTTGATGGTGCCCAGGTTGATCGGCATGGGGAACACCTGGCCGCGGTAGTTGGTGTAGACGCGGTGCTGGTAGCCCGTGAAAGCCGTGAAACCGTTGACGTACTCCCACACCCGTTCGTTCGACGTGTGGAACAGGTGCGCGCCGTAGCGGTGCACCTCGATACCGGTCTCGACATCGTTCTCGCTGTAGGCATTGCCGCCAAGATGGGTCCGACGGTCGATGACGACGACGTTCAGTCCGAGGTTCTGTGCACACTGCTGCGCCACGGTCAGCCCGAAGAACCCCGAGCCGACAACAACAAGATCCGCGTTCACGCTCTCTTCCCAGGTCTGGACATCGAGCTCAGGCTACCCGAGCAGGTCGGGTGTACCGGTCACGAGCTGGCATCGTCGACCAGGCCCAGCAACGCGTCAGCCACTCGCTCGCGACCGCAACCGTCCACCAGGGCCAGACCGCGAGCCGCCTGCTGCGCCCGGGCCGACGGACTGGTTAGCAGCTCCGTGAGCACCATGGACGCCGACGCCCGGGCGACCGGGTCCTGCCGCAGGACGTCCAGGCGACCCAGCGGGCCAACGATGTGTCGGGCCACGACCTTGCGGTAGCCAACCTCCTGGTTGGCGGTCACACAGACCGCAGCGGTCGCCACCCCAAGGCAGAGCAGCTCCCACACAGAGGTTCCGGCGGCACTCACCACGAGGTCGCATTGCCTGGCCAGCGCAGCGAGGTCGTCCACCGGCGCAATGACCTCGAGCTCCTGACCGGGCGAGGTCGGCAGGTCTCGCAAGGCCCGGGCGACGTCCGGTTTGGTAGTGACCGCCCGGATCGACTGCGGCAGTCCGGTCTCCAGAAGCATGGGTACGAGCTGCAGCACCGCGTCATACGGGTCGGTGCCGCCGAACACCGCGAGGACTGACACCCGCTGACCGCTGTGGTTGCCAGACGGCGGCGACGCTGACGGCCGCAGGGCTCGGACGCTGTCCCGCAAGAGCGCGAACTCGATTCCGGCCAGCATTCTCGCCCCGCCCGCAAGACCTGGGAGGGGCCGGGCATCGAGGTTCTGGTCGAGGTAGAGGTCCGCCTGCTGGCCCGCGCCATAGGGACCGTCGACGAGGGCAAGGACGCCCAACCCCGCTCGTCGTAGCGCCTCACCACAGCCCGGATCGAGATCGTACCCATCCAGAACCACGGCACCCAGGCCCAGATCGGCACACTGACGGGCCAGCTTCAAGGGATCAGACTCTGGAGCACAGAACTTCAGACCACGTAGCTGGAGCTGCCGCTGCGCCCAGGGCAGCCCGGCGAAGTCCCCCAGGAACAGCACCGCCACAGACCGGTCGACCAGCTCCTCGGCCAGCGCGATGCATCGGACCAGGTGCCCCACCCCCGTCGTTGGGGTGGCGTCGCAGCGGAAGCCGACGGCGACAACCCGGTCCCCCGTCATCGGTCTAGATGACATCCCAGCTCAGGGGCGTCCCCTTCTTCGCGTCGGTGCGGAAGGTGCGCCCCTTGACCACACTGAAAAGGTCTGGCGCAAGCCCGCCCGCAGGCCGGATGGACCGGACGTTCGCCTCCGTGACCACATCCCCGGCGACGACGTCCTCGACCACGAACAGGGAGCGACGGAAGCGCAGGCCCTCGTCCTCGGACGCTGTGGCGCCGATCCGGGGCCGCCCCAGCGAGGCGCGGGCGTTCTCGGACTCGCGAACAAGCGCCGCGAGCTCGTGCGGTTCGAGCGAGAACGCGGAGTCGACCCCGCCGCCCTCACGCGAGATGGTCACGTGCTTCTCGATGACACAGGCACCCAGAGCAACCGCTGCGACCGCCGCGCCGATGCCCATGGTGTGGTCGGACAGACCGACCAGGGTGTTGAAGGTGTCCGCCAGGACGGGGATGCCCCGCAGGTTGGAGTCGGCCGGGTCGGCCGGGTAGGCGGCGGTGCACGAGAGCACGATGATCTGGTCGTTTCCGGTGCTGCGGGCGGCCTTGACCGCAGCATCGATCTCACCGACGGACGCCATGCCCGTCGAGATGATGATCGGCTTGCCGGTTCCGGCCGCGAGCCGGATCAACGGAAGATCCACGATCTCCGAGGAGGCGATCTTGTAGCAGGGCACGTCCAGACTCTCCAGGAACGCGACCGCGGTGGGGTCGAACGGGCTCGAGAACGCCAGCAGGCCCAGCTCACCAGCCAGCTCGAAGATCGGAGCGTGCCAGTCCCACGGGGTGTGTGCCTCCTCGTAGAGGTCATAGAGCCGGCGATCCGCCCAGAGCTCGTGCCCGGAGGAGATGCGGAAATCCGGGGTGTCAGCGTCGATGGTGATCGTCTCGGCGGTGTACGTCTGGAGCTTGATCGCGTGAGCGCCGGCCTCGGCGGCGACGCGAACGATGGCCAGCGCCTTGTCCAGGTCACCGTCGTGGTTGCCCGACATCTCGGCGATGATGAACGGCACCGCGTCCGGACCGACCTCGCGACCACCGATCATGATGCTTCGCGCGCTGGCGTGACCGCTCTGCTGGGTCGTGCTCTGCTGGGTCGTGCCCTGCTGGGTCGTGCGCTGCTGGGTCATGGTGTGCCACTCTTTCCGGTGCTTCGCCGTGATGGCCTGTCCTGCGCCCTGAGCTGGACCCGGATGACGTCGGTCGGGGTGCCGTCGACGTCTCGCTGGTACGTCTCGAGCTCGGTGAACCGGTGCCGCCGGTTCAGCTGCCGAACCGCTTCATTGCTCGCGAACACCTCTCCCTGCAGGGTTGTCAGGCCGAGCTCGTCGAAGGCGTACCTGATGGCCTCACGCTGAATCTCGATCCAGGCCATGAGCAGCTGCCCGCTGGCCCCCAGACCCACCGCGTCCAGGTAGTAGCCCCACCAGCCGGTTGCTGTCGTCTCGTCGAGGTCGAAGAACGTGACCACGCCGGAAGGCACGTCGCGCCGCTCATAGATGAGCACCCGGCTGCTGGGGTCGACCAGCGTCCGTTCCCACCACGCCGTGTGCTCCTGCGGGGTGATCTCGTGCTGGGTGAGGCTTACCGCCCGCACGTCAGGGTGGTTGCGCCACCGCAGGACGACGTCGCGGTCGGCGTCTCGAGCGGGACGCAGCATTAATCCTCCGTGACGCGTTGGGGAGTCAGCGGTCGGGCCAGAGACCGTACCGGATCGGGTAGCTAGACTACCCTTGGCGTGCGCCAGATCGCGACGGTGGGCCTTCTGGGGGGGCCTGCCGTGAGATCATGCCGTAACACCAGCCCACCAAGGAGTCACGCATGTCGGTCCTGTCAGGTTCCTCGATTCTCGTCACGGGCGGGACGGGATCGTTCGGCAAGGCCTTCATCCGGGAGGTCCTGGACAACCACGACCCCCGACGCATCGTCATCTACAGCCGGGATGAGCTCAAGCAGTACGAGTGCCGCAACCTATTCGACAACGACCCACGGCTGCGCTGGTTCATCGGCGACATCCGCGACCTGCACCGCCTCAACCGTGCGATGCACGGCGTTGACCACGTGGTGCACGCCGCCGCGCTCAAACAGGTCGACACCGCTGAGTACAACCCGTGGGAATTCGTCAAGACCAACATCATCGGCTCGCAGAACGTGATCGAGGCGTGTATCGACGCCGGCGTCAAGAAGGTGGTGGCCCTGTCCACGGACAAGGCTTCCAGCCCGATCAACCTGTACGGCGCCACGAAGCTGACCGCGGACAAGCTCTTCATCACCGGCAACCACTACGCCGCCGCCTATCCGACCCGGTTCTCCGTGGTCCGCTATGGCAACGTCATGGGCTCCCGTGGCTCGGTCATCCCGTTCTTCCGCAAGCTCGGCGAAGCCGGTGAGTCCCTGCCGATCACCGACCTGCGGATGACCCGCTTCTTCATCACCTTGCCCCAGGCCGTGAAGTTCGTGCTGGACTCCTTCGAGATGATGGATGGCGGCGAGCTCTATGTGCCGCGCATCCCCTCCATGAAGATCACCGACCTGGCCCAGGCCGTCGTTCCCGGTGCCGCGATGCACAACTCGGGTCTGCGTCCCGGTGAGAAGCTGCACGAGGAGATGATCTCCGCGGAGGAGGGCCGTCGTGCCCTGCGAATCGGCGACCGCTACGTCCTGCAGCCCGACCTGGCGTCCTGGGGCTACGAGCCGCCGTCTGACGGCAAGCCGATGCCCGAAGGCTTCCGCTACACCTCGGACACCAACGACCAGTGGTTCACCCTCGAGGAGATCACCAAGATCCTGGAAACGGACGTCTGAGCCTTGCTGCCCTATGGACGCCAGTCCATCGACGAGTCCGACATCGAGGCCGTGGCCGCTGTCCTGCGCGGCGACTGGTTGACCACCGGGCCAGCGGTGACCGCGTTCGAAAGCGATCTCTGCCGCGTCTCCGGCGCGTCCACCGCAGTGTCGGTCACTTCCGGGACCGCCGCCCTGCACGTCGCCTACGCCGCCCTTGGCGTCGGCGCTGGCGATGAGGTGGTCACCACCCCCCTGACGTTCGTGGCGACGGCCAGCTGCGCCTCACTCCTGGGCGCCAAGATCGTGTTCGCCGACGTCTGTGAGGACACCGGCAACCTCGACCCGCAGGCCGTGTCGGCCGTCATGACCGACCGTACGCGCGTTGTCGCCGGAGTCGACTACGCCGGACACCCGATTGACGCCACTGCCCTGACAGAGATCGCCCATGCAGGCAACGCAGTCCTGCTCGAGGATGCCGCGCACTCCATCGGCGGGTCACTGGATAGTCGGCCGGTCGGGTCACTGGCAGACGTCACCACGTTCTCCTTCTTCCCGACCAAGAACCTCACCACCGCCGAAGGCGGCGCGGTCGTGGGCCTGCCGGAGGACGTTGCCGGCCGCGCCAGGGCGTATCGCACCATCGGGCTGGTCCGCGATCCTGCGGTTCTGCGCTTCCCCGACGAGGGCCCCTGGCACCAGGAGGTCCACGAGTTCGGGCTGAACTATCGCCTGCCGGACCTGCTCTGCGCTCTGGGTTCGAGCCAGCTCCGCCGACTTCCCGCCTTCAAGGCTCGCCGCGACGCGATCACGGCCCGCTACAACCAGGGCCTGTCCGGCATCGACGAGCTACGGCTGCCCGCATGCCGCGAGGGCGCCGACCCGATGTGGCACCTCTACCCGCTGCGGATCCGCGACGGTCGCCG
>DHJN01000166.1:17232-20547 GCA_002404345.1 Actinobacteria bacterium UBA4719 | reverse complement strand
TTATTTTAGCGTGAGCCCTAAGACTCCAATTCTGGGCCTGCCCGTTGAAACCAGGGTCCAACCCGTAACAGACTCGGACGTGCCACTTCGCCCCAGGAGCCGGCGCCGGCGTCGACGGCGGATAAACGGAAAACCAGAGGGGATATAGAGGCAGAGACGCGATCCCCAACAGAAAGTCGCGGGCGGCGAGCCCTTGACATCACAGGACGGGCTGACCTTGACGCCCCCCGCCAGCGGAGCGTTCGACGGCGTCACGCCGGCCGGGCACACCTGCTTCCGGTTGTAGGTGACCAACCCGCCGCCATTACTCTGCACGGGGGTATCTATCGAGCGGCACTGCCCAGCCGCGGCATGGTCGAGAGCCACGATGCCCAGGCCCGGCAGCAATAACAGCACGGCCAGCAGCCGCCTCACGCAGTGACGCATGCGCCCTCGTCGGCTTTGAGACCTGCAACGAGCCACAACTCACCCTTATGCGACAGCAATACTGTCGTCCGGGACGGAGGCGGGTTCTGTACCGAAGGAGCGGACGTGCTGGCAGAGTTGCCAAATTTCGTGTGCGTCAGATCCAGGCAGGTTTTGATGGGTCGTCCGGTATGTCAACAGGCACCTAAGGGTTCTCTTATGTGCCTGTTGACACGGCCGGCCCACGCCGCCGATGCTGCGGTTGACCCGAGCCCGCCGATGCTGCGCCTGAGTGGGGGGCTGTGGCCACACGGCAACGAAGTCTGTCTCCGACGTCCCACCGGGAGGGGGCTTCGCCGCAGCAGGAGAGGAGCGGTCCATGTCGGGACCGATCTGGCTGAACTGGCCCTTCGCAGCCCTGATGGTCATCTCGGCTTTGTCCCACGCCGGCCGGCTGGTGGCAGCTTGTCAGCGCCGACGAACCGACGGGTACGACATCGACCTGACGCATCTCGTGATCTGCACGGCGATGGCCGCGATGCTCGTCATCACCTTCGGTGCCCACCTCGCCACGACAGCGGCGGTCGTCGTAGGCGTGCCCACGCTGTGGTTCGTCGTTCGCGCCCTGAGGGCTCTGGCCTCGGGTGGCGCCAGGGCGCTCATGCAGCCAGTGCAGCAGGTGCTCATGTGCGCCGTGATGCTGTTCATGCTCGTCGTTGCGGGCGCGTCGGCTTCGGCACCCACGTCGGCTTCCGCACCCACGTGGATGGTCACGGATGGGATGGATGTGCCGGCATGGCCATGAACACCCACATCAGTCACCACATGATCGGCTCGACGTGGTCGGTGGCCGTGACCTCGTTGGTGCTCGCAGGCATCCTCGGGCTCGTCGCCGCCCGGCACGCTCGCCAGCTCAGGGTTGCCCTTGCCTCGCAGCTCGCGTGGCCATTGCACAGCAGGCTGCTCCTGCGGCAACGCGCCGGCGCACTGCTCCTCGCGCCGGGACTCAGCCCGGGAGGGCAGCTCGCGATGAGCGGCACCATGATCTACATGCTCGTCCTGATGGCCTAGCTGCTCCCAGCTCACCCGCCAATGTAGGACATCTCGATCTTCTTCTTTCCCGTCGCGGGAAGCTCGTTGGTCTTCGCACTGCGCATCTCCGAATAGCGATCCGTGCGCTCTCGCCAGATGTGGGCCATGACGGTCGAAAGCTGTTCGTCCGAGCATCCGCCGCGCATGAGGGCACGCAGGTCATGGCCGTCCGTGGCAAACAGGCACGTGAACAGCTTGCCCTCCGTGGAGACCCGGACCCGCGTGCAGGATCGGCAGAACGACTGGGTGACACTCGAGATCACGCCGATCTCGCCGCTGCCATCCCGGTAGCGCCATCTGACGGAGGTCTCGCCGTTGTAGTTCGGTGCGACCTCTTCCAGAGGCAGCTCGGCATGGATGCGGCTTATGACCTCGGCCGAGGGGACCACCTCTCCCATCTTCCAGCCGTTGGTGGTGCCGACATCCATGAACTCGATGAACCGCAAGATGTATGGCGAACCCTTGAACCGGCGCGCCATCGCCACGATGTCGTGATCATTCTGGCCGCGCTTCATCACCATGTTGATCTTGATCGGGCCCAGGCCGACCTCATGGGCCACATCGATGCCATGCAAGACCCTCGCAACCGGGAAGCTCACGCCGTTCATGGCCCTGAAGGTCGCATCGTCCAGCGAATCGAGTGAGACGGTCACCCGCTTGAGACCCGCGTCCTTCAGCGACTGCGCCTTGGCGGCAAGCGCCGATCCGTTGGTGGTCAGCGCAATGTCGATCTCATGGCCATCAGGGGTCCTCAGCGCGGCGAGCATGCCCACCAGCTCCTCAAGCCCCTTCCGGAGCAGCGGTTCGCCGCCAGTGAGACGGATCTTCTCGACCCCGTGTCCGACAGCGATCCTGGCGACCCGGGTTATCTCCTCGAAGGTCAGCAGCTCATCTCGCTGCATGAAGGTGAAGTCCTTGCCGAAGATCTCCTTCGGCATGCAGTAGACGCAGCGGAAGTTGCACCGATCGGTGACAGAGATACGCAGGTCCCGCAGTGGGCGGTTCCGGGTATCAGCTGCAGCACCCGTTGGCGTCTCGAGCTCAACCGGAATATCCGAAAGGCCCCGAAAATAGGTGGGCTCCGAGATCTTCTGCGCCATCATCACCAACCAAGCCATCCGTGCCGGCAGCTGCCGACTCAAGGATCTCATATCCGCGATCGAGGCGTTCATTGGTGGGTGGACGACCATTCACGGGTGGACGACCATTGACGGGTGGACGACCATTGACGGGTGGACGACCATTGACGGGTGGACGACCACCTTCAACCCTCGGGGTCTTCCTGGCAGGGCACCAGCCCGAGGTGTCGGGATGACCAATGGAACGTGGCGGGAGCGCGGGTCGTCAGAAGAGGTATGACCAGAGTCGCAGTCGCTGCCCTCGCCGGAGTCCTCGCGCTCGTCGTCCTGAGCGCCTGCGGCTCGGTGGAGCAGGCGGGTCGCGGCTCGGCGTCCACCCCCTCCGCACCGACCTCGCCACCAGCGACAACAGCGACACACCCAACAACGACAGACCCACTACCCACCAGTCCGACCAGACCGCCCAAGGACCTCATCGTGCCGCCGACCAGAACCGGCAGTCACCTGGCGGTGCGGGTCAGGGGGACCGTGTCCGACGGGGTCGAGCCGGGCTGCAGGTTGCTCACGAGCAAAGGAGTCGTGTACCTCCTGATCGGGCGCCAAGGGACCCTGGTCACCGGGCAGGAGGTCGAGGTCGAGGGCACCCTCCAGCCCGATCTGATCACCACCTGCCAGCAGGGCACGCCGCTCGTGGTCGAGCGAAACCTCAGCCCCTGAGACCCAGATGCGGCAGACCCAG
>DHJN01000166.1:0-17184 GCA_002404345.1 Actinobacteria bacterium UBA4719 | reverse complement strand
GGCAGACCCAGATGCGGCAGACCTCGCCCAGCGCAACCCGCCCAGCGCAACCGCTCACCGAGTGAGCCGACCAGATTGAACCGGCTCTGCGTTGCCGACGTTTATGCAGGTATGGCCGTCGGCTGTCCGGGGCGTCATGCCCCCGTCGCGGCCGCAAGGAGGTTCGTGATGATCCCGAGAGCCGTATCGATAGCATTCGTCGCTCCCGTGCTTGCGAGCGGCGCTCTCCTCTTCACGGCTGGAGCGGCGTCCGCCGCCCCCCAGACGTTCACCGCCAACCTGAGTGGCTCCAACGAGTCTCCCGCCGGCAACGCGGCTATGACTGGCACGGCCACCGTCACCATCGACTCAAGCTCAGGGCAGGTGTGCGCCAAGGTGACGACCACCGTCAAGGACGCCGCCGCCATGCACATCCACAAGGGTGCCTCGGGAGCCAATGGCCCGATCGCGGTTCCCCTTGACATCAAGTCGATCAACGGGGCAAGCATCTGCGTGCCGTCCACGCCTGCTGTCGCCAAGGCGATCGTCGCCAACCCGGCCGGGTACTACGTCAACGTCCACACCCCGGCGAACCCGGCAGGGGAAGAGCGTGGACAGCTAGCGGCGGCGGCCCCGAGCGGCGCCAACGCCGGCTCGGGCGGCCAGGCCGGGACGAGCTCCGGTCCGAACGTCGCACTCGTGGCACTCATGGTCGCCGGAGCTGGGCTGGCCGGCGCTGCAGGGTGGCGACTCGTTCGGCGCTGACAGTGATCCCGCGCACGCGCCGTCCTGGACGCCGCGGCTGGTGGTTCCTCCTCGCCTGGGTGTGGTCACACTGGTCTGCGGCGGCGTACCGCTGCTGGCCCAGACCGCGCAGGGGAAGGGTTCGCCAGACGTCGGCACAGTCCCTGTGCAGCACGTTGCGCGGGCCCAACCGGCTGGACTCGCCGCCCTCCATGCCCCGGCGGCACCAACCGCGGTCGGATTGACTGCCGCCCTCGCGCGGCCGCCGGTCCGACTGAGGTTGGCGCGCCTGGCTATCGACGCGCCGGTGCTTCCAGTGTCGGTCGGCGCGGACGGGCTGCTGGGCGTACCGGTCAACCCGCTTCAGCTGGGTTGGTGGAGTGAGAGCGGCAGACCGGGTATGCCGTCCGGCAGCGTCGTCATCGATGGTCACGTCGACAGCGCCGCACTCGGGCTCGGCGCGCTGTTCAGGCTCCGCGAGGCGCGGCCGGGGGATGAGGTGCTCCTCATGAACGCAGCGCGCGGGGCCACCCGCTACACGGTGGTGGCCCGCCGCAGCTACGCCAAGGCCTGGCTGCCCGTCGCTGAGGTGTTCGCCCGGGACGTCGGTCCCCGGTTGGTTCTGCTCACCTGCGGTGGGCCGTTCGACCTGGCCACCCGCCACTACGCGGACAACGTCGTCGTTACGCCGTGCTTCAATGACGCAGACCCGACGACTGCCTGCCCTTGGCGCGGCGCTGCTGCTCCTTGCCTCCTGCGGGGGGACCGGACCCGAGAGGTCGGCGCCGACCTCGCCGGCCACCTCCCCCACAACGTCGATCAAGCCCCCTCTTGCCAGGACCAGTGGGCCTGCCCAGAGCCCCGTCTTCGTGCACGTCCACAACTACTCCTACCGGCCCAACGCGCTGGTCGCCATCGTCGGTCAGCCGATCGAGATCGTCAACGACGACGCTGTCGCCCACACGTGGAGCGCGGCACCCGGGGCTGGCTGGGCGTACACCTCAGGCGACATCGAGCCCGGACATCGGGCCACCTTTGCGGGCTTCATCAGGCCCGGCAGCTACAGATTCCTGTGCTACTACCACGCTGAGATGCCGTTGATGAACGGCGTGGTGACGGTAAGGGCCGCGCGGTAGCCCCCCTGGACACTGCTCGGGTGACTGACCACAACCGACCGAGCGGGTCAGGGTTTCACTCGGCGCAGTCAAGGCATCCCCGCAGTCAAGGCATCCCCAGGGATATCCAGAGGGTTTGGCCGGGCACAGCCTGGGCGACGAGGTCGATGTCCGCATCCCTGACCACCGCGGCAACCGGGTAGCCACCGGTGACCGGGTGGTCGGCAAGGAACAGTACGGGTTCGCCACCGGGCGGGACCTGTATGGACCCGCGAACCACGCCCTCGCTGAGCAGCTCCTGGCCCACCCGGGACTCGTGGCGGTGCAGGGCTTGGCCTTCCAGCCGGATCCCGACCCGGTCGCTTCGGCTGGACACCGTCCATGGAGTTGCGGCCAACAGTGTCGGGTCGGCCAGCCAGTCGGCGCGCGGACCCAGGAGCGCACGTATGACGATGGGCCCGTTCGTCAGCGACCTGACCGGAGCGATGTCGACGTTGGGCAGGGTTGACAAGGGTGCGCCCACGGGCAGGAGGTCGCCGACCTTCAGTGGCGCAGGACCGAGTCCGGACAACACGTCGGTGGCTCTCGAGCCCAGGACGGCGGGAACGTCAACTCCGCCACGGACCGACAGGTAGGTGCGGAGCCCGACGGGAGGAGCTCCCAGCCGTAGGGTGCGCCCGTTGCCCAGGACGAACGGGGCGAGGTAGGCGACCTCGGTGCCGTCGACCACCGCGGGGGCCGGTGCACCGGTGAGCGCGAGCATCACGTCTCCGTGAGCCCGCAGGGCCAGCCCGCCAAAGGTGACCTCGATGCCGGCGGCGGTGTAGTCCTGGGCCAGCAGACGGGCCCCCAGCTGGAATGAGCGACGGTCCGCCGCGCCGGACCGGCCGACGCCCATGGCTGCCAGTCCAGGTCGCCCGAGGTCCTGGATCAGCGCCAGAGGCCCGGTGGACAGCACCTCCAGAGCGGCTCTGGGAATGCTCATCGGGAGGCATCGCCGGCATCGGCATCGGCGTCCCGGTCCACGTCCCGGTCCACGAATCGGACCACCGAACCGGGCTGGAGCAGCGCGGGTGGCGCTCGGTCGACGTCCCACAGGATCGCGTCGGTGTGTCCCAGCAGCTGCCATCCGCCCGGGGAGGATCGTGGGTAGACGGCGCTGAACTCACCGGCGAGACCGACCGAGCCGGCCGGGACCGAGGTGCGCGGCTCACTGCGTCGGGGGACCTGGAGACGGCTGTCGCCACCAGTGAGGTAGGCGAACCCCGGTGCAAAACCTGCGAACGCCACCAGCCAGGGCGTCTGGGTGTGCGCGGCCACCACCTCGTGGCGCGACAGACCGGTGAGCTCGGCAACGTCGTCGAGATCAGGGCCGTCGTAGTGCACGAGAATCTCGACCTGCGGCAGGTCCTGGCGCGAGCCGTCCACGGGTGCGCCGGCAGGGCTACGCCGCGAAAGAGTGGGTGGGGACGGCGTGCGTAGGGACATCACCGGCAACGCCGCGCGAACGGGCGCGAGGTCGGCGCCCTCGCGAACCACCAGCAACAGGGTCCGGGCGGCGGGCACGACGTCGACCACGTCCACGAAGGCGGCATCCCCGGACTCGACCGCTGTGCGCACCGCGCCGTCCAGGGCGAGTACCTCGGCAAGCCCGTCAAGCTCGACCAGCACAGCGTGCTCTCGGGTGTGTAACCGCGGTCCGCGAAGGCTTCGGCGACGGTCCCAAGCCCCACGTCCTGCGCGATGGTGAGGAGCACGGACCCGGGCAGCCCCAGCACAGGTAGCGACGCGTCATACAGCCGGATCGCCTCGACGACCGCGGCTGCTTGCGTCGTGTCATGGACGGCCGTGTTGTACAGCGCCCCATGCGGCTTGACGTATCGCACGTGGGTTCCGGCGACGCGAGCGAAGCCATCCAGGGCCGCGATCTGGTAGATGACGTCGTTGGTCAGCCTCGGGGGTTCAACCTCGATGGCGCGTCGACCAAAGCCGGCCAGGTCGTGATAGCCAACCTGGGCACCGATGACCACTCCACGCTCGGCCGCCTGGGCACACACCCGGCGCAGGATGTCGGGGTCGCCCGCGTGGAATCCGCAGGCCACGTTGGCGCTGGTGACGATCCCCAACAGGGCTTCGTCGTCGCCGAGGGTCCAGACGCCGAACCCCTCGCCGAGATCACTGTTGAGATCGATGGCCGAGCTCACCGGGAGCTCAGCCCCGTGCCCGCTCGTCGGTGGGCGGACTCATCTTTGACATCGGGTCTCCTGGTGATGGCGCCGACTCGACGCATTGCGAGAACGGTACAGAATACCGGGCAGGCCGCCCAGATGTCGCGAACACGTTATCTCTCGCGTCAGATCACGGGCAGGACTCAGGGTCGTGCGGCGCTCCTGCTCTCTGCCCCAACGGCCCCGATGCCGACGACGGCGCTGCCCAGGATCAGCACGCCGACCAACCCCCGGCCCGCCTGAACCATGGCCCAACCCACGGGCAGGAGCAACACGAGCCAGACAACCGTGGCCGTCCGCGGCCAGCTTTTGCCATGCAACAGGCCTCGAGCCACAAGGCCCAGGCCGACAGCGAACAGGACTGTGAACACGCTCAACATCACCTGACTGGTGTGGCTCAGGCTGGCGCTCTTGGGCGCCGCGAAGAGGAGGAGCACCGCGAAGACCACGCACCCCAGGGCCTGCAGCCCGATGATCGCCGCGGCGACCAGGCCTGGCTTGCCGGCGTGCTGTGGGGGGGTCGGGTCAGCGAGGGTCGGGTCACTGGCGGTCGGGTCAGCGGGGGTCGGCTCGGGCGGCATCGACTCGGGAGTGCTCACAGCAGTTCAGGCTATCGGCCCGCCCCTAGCCTCGAAGAGCCCCAAATCCGGCGCTCAGGACGCTTGTGACAAAATACACAAGGGCTGCGCCCGAAAAGCGTGGGAATCTCTTGTCCGAACATGATCGGATCTGTGAGGCTTGGAACACCGGGGTCAGCAACGACGTTGACCAGGGTGCATACCCGTCCCGCTCCGCGGTGTCGAACGCGCGCCCACGACCGTTATTGAGTACGATTCTCACGCCTTCACTTATGGCCCCTGCCCGACCGTGACCCCGACCCCCATGACACTGACCGCCGTGACACTGACCGATGCGCCGCCTGAACTAACTCACAAGACACTGATTCCAAACACTGATTCCCCACACTGATTCCAAAAGACCTCGATTCAAGGAGCCCGATCCTGATGACTTGGCGCAACCGCGCTGCCTGCCTGGACGAGGACCCGGAGCTGTTTTTCCCGATCGGGAACACCGGGCCCGCGCTGCTCCAGATCGAAGAGGCGAAGGCCGTCTGCCGTCGCTGCGAGGTCATTGAGACCTGCCTGAAATGGGCTATCGAGTCCGGCCAGGACGCCGGGGTCTGGGGCGGGTTGTCCGAAGACGAACGGCGTGCCCTCAAACGCCGCAATGCCCGGGCCCGACGCGCCGGCTGAGCTACATCGTGTCCTTGGTTGGACTCGTGGATTCGACAGATTTGACCGACCGAAGCCGCGCGACGAACCGCACCATGGTTCCGCGCGGCTTTGCGCTGCCCCAGGTGATCCGCCCGCGCAGGTCCTGAACCAACGAGGTGACGATCTGGGTGCCCAGACCGGACACGGCCGGGTCGAAGTCGTCCGGCAGGCCCGACCCGTCATCGGTGACCGTCACGGTCAGGAGCTCGTCGTGCTTGTCACGGCTGCGCACCGCACGAACGCGGACAACTCCCCCGGCACTGGCCAGCCCGTGCTCGATCGCGTTGTGCACCAGCTCGGTGACCACCATGGCCAGGGCCGTGGCATCCTCGGCCCGCAACCGACCAAAGGACCCGCTTCGTTCGGCCCGCACCGGCACGTCACGGGTGGCGACCTCGACCACGGCAGCCAGCCCTCGTGCCACGATCTCGTCGAAGTCCACCGTCTCGTCAAAACCCCGACTCAGGGTCTCGTGGACCAGCGCAATGGTGCCCACCCGGCGTACCGCCTCATCGAGCGCGGCGCGGGCCTCGTTGTCTGGAAGCCTGCGCGACTGCATCCGGAGCAGCGCCGCCACCGTCTGCAGGTTGTTCTTGACGCGATGGTGGATCTCCCGGATGGTCGCGTCCTTGGTCAGCAGCTCGCGCTCCCGCCGGCGCAGCTCGCTGACGTCACGCAGGAGCAGGATCGCGCCCGTGCGCTGACCTGCCTCGGTCAGCGGGATCGCGCGCAGGGACACGCTTGCGGCGCGCGACTCGACCTCGGTACGCCACGGCGCCCGCCCGGTCACGACCAGCGCCAGTCTCTCGTCCACGGGTTCTTCCTCGCGCAGGACCTCGGTGATGATCCGGGCCAGCGAGGTCCCGACGACATCACCCACATGCCCCAGGCGATGGATGGCCGAGACTGCGTTGGGGCTCGCGTAGTTGACAGTCCCGTCGGCGTCCAGGCGGATCACGCCGTCGCCGACCCTGGGCGCGCCCCGACGTTGTCCCGTGGGGGCACCCAGCGTCGGGAACTCCCCCGCCGCGATCATCCGCGCGAGCGCGTCCGCAGTCGCCAGATACGTGAGCTCAAGGCGGCTCGGGGTGCGCAGAGTTGCCAGGTTGGTATGCCGGGTGAGCACGGCCAGAGCGCGTCCGGCGCTCACCACGGGGATGGCTTCCTCGCGAATTGGCATGTCGTCACGCCATTCGGGGTCGCGTCCTCGCACGATCCGCAGCTCGCTGAAGGCCTGGTCCAGCAGCGGGCGACGTCCCCGGGCGAGGCGCTGGCCCACGAGGTCGTCGAAGAAGACCATGGGCCCGGTGGTGGGTCGGATGTGGGCTGCCGCATACCACCCACCTGCGGCCGCCGGAACCCACAGGACCAGGTCCGCGAAGGACAGGTCCGAAAGCAGCTGCCAGTCGCCGAGGAGCAGATGCAGCCACTCGACATCGGCTGCATCCAGATCGGTCTGCTCGCGCAGCACATCGTTGAGGGTCGACACAGCGCCGAGCGTAGTCCGGCGCCGTGAGGATGAGTCACCCGTAGGCTCACTGGCGACTCGTCCCTGCCCTGTCACCCCGGATCAGGTGGTGGCGGACCCGCTGCGGATCACTCCACGCAAGATGCGCAGAGCCACCGAGAGGGCCGAGATCCCGGGGTTCTCCAGCCGCTGGATCCCGGAGAGCGCCGCATTGGCCCGGGAAAGAGACTCGGCGTTGGCCTCGGACCACGCCGCGATGCGGTCCTTGGGAGCCATGCCTGACGCGCTGCTGTCCAGCACCGCCGTGGTGAGGGACTCCAGCACGGCATACAGGTCGTACCGCAACGCGCCGCGAGCCAGCGCATCCCAACGGTCGTCTCGCGGCAGCTTGGTCACCCGGTTGAGCATCACATCGATGCCGAACTGCTCCGAGGTGGCGAAGTAGACGGGCGCGACCTCGGCAGACTCACGCTCGGTGTCGACGCTGATCTCCACAATGTCCAGCAACGAGAACTGGTCCAGCAGGCTCGCCGCCCGAGTTGCCAGCTCCGTGGGCGCGCCCAGCTGCTCGAGCTCCTGGGTGCGACGGTCGAGACGCCTGAGTTCGGCGCCCTGCAACAGCGTGGACATCTGCGGCCCCAGCTCGGCGACCACCGCGCTGAACCGCTCAACCTCCGCAGCGACGTCGAGGGTGGACGGACGGTTCTGCAGGAACCAGCGCACGGACCGGTCCAGCAGCCTGCGGAACTCGAGGTACAGCGCCGTCTGCGTGTCGGTGGACACGACGTTGTCCAGCTCCTCGACGCTGGCAACGTAACCGACCATGTCGAACACCTCGCGGCATACGACGAAGGCGCGCGTCACCTGCTCGGCCGTGGCCCCTGTCTCCTCGGACGCCCGGAAGGCGAACGTCATGCCACCGCGGTTGACCATCGAGTTGACCACCGCGTTCGTGATGATCTCGCGGCGCAGCGGGTGGCTGGCCAGCTTGTCCTGGTACTTCTCCCTGATGGGGTTGGGGAAGTACTTGGTCAGGGTTGCCTGGAACCAGGGCTCGTCCGGCAGCGCACTGCGAAGCAGGTCCTTCTTGAGCCCGAGCTTGGCATAGGCCACGAGCACCGAGAACTCTGGGCTCTTCAGGCCCAGCCCGGCCTCGTGGCGCCGGTCGATCTCGTTGTTGCTGGGTAGGAACTCCAGCGCACGGTCAAGGTCGCCGCGCTCCTCCAGCCAGTGGATGAGGCGCTGATGCACCGACAGCAAGGCGTGCTCCTGGGCGCGGGCGTTGCCAAGCAGGGTGTTCTGCTCGTAGTTGTCACGCAGGACCTGACGCGCGATGTCGTCGGTCATCGACGCCAGCAGCGCGTTGCGCTGCTTCAGCGTCATGTCGCCTTCTCGGGTCATGGCCGTCAGCAGAATCTTGATATTGACCTCGTGGTCGGAGGTGTCAACGCCCGCCGAGTTGTCGATCGCGTCCGTGTTGATGTGCACGCCCGCCAGTGAGGCCTCGATGCGTCCGAGCTGGGTGCAGCCGAGGTTGCCGCCCTCGACGACCACTGTGGCACGCAGTTCCTTTCCGTCGACGCGGATGGCGTCGTTGGCGCGGTCCCCGACCTCGGCGTGAACCTCAGAGGACGCCTTGACGTAGGTGCCGATGCCGGCGCTCCAGAGCAGGTCGACCGGCGCCGCCAGGATGGCTTTCATCAGCTGAGCGGGTGTCATCGCCGTGGTGCCCTCGGGCAGACCCAAGGCCACGCCGACCTGCCCACTGATCGGCACCGACTTGGCCGACCTCGCGATGACGGCCCCACCCTCGCTGATCAGAGTGCTGTCGTAGTCCACCCACGAGGATCGGGGCAGCTCGAACAGCCGCTTGCGCTCCAGGAACGATGTGGCTGCAACCGGATTCGGGTCCAGGAAGATGTGGCGATGGTCGAATGCGGCGACCAGACGGATGTGCTCGGAGAGCAGCATGCCGTTTCCGAACACGTCACCAGTCATGTCGCCGACGCCAACCGCAGTGAAATCCGTCGTCTGGGTGTTCACCCCGATCTCGCGGAAGTGCCGCTTGACCGACTCCCACGCCCCGCGAGCCGTGATGCCCATGGCCTTGTGGTCGTAGCCGGCCGAACCTCCCGAGGCGAACGCGTCGTCGAGCCAGAACCCGTAGGACTGGGCGACCCCGTTGGCGATGTCGGAGAAGGTCGCGGTGCCCTTGTCTGCGGCAACGACCAGGTAGGTGTCGTCCCCGTCGTGACGCACGACCGCATCGGGCGCGATCACCTTGGTGCCGATGCGGTTGTCGGTCACGTCCAGCAGGCCCGAGATGAAGAGCTTGTACGACGCTATGCCCTCCGCCAGCCAGGCATCGCGGTCAACGCCGGGGTCGGGCAGCGCCTTGGCGAAGAACCCGCCCTTGGAGCCGGTCGGCACGATGACCGCGTTCTTGACCATCTGTGCCTTGCCCAGACCGAGGACCTCGGTACGGAAGTCCTCCCGGCGGTCACTCCAGCGCAGGCCGCCGCGAGCCACCTGGCCGAAGCGCAGATGCACGCCCTCGACGCGAGGGCTGTAGACCCAGATCTCGAACATCGGCCGCGGCGCCGGCAGGTCCGGCACCTTCAGCGGGTCGAGCTTGAAGGAGACATACGACTTGTATGACGCGTCGACAGCAACCGCGGCAGAGGCAGCCGCGGCAGAGGCAGCCGCGGCAGAGGCAGATGGAGCCGAGACAGATGGAGCCGAGACAGATGAAGCCGAGGAAGGGCCCCCTGCCCCATCCACACGCTGGTAGTAGTTGGTGCGCACCGTGGCCTGGATGACGCCGAGGAAGGCGCGGATGATCCGGTCGTGGTCGAGGCTGGCGACGTTCTCCAGGGCGCCGGTGATCGCGGCGACGAGGGCTGTCTCGGCAGCTTCTCGTGCACCGTCATCCGCACCCGCAAGTCCTGCCTTGGCTGCCGGGTGGGCAGGGTCGAGCCTCGTCTCGAACAGCAAGACCAGCTGCGCCGCAACGTGGACGTTCGAGACCAGCGCCGCCTCGACATACTCCTGGCTGAAGGTCGACCCGGTCTGACGCAGGTACTTGGCCACGGCCCGCAGGATCACGACCTGGCGCCAGGTCAGCTCGCCACCAAGGACCAGGGCGTTGAAACCATCACTCTCGGCGCGGCCCTCCCAGACAGCGGCGAACGCGCTCTGGAACAGCTCCCGAAGCCCCTCCCGGTGACTGCCGACCCACGCGTTGGGGCCCGAGCCCTTGAGTCCGAAGTCGTAGACGTGCACCGTGACTCCGTCGGCGCGGTCGATCTGGTAGGGGTGCTCGTCCACGACCTCGACGCCGAAGTGCGTGAACAGCGGCAGGACTGCGGTCAGCGATAGGCGCCCGCGTCGATACAGTTTGAAGCGACGTTCCGCAGGCGGGCTGCCCGGCTCGTGATAGAGGTTCAGCCGGGTTGCGTCGTCACTGTCGAGGAGCTCGAACTGACGAAGGTCGGCCACGCCGACCCGAGGGCTGAAGTCCTCCTTGTACGCCTCCGGGAACGCCTTGCCGTAGAGCCCGATGAGGCGAGCCCCCGACTCCTCTCCGTACTCGCTTCGGGCGACCTCGCTCAGGTCCTCGTCCCACGTCCGGGTAGCTTCGATCAGACGCTGTTGCAGATCCTGCTCGTCGACAGCCGGGATCGCCTTGCCCGGAGCCACCCGAACCACGAAGTGCAGGCGGGCCAGCACCGACTCCGACACCCGCGTCGTGTAGTCCACGCTGGCACCGTGAAAGGCGCTGCGCAGGATCGCCTCCATCTTCAGCCGGACGGCAGTGGTGTAGCGGTCACGGGGGATGTAGATCAGACACGACACGAAGCGGCCGTACTCGTCCGCGCGCACGAACAACTGGCTCTTGCGGCGCTCCTGGAGATACAGCACCGTGGTCGAGATGTCGTAGAGCTCGTCCGCGGTGGTCTGGAACAGCTCGTCCCGCGGATAGGTCTCGAGAACCTCGAGCAGGTCCTTGCCCGAGTGGCTGTCGGCGCTGAATCCGCTTGCCGCCAGCACCTTGTGGACCTTGGTGTCGATGATGGGAACGCGCAGCACCGACTCGGTGTAGGCGCTCGCGGTGAACAACCCGAGGAAGCGCTTTTCGCCCGTCACCTCCCCGTCGGCGTCAAACACCTTGATACCCACGTAATCCAGATAAGTCGAGCGGTGCACCGTCGCGCGCGAGTTCGCCTTGGTGATGATCAGCAGATGCGGCTCCCGAGCCTTGGACCGTCCCTCGAGGCTGAGCCGCCCGAAGCTGCCGGAATGGGGCTGGTCGTAGCGCAAGAGCCCAAGGCCGGTGCCGGGGAGCGCAAGCAGGAAATCCTCGCCGTCCTGGCGCTGAAGGGAGTACTCGCGGTATCCGAGGAAGGTGAAATGACTCTCGGCCAGCCACAACAACAGGCGTCGGGTCTGGTCGATCTCCTCGGCGTCAACCCCTTTCGGCGGGTCAGCCTCGAGACCAGCAGCGATCTGCAGGCACTGCTCCTGCATCCTGGGCCAGTCCTCGACCGCCTCACGCACATCCGAAAGGACACGGCGCAGCCCATCTGTCAGCGCCTGCTGGTCGACATCGCTGCTCTGGCGGTCAATCTCGACGTGCATCCAGGACTCGACCCCGGCGCCAAACTCTGCGCCACCGAGCGCATCGGCGCCAGCCAGCGAATCGACGTCAAGGATCTCCTGCAGATCACCAACCGCGTCGCGACGAACGACCAGCTGCGGGTGGACGACCAGATGGACGGTCCGATCCTGGCGCGAGAGCTCGGCAATCACCGAGTCGACCAGGAACTGCATGTCGTCGGTGACGATCTCGATGACCGTGTGGCCGCAGGACCAGCCCTGCTCTTCCACCGTTGGGGTGAAGACGCGCACGTTGGCCGTACCCACCGGGCGGCTCTGCGCAATCTCCTTCTGGGACAGGGCTGCTCCCAGGAGGTCCTCGGCACCGCGGGCCAGGAGGTCCTCGGTGGCCGTGTGGCGGTAATAGCGACGTAGGAACGGCTCGACCGACTCACCGCCGGCCCGGACCCGCTCGGCAGCGGAGTGGATGACCTGAGAACGGGACTGCTCAAGCGACGCCGACATGACTGAGATCCTTACAAGGTGTGCCGTGCTGCACGCCGTTGTGCAACCCTGCGACCCTATCGCCGTGTAGATGGCAAGAATGGGCGGGTCGTGCTCACGCCGCGCGGGTCCGGTTGTGCGTCACTTCGCGAGCGCCAGCCCTCGGCCGTAGGCTGTCAGCATGCCCGCCGAGCACCCCTTAGACCCCAACTTGCTCGATGCCGTCGCCGGAGCGTTGACCAGGTCGGGCGGGGCTGCCCTCGAGGCTTCCCATGAGCTGCTGGCTCACTACAGCGACACCGGTGATGCCCCTACCCAGCGCGCGGTGGACACCCTGATCGACCATGCTGCTGACGCCCTTCGATCGCTCACCGACTCCCTGGCCGATCTTTCGGGAGAGGTCCAGGCGGCCGCGATACAGGCAACCACCCACCACGCGGCCAGCGCCAGATTCGGCGACGCCGACGGGCCCAGCGCTCATCCGGGACGCAGGCGCGACCACTTAGCATGACCGCGAGCCCCATTCACGGCGACCATGTCTCCTGTTCGCGGGTCGGCGGGGCCATGCGCCGAGAGTCCTCGCGGTTGCGCCAATCCGGGCAGTCGCTTGAGGACGTAGCCGGCGATCTCGCCGCGTGGGAAGGACCGGCCGCCGACGCCGCCGACGCCGTCACCGCCGTCACCGCCGCGCTGCAGGCACTGCGAGCCACTGCTGACGATCTGGACCAGGCCGGAGCAGTACTGCAGCGATATGCCACGGACCTGGCCGAGGCTCACGAGCTCGGACGACGGGCCGCGCTCCGCGTCCAGGGAGCCGGGCTCATCCTGGCGGGGACCCGGGTGATCGAGCCATGGGGCCCGGCAAGTGCCCAGGAGGCAGGGCGCAGACGCGCCCAGCTGCCCGAGGTCCAGGCCAGGGTCGACCTGGCAACGGCCCACGTCGGTCGTGCCCGGGCCCGGCTGGAACGCGAGATGACGCGGCTGACGGAGGTCTTCTCGGGGCACTCGCGAGCCGCGCACTCGGCGCGGCGCTCAGCGCTGCCGCCACGCTGATCCCGCCCCCGTCCCACAGTAGGTTGACACCATGAAGATCAGCGCCACCATCGACTACTCCGCGACCCCCCACGAAGTCTTCGCCATGCTCGCCGACGAGGATTTCCAGGCCCGCAAGTGCGCAGCCACTGGAGCCCGCCGCCACACGGTGTCCATCAGCACGCAAGGCGACCGAACCATCATCGTCAGCACCCGCGACCTGCCCACAGAGGACTTTCCCTCCTTCGTCAAGAGCATGGTCGGCGCCACGCTGGCCGTCACCGAGACCCAGGACTGGGGCCCGCCCGGCAGTGACGGCGTTCGCCAGGGCAGGCTCACCGTCGACATCGACGGCGCACCCATCGACCTGGCCGGAACCCTCTCGCTGGTGCCGGGCGGTCAAGGCACGGTCGAGTCCGTCGAGGGTGACCTCAAAGCCGGGATCCCATTGTTCGGCGGCAAGATCGAGAGCGCCGCGGCACCAGCCATCCGGTCCGCGATCAGGGTCGAGAGCGAGACCGGCAAGGCCTGGCTGGCGACACGCAAGTGAGAATCGAGCGCAGCGAGGATCGGAACGCGCGCGGAGCCAGCCCAATGCTGTGGCTGGCGACACGCAAGTGAGAATCGTCAGCCCATATGCGGGTACTCGTGCGTCTTCGCCGGCACGAAGGTCTCCTTGATGGAGCGCGCGCTGGTCCAACGCATGAGGTTCTGCGGGGCACCGGCCTTGTCGTTGGTGCCCGACGCGCGACCGCCACCAAAGGGCTGCTGGCCGACGACTGCACCAGAAGGCTTGTCGTTGATGTAAAAGTTGCCGGCCGCAAATCGCAGCCGCTCCTGGGCGTCGGCGATCACCGCGCGATCCTGGGCCAGGATCGAACCGGTCAGCCCGAAGGGCGCAATGGACTCCATCTGGTCGAGCACCTTGTCGTAGTCACGGTCGGCGTAGACATGGACGGCCAGAATGGGGCCGAAGTACTCGGTGCTGAACGCCTCGTGGGCCGGGTCGTCGATCTCCAGAATGGTCGGGCGCACGAAGTAGCCGACCGAGTCGTCATAGGTGCCACCGGCGATGACCCTGACGTCCTCGCTGGCGTGGGCCTTGTCGATGGCGTCACGGTGCTTGGCGAACGCGCGCTCGTCGATGACAGCGCCCATGAAGTTGGACAGGTCGGTGACGTCGCCCTGGCGCAGGCCATCGGTGATCCGGACCAGGTCGGCCTTGATGACCTTCCACAGGCTGCGCGGCACATAGGCGCGTGAGGCCGCCGAACACTTCTGACCCTGATACTCGAAGGCGCCTCGAATCATGGCCGTGCGCAACACATCCGGGTCAGCCGACGGGTGGGCCAGAATGAAGTCCTTGCCACCGGTCTCGCCGACGAGGCGGGGGTACGTGCGGTAGTTCTTCAGGTTGGCGCCGACCTGCTGCCAGAGATACTGGAACGTAGGGGTCGAACCGGTGAAGTGGATGCCCGCCAGATCGGGAGAGCCCAGCGCCACTGTGGAGACGTTGATGCCGTCGCCGGTCACCATGTTGATGACCCCGGGTGGCATGCCGGCCTCTTCGAGCAGCTCCATGGTCAGCTGGGCTGCGAACTGCTGGGTCGGCGACGGCTTCCAGACCACGGTGTTGCCCATGAGCGCCGGGGCGGTCGGCAGGTTGCCGGCGATGGCGGTGAAGTTGAACGGCGTGATCGCGTAGACGAAGCCCTCGAGCGGGCGGTGGTCGATGCGATTCCAGACGCCCCTGGAGTTCGCCGGCGGCTGTTCGGCCATGATCTGCCGCGCGAAGTGAACGTTGAAGCGCCAGAAGTCGATCAGCTCGCACGCGGAGTCGATCTCGGCCTGGTAGCAGGTCTTGGACTGGCCCAACATCGTTGCCGCGACGATCCTGGCGCGCCATGGCCCTGAGAGCAGGTCGGCCGCCTTGAGCAGGATGGCTGCGCGGTCGTCGAAGGACAGGGCACGCCAGGCAGGCGCAGCGGCGGTGGCCGCAGCGACCGCAGCCTCGGCGTCGGCCACCGTCGCGTTGCGCATCGTCCCGAGGATCTTCTTGCGGGCGTGCGGCTGGCGCACGTCGATCTTCTCGCCGGCGCCGGTGACACGCTTGCCGCCAATCGTGTGCGGCAGGTCGATGCACCTGCTGCCCAGCTCGCCGAGCGCCACCTCGAGCTCAGCGCGTTCCGGACTGCCCGGCGCATAGTCTAGAACCGGCTCGTTG
The DNA here is from genome assembly GCA_002404345.1 of Actinobacteria bacterium UBA4719. Taxonomy (GTDB): domain Bacteria; phylum Actinomycetota; class Actinomycetes; order Actinomycetales; family Dermatophilaceae; genus UBA4719. The sequence continues at coordinate 2,020 of DHJN01000166.1, read as the reverse complement.
AGCGGGGCGGGAACGTGGGTTACTGCATCCATTGCGGCGAACATCTCCTATAGGTCACTGCGGGTCGCGCTCGCCGCCATCGTGTCACGCATCACAGGAGGGCGAGCACCACGGGCAGCTCCGTCACGTCGTACCACAGCAAGGCGTCGTCCGGCGAGTCGTCGTCGTCCACGTGGAAGGACGCAATCCGTTTGAGAGCGACAGAGTCCGAGATCGACACGGCCGAGTCGACGGTGAGTTCGGCAGACGCCGCCCAGCTCACAAGGTCCGACGGCACGTCGGCCGCAGCCACGATGCGGCGGCTTTCGCCAGCCGTCAGCAGCGAGCCCGAGGTCGCAGCGGCATCGTTCAGCGCGGCGTACTCCCACTCGTCCTGACCTTCGGTCGGGGCGGAGGCCCGCACGGACGGTGTGACGGCATGGGCCGGAAACGGTGCTCCGCCAAGGGTGCCATGGGTGCCAAGGCTGCGTAGCCGAGAAGCGTTGAGTGGTATGTAGATCCGGGTGGTGGTCATCCGACTTCCCTTGTTGACGTGGCGGCCTGGAAGGGGACCGGGGTCACGCAGGGCGACCGCGGAGGTGTGCAGAGAGCTCTCGATGACCTGGGGCCGACGGGACAGGTCCATGAGGTTGCCACCCATGGCCTCGAGGTCTTCCCGCCCGGGGCCGAGGATGGTGACCTCCGTGCCATGGCGATGAACGATGTCCGCCTCCCGCAGGACCCGGCGGGTCACCCGGTTGCGCCACTGCCGCTCAAGGCGAGTCGCCCACTGCGTGGGTGCGTCTGCGTCGAAGGTGACCTGTGGGGCAAGGACGAAGACCTCGTCCAGACCCTGACCGGCGAGCAGATCGAGGTTGGTCGAGGACCACGCACCCCCGTCGATGAACCGGTGGTCTCCGATCCGCACGGGTTGGTACCACCCGGGGATCGCACACGAAGCCATCACCGCTTCGGGCAGTGCGGCCGACCTCGCGCCTGGCCTCCCGAAGGGCACGCGCTCGCCGGTGTCGTAGTCGAGGAGCAACCACGGTCACGCCGTCGCGGGCGACCCAGCCGTCTGGAACCACGTGAGAGATCAATGCTCCGACCGCGCCGAGATTGCCCCGACCCTCCGGCAGGAAGGCAGACAAGACTGTTGTGGGCGGCAGCTGGCGCAGCTGACGGGCATTGCGAATCAACAGCTCTCGCGAGCCGAGCCCCGGACGCGAGCGCGAAGGCCGCTCGCCGCCAACGGCCTCCTCGTAGTCGAACTGGAAGCCCGCCAACCGGCCTGACTCGAAGTCATCCCCCCGCTGATGGTTGACCAGATCCGTGACACCCACACCCGCTCCCAGCAGGGCGGCCAGGATCGACCCTGCGGACGTGCCGACAAATGCGTCGAAGTCACGGACATCGATGCCAGTCTCGTCCTGGAGAGCCTGAAGGGCACCGACCATCCACGCCGCGCCGAGGACACCGCCACCACCGAGCACCAGGCCCCGCCGGGTACCCCCGGTCATCGGTAGTCTGGGGCGCAGACCCGGTCCTTCAGTGCCGGGAGGATGCCCTTGCTGCGGATAGCGGACAGGCCAATGGACATGTGTCTTCCTCTACATTGAACTCGCGCAGGTCGCCGCCGGAGTTCCCACCTGGGGTCAGAGACCAAGACTACGTTCGCAGGATGAGGTGAAAGGGCCCGACGCGCGGTTATCCGGAGTGACCCCCTCGGCTCGAGGGGCCGGCGAGCCAGGGCCGGTATGCCGGTGCGCGGCCCCGCTGCCACCGCCGCATGAGGCGCACGGCATGAGGGTGCGGTCGAGGGCGCACTGAGTGAGACTCGACTCGTGGACGAACGCGACACGGTACTGGGCAGGGTGTCCGATGAGGACGACCGCACCAGATCTGTGCCGCCACGTCGCTCGACCTGGGAGCGCGCGCTGCCCTGGGCTTTGGCGCTGGTGTTCGCCGGTGTTTATGCGACGATCTCGGTGGCCCGGTTCGAGCGGTTGGAGACTAGGCCGAAGTTACGTGTCTGAAAACG
>DHJN01000274.1 GCA_002404345.1 Actinobacteria bacterium UBA4719 | reverse complement strand
GCTCGGCGAGCCGATCCAGTCCGCGATGCGTTCCCTCGGCGCCCAGGGAGTCGAGGGCATGGAGAACCCGTACGAGCGGCTCAAGGAGCTCACCCGCGGCCGTCGGATCACCGGCGACGACCTCCGCGAGTTCGTCAGCGGCCTGGGTCTGCCGCCCCACGTCGAGCGACGTTTCCTCGAGATGACCCCGCAGACCTACATCGGGCTTGCCCCGCAGCTGGTCGACTACCTCGGTTGACCTTGGTCCCCAGGACAGGATCTGTCCGGGTTGCAGTACCCGGTGGTGGTCAAGCCAAGGCAAGAATCGAGCAGCAACGGCCTGACCCTCGCCGTCGACGAACCGCAGGCCATGCCGCCGCCGCCGACGTCGCGGCTCACTACAGGCAAGCCGCCCTCGTCGAGGAATACATCGATGGGCGAGAGATCTGCAGAGGTGCGGGTGCGCGCAGAAGACGCCGAGATAACTGTTCGTCGCGCGCGTCATGAGGCCGAACTTCGTCGCGCGCCCACGGTCGGTGTCGGTGCGATCCGGTGGAAGCCGTCAGGCCGCCAGATGTGGGTCGCCGTGACGATCTGGTCAGGGTCGTCACTGGCCAGAATCACCACGCCCGGGTAGTCCGCGAGCAGTCTGCGCATCGTGCTGCGTCCAACCTTTCCCAGGTCCGCGTCGAGGCGGTCGAACACCAGAAGGGGTGGATCGTCCAGTATCGCTCGGGCCAGCAGCAGTCGCGCCCGCTCGGCAATGGTCAGGGGCTCATCGCCGTGCACCAGCACGGTGTCGGCGCCAAGGGCAAGGTCGGAAACTCGATCCGCAAGGTCGACCTCCCCGAGCAGGCGGTTGACCTCCTCCGGACCGGTGTTCGGCGAGCGATACCGAACGGTTCGGGACACGCTTCCTCTGACCAGCATCATCCCCTGTGCGGCATGGCGGCCAGCTCCGGCATCGTCGTGCCGTCGCTCAGCGCGAGGTATGCGGCGAAGACCGAACCCCGGACGTGAGCGGACGGGACCGCAACGACGTCGGTCCGCTCGAGAACCGAGTCGGCCGCGTGGCGGACCGTTGGGTTTAGCCGCCATCGCCCGATGGTGGTAGTACCAGGAGGCACCGTGCGGCGGCGCCGATCAGAACTGGTTTGCGAGGCGAATCAGAGTTCGTTTGCGAGGCGGATCAGGGGTCGTCAACGCCGCCGATCAGGAGCGTGGAGGAGAGCTCCGGTGGAGCTCGACTGATCAGATGGTGACTTGATCAGATGGTGACAGGACCCTTGGGCGTGTCGAACGTGACGGCCAGCAGGCCCGGGGTGCCGTGCGGCGCGACGAACGTGAAGTCGATGACGGTCGAGGTCTGGTCAGCCGGCAGGCCGAGCCACTCGCAGACCCGGTCGGGGTCACCGGCGATCTGCAGTCCGCTGATCGTCACGTTGGAATTGGCGCCGCCGGACGGGTGCGGGCTCTCGTCGTCCCACTGAATGTAGAAGGGTAGCTGCGGGTCGGCTATGAGCCCCTTGACGCCGAGCTGACGCCACTTGAGCTCGACGCCATCAGGGCGGCGTCGGCTGCCGACTGCGGCCTCGCGACCGAGTCGCTTCTCAGCCTCGGACAGGTCCTCGACGCTGACGACCCAGCCCAGCCAGCCACCGCCCACCTCGGAACGGGCGCGGACGGCCTGGCCGAACGGTGCCTTGTCGGAGGCGGGGTGGTCAAGCACCTCGACGACCTCGACGAAGCGCCTGTCGGCCAGCGGAAGGATGATGTTGCGAGTGCCGAAGCGGGGATGGATACCCCCATCGACGGGAGTCACTCCGAGCCGTTTGGCGAGGCGCTGGGCGGTCGCCTTCAGCCCATCAATTTCGGCGGCATAAGAGACGTGGTCAACTCGCATACGGGTAATCGTGGCACAGGTCACGGGGTGCTCTTGACGGGGGTCCGTTCTACCGTCTGGTCAGCGCCCGCGGCGCTGCCGCACGGCTTCGTAGATGACCACGGCCGCCGACGTCGCCACGTTCAGGGAGTTCGCCCGCCCCGCCATCGGGATGCGGATCCGGTATGCCGCGGCCGCCAGGATCTCGTCTGTCAGTCCGTACTTCTCGGCCCCGACGGCGATCGCGACCGGCCCCGTGTAGTCCACCTCCGTGTAGTCCAGCTCCGTGTCCGGCGTCGTGGCGACAAGCGCAATACCGTTGTCCGACAACCACTTCAACGCCTCGCCCGTACCAGCCGAGGCGACCGGAACCGAGAAGACCGTGCCCTTGCTGGCACGCACCAGGTTGGGATTGCCCCAGTCGGTGACTTGATCGATGGCCACGACGGCCTCGACCCCGGCGGCATCGGCCGTCCGCAACATCGCGCCGAGGTTGCCCGGCTTCTCCACCCCCTGGCAGATCAGGGCCAGCGGCGCGGGCCCGACCGTCAGATCGGCGCAGGAACGCACCACCGATTCCACTACGGCAAGGAAACCGTCGGGGCCCTCGCGGTAGGCCACCTTCTCGAACGCCGCCCGCCCCAGCTGCTGGGTGTCCGAGCCCAGGGCCTGCACCCGCAGCAGGACGTCCTGCTGCATCGCGGGGTCGAGCATCAGCTCGGGGCAGTGGTAGACGGTTCGCGGCACGACGCCCGCGTCCAGCGCGAGGGACAGCTCGTCATACCCCTCGATGAGGGTGATCCCTGCTTCCTCGCGCGCACGACGACGGCGTAGTGCGACCAGTGACTTCAGGCGGGCGTTGGCCCGGCGAGGTGATGATGAGCTCGGACATGACCCGCACAGCATGCCAGCATCGGGGCATGCAGGAGAATGCCGGCATGACCAACAACGACATGACCAACAACGACCTGACCGGCAAGGCGGGGTACGAGCGGTTCACCATCAAGCAGAAGATCACGATGATGGTCAACCGTTACGAGATCAGGTCGGTCGACGCCGAGGGGGCCGAGGGACCGCTGATCGCCATGGCGCAGCAGAAACGGATGGCCTTCAAGGAACAGGTGACGTTCTACGCCGACGAGGCGCGCACGCAGCCGGTGTTCGGGTTCAAGGCGAGGCAGCGGATGGACCTCGGCGCGACCTATGACGTCACGGACGCGAGCGGTACGCCGATCGGCAGCTTCCGCAAGGAGTTCGCCAAGTCGTTGCTGCGCTCGACCTGGCAGCTGACCGGCGCCGACGGGCTCGAGGCCACGGGCACCGAGCGCAACCAGAGCGTCGCCATCGCGCGCCGGCTGTGGGAGGTCCTGCCCGTGGTCGGCGACCTGCCCTCACCGTTTCTGTTCCACTTCGACTTCACCGCGCCCGACGGCTCGATCGTGCTGAGCTCAGTTCGACGCCGGAGCCTGCGCGACCGGTATGACGTGGAGCTTCCCGCCACGCCCAACGGCTGGCGGCTGGACTGGCGGGTCGGCGCCGCGATGGCTGTGGCCCTCGACGCCCTGCAGTCCCGCTGACCCCACGCTCGGCATCCGTCGATGCCTTCGGCACGGGGCGTGGACGCTCCGAGGAAGGACGGCTCCCTCATGGCCGCTCTGCTGCTCTCGACCGCTGACACCGACCTGCTCGCCGCTGCCCGCTGCGACGCCGGTTGGCGGGTCGCCAACCCTGCTCGGACCGAGGCCTCAGAGGTCCCCGCCCTGCTCAACGGCGTGGACGTCGCCGTCGTGCGCCTGCTCGGCGGCCGCCGCACCTGGCCCCTGGGTCTGGACGCGGTGCTGGCCTCTGGCGTCCCGACCGTGGTCCTGGGAGGTGAGTCCACCCCGGACGCTGAGCTGATGTCCGTCTCGAGCGTGCCCGCCGGGGTGGCCACCCAGGCGCTGGCCTACCTCCTCGAGGGCGGGACGGCCAACCTGCGCGAGCTCGCCTCATTCCTGTCCGACACCCTGCTGCTCACCGGCCAGGGCTTCGAGCCACCGGTCATCTTCCCCATCTACGGCGTCCACGAGCGGGACGTCATCCACGAGCGGGAGTCGCAGGCACCCGCCGTGACGCCTCGCCCCCGCGTGGGCGTTCTGTACTACCGCGCCCACGAGCTGAGCGGCAACACGGCGTTCGTCGACACGCTCTGCGTCGCGATCGAGGCGGCGGGCGGGTCGGCGGTCCCGGTCTTCTGTGGTTCGCTTCGCGGGCTCACCGGTGGCCAGGCGGAGGCCGACGGACTGCTCTCACTGCTGTCCGGTTGCGACGTGGTGGTCACCACCGTCCTGGCCGGCGGAGGAGCGGTGGCCGCTGATGCGAGCGCCGGCGGTGACGAGGACGCGTGGGACGCGGGACTGCTGGCCACCCTGGATGTACCAGTGGTGCAGGGCATGGCCCTGACAAGCTCGCGGGCCGCCTGGGCGGCGTCAACCGCCGCGCTGACCCCGATGGACGCAGCGATGCAGGTGGCGATCCCGGAGTTCGACGGCAGGATCATCGCGAATCCGTTCTCCTTCAAGGAGATCGATGACCTCGGCGTGGCCATCTACGTCGCGGATGCGGAGCGTTGTGCGCGGCTCGCCAGGACGGCGCTCGCGCTCGCTCGGCTGAGGCACACCGCGGCCGCCGAGCGCCGGGTCGCCATCGTGCTGTCCTCCTACCCGACCAAGCACGCCCGGGTCGGCAACGCCGTCGGGCTCGACACCCCTGCCAGCGCCGTGGTGCTACTTGAGGCGTTGCGCGCGGGCGGGTACGACCTCGGTGCCGGGTTCCCCCAGGACGGCGACGAGCTGATCCACGCGCTGATCGCGGCAGGGGGCCACGACGTCGAGTGGCTCACCGACGAGCAGCTGGCCGCCGCTGTCGCGAAGGTGCCCGGGTCGACATACGCGCGGTGGTTCGATGCGCTGCCGGCCAGCCTGCGGGCGTCCATCGAGAAGGCGTGGGGCCCTGCACCCGGTGAGCTGTACGTCGACTCCTCGGGGTCGGAGCCGGCCGTGGCCCTGGCGGCGCTGCAGTTCGGCAACGTCGTGCTGATCATCCAGCCGCCGCGCGGTTTCGGCGAGAACCCCGTGGCGATCTACCACGATCCCGAGCTCGCGCCGTCGCACCACTACCTCGCGGCCTACCGCTGGCTCGAGGCTGCCCAGGACGACGATGGATTCGGGGCGCACGCGGTGGTGCATCTCGGCAAGCACGGGACGCTGGAGTGGCTGCCCGGCAAGGGTCTCGGGCTGTCCGCGGAGTGCGCGCCGGACGCGGTCCTGGGCGACCTGCCGCTGGTGTACCCATTCATCGTCAACGACCCCGGCGAGGGCACGCAGGCCAAGCGGCGCGGCCACGCGGTCGTCGTCGACCATCTCGTGCCGCCCATGGCGCGGGCCGAGACGTACGGCGACATGGCCAAGCTCGAGCAGATGCTCGACGAGTACGCCACAGTGCGGGCGCTGGACCCGAGCAAGGTGCCGGTGGTGCAGCAGCAGATCTGGACGCTGGTCCAGGCCGCCCAGCTGCACCATGACCTGCACCTGGACCAGATGCCCGGCGGGGACGACGACTTCGACGACATGGTCCTGCACGTCGACGGCTACCTGTGCGAGGTCAAGGATGTCCAGATCCGCGACGGCCTCCACGTGCTCGGCGGGGCACCGCTCGGCGAGGCCCGGGTCAACCTGGTGCTGGCCATCCTGCGGGCCACGCAGGTCTGGGGCGGGCGCACGCAGGCCCTGCCCGGCCTGCGGGCGGCGCTGGCCACGGCATACGGGCTGGATGAGAAGGCCCTGCTCGACGACGCCGGCGCCCAGCTGAGCGGCTCGGCGCTCGAGGGTGCCCGCCAGCTCGGGTCGGTCATCGACGGCCCGGTCCGCTCGGGTGCCGACGCGGTCGACCTGCTCGAACAGGCGGCGCGCCGGTTGGTGCTGGGTCTGGAGACGCTGGGCTGGGAGCCCGGCAAGATCGCCGCCGTCATCGCCGAGGTGCTCGGGGACGACGTCCCCGGCGGGACGGCCGACATCGTTCGGGTGCTGGCTTTCGGTGCCACCGAGCTGGTCCCGAGGTTGGCACGCACGACCGACGAGATCGCCAACGTCCTGCACGCGCTGGACGGCGGTTTCGTCCCGGCGGGTCCAAGCGGCTCGCCGACCCGAGGCCTGGTCAACGTGCTGCCCACCGGACGCAACTTCTACTCCGTCGACCCCAAGGCGATCCCCAGCCGAAACGCCTGGGACACCGGCGTCGCGCTGGCCGAGTCGCTGCTTACCCGCCACCGCGCCGACACCGGGGACTGGCCGAGGTCGGTGGGCCTGACGGTCTGGGGCACCTCGTGCATGCGCACGCAAGGCGACGACATCGCCGAGATCCTCTGGTTGCTGGGGTGCCGACCCGTCTGGGATGACGCCTCGCGTCGGGTCACCGGGTTCGAGATCGTCCCCGCCGCGGAGCTGGCTCGCCCCCGGGTCGATGTGACGGTGCGCATCTCCGGCTTCTTCCGGGACGCCTTCCCGCACGTGGTACAGCTGCTGGACGACGCCGTGCAGGCCGTGGCCGATCTCGACGAGGATGCGGACGAGAACTTCGTGCGGGTCCACGTGGAGGCCGACGTCGCCGCCGGGGCCGACCGCCGGCGAGCGACAGCGCGGGTGTTCGGCTCCAAGCCGGGTGCGTACGGGGCCGGGCTGCTGCCCCTGGTCGACGCTCGCACCTGGCGCACCGATGCCGATCTGGCCGAGGTGTATGCCGTCTGGGGCGGCTACGCCTATGGGCACGGGCTGGACGGCACCGAGGCTCGCGGCGACATGGAGCGCGCGTTCACCCGGATCCAGGTGGCGGCGAAGAACCAGGACACCCGCGAGCACGACATCGTCGACAGTGACGACTACTTCCAGTACCACGGCGGCATGGTGGCGATGGTCCGCCACCTCACCGGCCAGAGCCCGGCGGCATACGTCGGTGACTCGGCGGTTCCCGACCAGGTGCGCACCCGGACGCTCGGTGAGGAGACCAAGCGCGTGTTCCGCGCGCGGGTGGTCAACCCCCGATGGATTGCCGCGATGCAGCGACACGGGTACAAGGGCGCCTTCGAGATGGCAGCTACGGTCGACTACCTGTTCGGGTACGACGCGACGGCCGGTGTCGTCGACGACTGGATGTACGAGTCGCTGACCCGCGAGTACGTGCAGGATCCGCAGGTGGCCGAGTTCATGCGCACGTCGAACCCGTGGGCGCGCAAGGGGATCGCCGAGCGGCTGGTCGAGGCGGCGCAACGCGGACTGTGGAGCGAACCATCGGAGCAGGCCCTGCAGGCGTTGCAGGACGCGATCCTGGAGACCGAGGGCGACCTCGAGGGCGACGACTGACATCGACAGCCGCGTAGTCTTTCATCCTGCGACCAGGTCGCGCTTGCGGAAGAGCAGGATGGGCGAGGCGAGCACTGCGACCGCGATGCCTGCCCTCCCCAATGCTGCGGCCTGCGCTCCGCGAATTCCGGGAACAACCCGCGAATCAACCCGCACCCTGACTCGTCGTCCGGCAGGATCAGCTCATGACTTCCTGGACCGACTTCGCTGCCGACCAGCCGGAGCTCGCTGCCCGCGTCCGCCGGTGCTTCGCGATCCGCAAGCACTCCACTCTTGCGACGCTGCGACGAGACGGTTCGCCGCGCATCAGCGGCACCGAAGTGGAGTTCGCTGACGACGGGCTCTACCTGGGGATGATGCCCGGCTCGCTGAAAGCGTTGGACCTGCGCCGGGACGCGCGTCTCGCAGTGCACTGCCCCACGGAGGACGCACCGGAGGACGACCCCGGCTCGTGGCTGGGCGACGCAAAGATCGCCGGTCGAGCGACGGAGGTGTCGGACGCGACGCGCATCGATCAAGCCCATCGCTTCACGATCGACATCCTTGAGGTCGTGCACACCACCGTCGGCACGCCCGCGGACCACCTCGTGATCGAGTCGTGGCACGCCGGGCGTGGAGTGCAGCGCCGCGAGCGCCGGTAGGGGGCAGGGGATGATGGTGGGGTGACGACACCAGTGCCACCAGAAGTCTGTCTCCGCGACGTGGCTGATCATCTGATCGGCCACTTCGTCGACCAGGCAAGACGCTCGGGCGCGTCCTGGACGGACATCGGCAGGAGCATGGGAGTCACCAAACAAGCAGCTCAGAAGCGTTTCGTTCCGAAGGGCCCCGGCGAACTATCGGATCTCGATCCCCACCAGGGATTCAGCCGGTTCACCGAGCGGGCGAGGAATGTTGTGATGGCGGCGCAGAACGAAGCCCGTGCAGCAGACAACGACGAGATCCGCCCCGAACACCTGGTGCTGGGGCTCCTCACCGAACCGGACGCACTCGCCGCGATGTCGCTCGTCGCCCAAGGCGTACCGCTGGAAACCGTCCGGCAGACCGTCACCGCGACCCTGCCGCCGGCAGCCGACCACGTGCCCGCGCTCATTCCTTACGATCCACGGGCGCGAAAGGCGCTGGAACTCACGTTCCGGGAGGCCCTGCGGATGGGCCACAACTACATCGGTACCGAGCACATCCTGCTCGCGCTGCTTGAGCTCGAAGACGGCACCGGCGTGCTCGCCGCCCTCGGCGTCGACAAGGCGACCGCAGAAGCCAACATCGCCGGCGCCGTGGCCGCCAGCCGTGCCGCCCATGAGCAGAAGTGACCTCGACGGAACGTCCCGCAGAAACCCCGGTGGCACCCGGCACGGTCCGGCTTTGCATCCACCCCGCCCTGCGTTTCCTGCTGCCGCGCCGGGGCCGCGACAGCGGCGAGCTCGACCTGCCGCACGACCCGGATGCCACAGTTGGACATCTCGTCCAGAGTGCAGGCGTGCCACTGACCGAGGTCGGAGACCTGCTCGTGGCCAAGGTCTCGGTGTCCTGGCGGAGTCGGTTGCAGGAGCAGGACCGGCTCGACGTCGCGGTTCGCGCCCGGCCACAACCGCTGCGGGGGCCGGCGATCTTCCTGTTGGACGTGCACCTCGGCGCGCTGACCCGCAGGCTTCGGCTCCTGGGTGTCGACACGGCATACGACAACCACGCTGACGACGACCATCTCGTCGAGCAGGCTGCACGTGAGGACCGAGTGCTGCTCAGCCAAGACCGGGGCCTGTTGATGCGCACGGCGCTGCGCCGGGCCGCCTTCGTGCGCGGGCAGCACCCCGACGCCCAGCTCGCCGACGTTATCGAGCGGTTCCGGCCGCCCCTCGAGCCGTGGAGCCTGTGCCTGGCCTGCGGGGGAACGCTGAGCCCGGTTGCGAAGGCTCAGGTGGCCAACCAGCTGGAACCGGGGACATTGCGCACGAAGCAGCAATTCTCCCGGTGCCGGTCCTGCGGACACGTGTACTGGCATGGAGCGCACGACGCCAAGCTGCAGCAAGTGGTCCGGCGCTACACCTGAAGGCGTGGCTCGTCCATGCGCCGGCCACAACTTCCGGATCTGTGATGCGTGGCTCGTCCATGCATGGCCACTAACGTCCGGATCGCGATCCGCTAAGGCTGGATCCAGGAAGTCATCAGCGCACCGTGATCGACGGCATGCGCAGGGCGGCCGTGTCGGGCAGCCCCAGCGCGGCAGCGATGTCAGAGAGCCCCGGTAGCGTCGCGCTCACCACCGCGCGCGGGTCCTCGGTGTTCTTCGCGCGTCCCAGCCGGGCCAGCGGGGCGACATGAAGGGCATGGCGCACCGGGGCATCGGCCGACAGGCCCGCACGCGAGCGGGCGATGCGTACGGCGTCGCGCAACCCGCCGAGCTCGTCGACCAGGCCAATGCCGAGCGCGTCGCTGCCGGTCCACACCCGACCACGTGCGATGCTCTCGATCTCGGCGACCGGACGGCCTCGGCCGCGGGCCACCTTGGCCACGAAGTCGACGTAGATCGCGTCGATGGTGGCAGCCAGCCGCTCACGCTCGTCGTCGCTGAAGCCGCGCCGCGGCGAGAACATCAGCGACCGGGCCCCGTGCGACACCGTCCCGGTCGTCAGCCCCAGACGATCGAACAGCTCGCGTACGACCATCTTGCCGCCGAAGACGCCGATGGACCCGGTGAGCGTCGCGGGAAGCGCGACGATCACATCGGCCGGGCAGGCGATGTAGTAGCCGCCAGAGGCCGCCGCCGCGCCCATCGACACGACCACCGGCTTGCCCGCGTCGCGCACGCGGCACACCTCTCGCCAGATCGTGTCGGACGCGACGGCCGAACCCCCCGGGGAGTCGACGTGCAGGACGACCGCGCGGACGTGCTCGTCGTTGGTCGCGGCGCGCAGGGCTGCCCCGACCGAATCGCTGCCGACCTGCCGTCCCATCGGACCGCGGCGGGTGCGCCCGGACGCGATAGCCCCGCGCACCTCGACGAGAGCGACGTGGCCCTTGCGGCGCGCCGGCACATGCGGACGGCGTTGCGGACGCCACCGATCGGCGAACAGCAGCTTGACATCGGTGCCGACCCGCCAGCGCATCGCGGCGTACACCTCGTCGCGGTAGCCGAGCGCGTCGACCAGCCCGGCGTCGCGCGCCTCCGGCGCGGTGCGGGGCCCCGTATCGGCGAGCTCGCGCACCCTAAGGGCCTCGATCCCTCGCCCGTCCGCAATCATGTCGATCGCGTCGGTGAACACTGACTCGGCAAGGCGGTCGAGCGCGATGCGGTGGGCCTCGGTGAACTCGGTGCGCATGATGCGGTCGGCGGCGTTCTTGAACTCGTA
>DHJN01000107.1:19261-20189 GCA_002404345.1 Actinobacteria bacterium UBA4719 | reverse complement strand
TTCCACGGTGCGCCGGTGGCCTATGTCCTGGACTTCCTGGCCATCGTGGCCGCCGACGTCGCGAGCATGTCCGAACGTCGGACCGACCGCTTCCTGGACGTCGCCCGCAGCCATGGCCTGAACGCGTTCCTGGCCGACGACCCCGGCGTGGACTCTGGACACATGATCGCCCAGTACACCGCCGCCGCGGTCGTCTCCGAGATGAAGCGGCTCGCAGCCCCCGCCAGTGTCGACTCGATCCCCAGCTCGGCCATGCAGGAAGACCACGTGTCCATGGGCTGGTCCGGCGCGCGCAAGCTGCGCCGGTCCGTCGACGGCCTCACCCGGGTGCTGGCGGTCGAGCTGCTGACGGCCGCACGCGGCATACAGCTTCGGGCTCCGCTGGAGCCGTCGGCCGCCACCGGCGCGGTGATCAACGCGCTTCGCGAAACCACCGCCGGCCCGGGGACCGACCGGTTCCTGGCTCCCGAGATCGAGGCGGCGGTGCAGTTCGTCGCCACCGGCGGCGCCCTCCGTGCCGTCGAGGCCGTCACCGGTCCACTGAACTGATCACAAGGAGATTCGGTATGGAAGGTGCCCGCCCCGTGCGCGCAGCCCGCGGTACGGCCCTGACCGCCACGTCGTGGACTACCGAGGCCCCGCTGCGGATGCTGATGAACAACCTCGACCCAGAGAACGCGGAGCGCCCCGACGACCTCGTCGTCTATGGCGGCACCGGCAGGGCGGCCCGCGACTGGAAGTCGTTCGACGCGATGGTCCGCACCCTGACCACGCTGGAGAAGGACGAGACCATGCTGGTCCAGTCCGGTCGGCCGGTCGGCGTCATGCGTACCCATGAGTGGGCGCCGCGGGTGATCCTGGCCAACAGCAACCTGGTTGGCGACTGGGCGACCTGGCCGGAGTTTCGCCGGCTCGAGCACCTGGGCCT
>DHJN01000107.1:18640-19192 GCA_002404345.1 Actinobacteria bacterium UBA4719 | reverse complement strand
GGCACCCAGGGCATCCTCCAGGGCACCTTCGAGACCTTCGCAGCCGTGGCCGACAAGCGCTTCAACGGCACCCTTGCCGGCACGCTCACCCTCACCGGTGGTGCCGGTGGCATGGGTGGCGCCCAGCCGCTGGCCGTGACGCTCAACGAGGGTGTTGCCCTTGTTGTCGACGTCGACGAGACCCGCCTCCACAGGCGCGTGCAGCACCGCTACCTCGACGTCGTCGCCACGGACCTCGACGACGCGGTCGCCCAGTGCCTGGCTGCCAAGCGGGACCGCATGGCCCTCTCCGTCGGACTGGTCGGTAACTGCGCCACCGTCGTGCCTGAGCTCCTGCGTCGCGGGGTGGAGATCGACATCGTCACCGACCAGACCAGTGCGCACGACCCGCTGTCCTACCTGCCCGAGGGCGTCGACGTGGCCGACTGGCACGACTACGCGGACAAGAAGCCCGAGGAGTTCACCGACCGGGCTCGCGCGTCGATGGCCAGGCACGTCCAGGCCATGGTCGAGTTCCAGGACGGCGGCGCCGAGGTCTTCGACTACGGCAAC
>DHJN01000107.1:18064-18568 GCA_002404345.1 Actinobacteria bacterium UBA4719 | reverse complement strand
CAACTCGATCCGCGCCGAGGCCCGGCTAGGGGGCTGCGAAAGGGCTTTCGAGTTCCCGGGTTTCGTGCCGGCATACATCCGTCCGCTGTTCTGCGAGGGCAAGGGCCCCTTCCGCTGGGCCGCGCTCTCGGGCAACCCGGCGGACATCCACAAGACGGACAGAGCCGTGATGGACCTGTTCCCGGACAACGACCGTCTCCAGAAGTGGATGCGCGCCGCTGGTGAGAAGGTCGCCTTCCAGGGTCTGCCGGCCCGGATCTGCTGGCTGGGATACGGCGAGCGTGACGTCGCCGGCTTGAGGTTCAACGAGATGGTCGCCTCGGGCGAGCTGGAGGCGCCGATCGTCATCGGTCGGGACCACCTCGACTGCGGTTCCGTGGCCTCGCCGTACCGCGAAACCGAGTCCATGGCCGACGGCTCCGACGCCATCGCCGACTGGCCGCTGCTCAACGCGCTGATCAACACCGCCTCGGGCGCATCCTGGGTCTCGATCCACCACGGCGG
>DHJN01000107.1:0-18022 GCA_002404345.1 Actinobacteria bacterium UBA4719 | reverse complement strand
GGCGGCGGCGTCGGCATCGGCCGCTCGATCCACGCCGGTCAGGTCTCGTTGGCGGACGGCACGGCTCTGGCTGCTGAGAAGCTCGCCCGCGTCCTGACCAACGACCCCGGCATGGGCGTCATCCGTCACGTCGATGCGGGCTACGACATCGCCGATCGGGTTGCCGCGGAGCGTGGCGTCAGGGTCCCGATGCGCGAGGGTTGAGACATGACGTTCGACAGCCCGACGTTCGACAGCCCGACGTTCGACAGCATGTGGTCGGCGATCGAGCCCATCGGCCGCGAAACGAGCACCGGGGGTTATCGACGCCATGCGTGGACCAGGGACGACGCCACGCTGCGCGAGTGGTTCGCCGGTGAGGCGGCCGCGCGCGGGCTGGACCTGGCCACCGACCGCGCCGGCAACCAGTGGGCGTGGTGGGGTGATCCTGATGCTGCCGTCGCCGCCGGTCGTCCCGGAGTGGTGATCGGCTCCCACCTCGACTCGGTCCCGGACGGCGGGGCTTTTGACGGTCCGCTGGGGGTCGTCTCGGCGTTCGCCGTTGTCGACGTGCTCAAGGCCAAGGGCTTCGTGCCGTCACGTCCCGTCGCGGTGGCGAACTTCATTGACGAAGAGGGCGCCCGATTCGGCGTCGCGTGCGCCGGATCCCGTTTGATCACCGGCAAGCTCGATGCCGACAAGGCTCGAGGGCTGCGTGACGCGGAGGGTGTCACGATGGCCGAGGCGATGACTGCCGCTGGCCACGACGCCAGGCAGGTCGGCCCGGACGTGGAGACGCTGCGCCGGGTCGGGACGTTCGTCGAGCTGCACGTGGAGCAGGGGCGCAGCCTGATCGACCTGGGTCGGCCAGTTGCCGTCGGTTCTTCCATCTGGACGCACGGGCGCTGGCGGATCGACCTGGAGGGCGAGGCCAACCACGCCGGCACCACCAGGCTGGAGGACCGCCGCGACCCGATGCTCGCCCTGGCGGCAGCGGTGCTGGCCGCGCGCAAGGCCGCCAGTGCGCACGGTTGCGTCGCCACAGTGGGCAAGGTGCGGGTGGAACCCAATGGTGTCAACGCGATTCCCTCGCGGGTCACTGCCTGGCTGGACGCCCGGGGCCCGGGCGAGTCAGGGGTTCGAGCGATCGTGGAGGCTGTGGGACGCCAGTCGGGCAGTCTCGCGGTCGAGGAGTCCTGGACACCCGAAACCGCCTTCGACATTCCGTTGGCGCAGCGGCTCTCGGGCCTGCTCGACGATGCGCCGATCCTGGATACCGGGGCCGGTCACGATGCTGGGATCCTTGCTGCCGCAGGCCTCTCGACCGCCATGTTGTTCGTCCGCAATCCCACCGGGATCTCGCACTCGCCGGTCGAGTTCGCCGAACGCGAGGACTGTCACCGCGGCGTCGGGGCCCTGGTCGCAGTGACCGAGGCGCTGGCCCGATGAACCAGAAGGTCAGCAGGCCAAGCGACCAGCGGTGGTGGGCGCCATACGCAATGCTCCCGTCCGGCGTCGCCCGCGACGTGACCTTCGAGGTCACCGCCGGCCGGTTCACCGCGGTCTCTGTGGACACCGTGCCCGGTGATGCCCAGCCCCTGCCCGGGGTGGTCCTGCCCGGGTTCGCGAACGCCCACAGCCACGCCTTCCACCGCGCCCTGCGCGGGCGGACCCATCTTGGCGGCGGTACCTTCTGGACCTGGCGCGAACGGATGTATGCCGTGGCGGCGCAACTGGACCCGGACTCCTACCTTGCCCTCGCCACCGCCACGTACGCGGAGATGGCGCTGGCTGGAGTCACTGCGGTCGGTGAGTTCCACTACCTGCACCACGGGCCCGGCGGTGCGTCCTACGACGATCCCAACGCCATGGGTGAGGCCCTGCGTCAGGGCGCCGCCGACGCCGGGATCCGGTTGACCCTGCTCGACACGTGCTACGTCGCCGGGGGGTTGACCGCCTCCGGGCACGGCCCTCTGGACGGGGTCCAGAAGCGCTTTGGAGACGGCGATGCCGACCATTGGGCGCAGCGCGTTGCGGGCCTGCGGGAATCCGCCGGGATGCGCGTCGGAGCAGCCATCCACTCCGTGCGCGCGGTCCCACGCGATCAGCTTGGTGTTGTCGCCGCGGCTGCCGCGGGTCGTCCACTGCACGTCCACCTCTCGGAGCAACCAGCCGAGAACTGGGCCTGTCAAGGGTTCTACGGTCTGACGCCCACTGCGTTGCTGGACGTCGCGGGTGTGCTCGGCCCGCTGACGTCCGTGGTTCACGCCACCCACCTGACCGACCAGGACATCGCAACATTGGGCCGCACCTTCACGACGGTCTGCTTCTGCCCCACGACCGAGAGGGACCTCGCTGACGGCATTGGACCGGCGCGGAGGTTGAGTGACGCGGGCTTGCCGCTGTCCCTCGGGTCCGACCAGCACGCCGTCATCGACCTGCTCGAGGAGGCCCGCGCTCTGGAGATGCACGAGCGTCTGGACTCGTTGCAGCGTGGGCGGTTTCGCCCGGACGAGCTGTTGTCGGCAGCCACCCGACACGAGAGCCTGGGCTGGGACGACGCCGGGCGGCTCGAGGTCGGGGGGCGTGCTGATCTGGTCGCGGTCAGACTCGACAGCGCAAGGACCGCCGGGAGTGCTCCCGAGCAGATCATGCTGTCGGCCAGCGCAGCTGACGTCGACACCGTGATCGTGGACGGCAGGACCGTCGTGGCCGGTGGCCAGCACCTGCTGGGCGACGTCGGGATGTTGTTGCAGAAGGCGATTCAAACCCTCTGGAAGCACCCATGACCTCGACGGTGTTCTTCGGTATCGCCGAGCTGGTCACCAACGACGAGCTGCTGGACGGAGCCGACCACTCGCAGCACCTGGGCCGCCTGAACGACGCTGCGGTCGTCGTGCAGGACGGGCTCATCGCCTGGGTCGGCCCAGCAGCGCAGGCACCCCCGGCGGATGACCGCCAGGACGTCGGCGGGCGCGCGGTCATTCCGGGCTTTGTGGACTCGCACTCGCATCTCGTCTTTGCCGGAGACCGTTCTGCGGAGTTCGCGGCCCGGATGACCGGCGTGCCATACGACGGCGGCGGGATTGCTGCGTCGGTCAACGCCACCCGTGCGGCCAGCGATGAGGAGCTCCGCGCCCTGGTCGGCGCACGCGTCGCCGAGATGCGCGCCCAAGGGACGACCACGGTCGAGATCAAGAGCGGGTACGGACTCAGCGTCGCCGACGAGGCACGATCTCTGCGCATCGCGGCCGAGTTCACTTCTGAGACAACCTTTCTCGGCGCGCACGTCGTGCCGCCGGAGTTCGCCGACCGTCGGCCCGAGTACGTCGAGCTGGTCACTGGCGAGATGCTGGCGGCCTGCGCCCCCCATGCGCGCTGGATCGATGTGTTCTGTGAGCCGCACAGTGCGCACGCCTTCAGCGAGGACGAGGCGCGGGTCGTGTTGTCCGCCGGTCGAGACGCCGGTCTCGCCCTTCGAGTGCATGGCAACCAGCTTGGCCATGGTCCGGGCGTGCGTCTCGCGGTCGAGCTGGGCGCCGCAAGCGTCGACCACTGCACCTTCCTGTCCGAGACAGATGTCGAGCAGCTCGCCGCGGCATCGGACACCACCGTCGCGACGCTTCTGCCCGGTGTGGAGTTCTCGACCCGTTCGCCCTACCCGAACGCCCGGCGACTGCTCGATGCGGGTGTGCGTATCGCCCTGGCCAGTGACTGCAACCCCGGCACCTGCTACTCGTCCTCGATGCCGTTCGTCCTCGCCCTCGCGGTGCGCGAGATGGGTCTGACGCCAGCGGAGGCTCTGCTCGCTGCGACCGTCGGAAGCGCCAAGTCGTTGCGGCGCAATGATATTGGAGCCATCCGTCCCGGGAACCCGGCCGATCTGACGGTGCTGGACGCACCGTCATACCTGCACCTGTCGTATCGCGCTGGCGTCCCCATCGCCCGCGCGCTCGCGTCTGGTGGATGCGAACGCCTTGGCACAGGCATTCACCGGCCCCCTGACCGGTGAATGCCTGTGCTTCGGCCCCCTCCCTGGGGTTGGTCAGGCGGTGGCGGGTGCGATGTGCGAACCCAGCTCTGCCTCTGGCGAGACTCGCCGCAGGTGGGCGAAGCCAAGCAGCGAGAGCAGGAGCATCACACCGGCGCCGACAAAGGCACCAATCGCGCCGATGGCGGCGATCCGGCCCATGGTGTCAAACGCGTAGGCGTTGAGGAGCAGCCCGCGAAGGGTCTCACCCTTGAACGCCGTCGCGACTTGTTCCGCCAGCTTGGTGTCGGTCGGGTTGGCTCGTGCCTTGTTGCTGAGCTGGGCATAGGTCAGACCGCCGCCCGACTCCTTGAGGTGCACCGCGATGAAGTGGTTGGCGTAGGCCTCGGCCTGCTGGCCGTTGACCATCTGCTGACCGGCGTACTTGTTGAGGAACGGGCCTATCTCCGGGCTGGCTGTGGCCTTGCCCTGCGGTGGGAAGAAGATCTGCTGCTGGCTGAGCTGGGTCTGCACCTGGTCGCCGACGAACGAGCTCGCCCAGGTGAGGAGACCTCCGGAGATCAGCAAGATGGCTGCCAGCACGAGTCCGCCGCTGGTGAGTAGGGCATCGAAAGTCTTGCGTCGCATCGTCTCCACCTCCACGAGAGCCAACCGGCCGCGCCTTCGTCGACCTCCGTGGTCAGTCCCTGGCCTTCAGCCTCCTCCTGAGCAAGGGGTCGTAAGCAGGGCCGAAAGTCCCTTCTTGAGCACGGCGACGCTGATCCTCGCGAAGAGCGCCATCAAGCCGATGCCAGCACAGCTATTGACGGCCTTGATCTCGTCCCTGGCGGCCAACAGGGCGGTCGCGTCGACGTCAACCCAGGTGTTTGCCTCCGGGATCTCGCACCGGCTGGTGGTCAGCTTGTCTGCGATCGCCTTGCGCACGCCACGCAACGGGATTCGCATGTCGCCAGCCAGGTCTGCGCGGCCTGCACCATGCGTTGGTGTCACCTTGTGTGACAACGACCCGACCTCGCCGACCTGCAACGCGGCCTCCACATCGGCCCGACGGATGATCTCCCCAGGCCGGTTCTGCCGGTGGCGGAGACGGTGAGGACACTCATGCGGCACCGTCGTCCCATTGCAGCTGCGCGATCGCGTCAAGGACACGTTCGACGCCGGGCAGATGGAGGTGCTCGAGCTTGGGCGGGGGGGGGTAGGGGATGTCCAGACCTGCGACGCGCAGGACCGGCGCCTGCAGCCAGCGGAACGCCCGTTCCTGCACCCGGGCCGCGATCTCGGCACCGACACCCGCGAAGCCCCGGGCCTCCTGGACCACGCGCGGTGCGCGAGGGTATGGGTGTGATGTGTGTGGGTGGGCATGAGAGTGGTGCGTGCGGGCGCCCGATAGGCGACAAGCCGAGCAATCGTGTCCCTGGCGAGACTTGCTGTCGCAAGATCTGGGTGAAATGGAAGACAATTGGCCCCATGGAGTGCTCATGACCGATCATGTATCCGCCACGCAGACGCCGACACCGGCCGATATCGGACGCTCGGTCAGGCCCTTGGATGCCCCCGACCGCCAGATTCTCAGCGAGCTCATCAGGGACGCCCGCACGTCGATCCGTTCGCTGGCCGAGCGTGTCCACATCTCGCGGGCCAACGCCTATGCGCGGGTCGGCCGGTTGGTGGCCGATGGAGTGATCATCGGGTTCTCCGCGCGCATCGCCCACGAGCGCGCGGGACTGGGGACCTCGGCATACGTCTCGCTGTCCATCGAGCAGAACTCCTGGCGCGAGGTGTCCGCCCGGCTGGGGCGACTGCCCTACGTCGAACACGTCTCGATGCTCGGCGCGGACTTCGACGTCCTGGTCCTGGTGCGCGCGCCCGACAACGCCGCCCTGCGCGACCTGGTCCTCGACCGCATCCAGGGCATCCCGGGCGTCCGGACCACCCGTACCTGGCTGGTCTTCGATGAGGTGGAGGGACCCCGTGCCGACTGGACATAGCCTGAGCCCCATGAGCATTGACAGACCCTGGGACGACAGTGTCGACAGCCCGCCGGATCCCAAGCTGGTCGAGATCGCGCATGCCTGCTTCGACTTCGCGCGGGGAGGTGAAACGGAAAGGCTGCGGGCGTATGTCGAGAAGGGAGTCCCTGTGAACCTCACGGATGCAACGGGCAACACGCTCTTGATGCTTGCCGCCTACCACGGGCACGCCCAGACGGTCAGCGCGCTGGCGTCCCTGGGCGCCGACCCGAACCGCACCAACGACCGCGGACAGAGCCCGTTGGCCGGTGCGATTTTCAAGGGCGAGGACGACGTGGTCCGGGCATTGCTGGCCACGGGAGCGGACCCGGACATCGGTACGCCGAGTGCGCGCGCGACCGCTCAGATGTTCGACCGGGCCGATCTCCTCCCGCACGCTTCCTAGAGGTTTGCGGCTTGTGGGAGCGCAGGCTCCCTAGGTTTGCGGCTGGTCGGGGCGCACAGTCTCTAGGTTTGCCTGGGTCGGCTAGCTGACCTTCTGCAGGCTCTTGGGCGGGTGACCGGCGGACCGCGTGTAGTACGCGGCCGCCTTGCGTGTCGCCAGCAGTCGGGCCACGCCGACGACGGCGCCAGAGGCCACGGCCCAGCCGACGGCCTCCGGCCACGACACCTCGGGGTCCTCGGGGTTGGTCGGCGGCTGCTTGCCCGTTGCCGCAGTCCAACCGCTGGTCACCAGCTTGTTGGCCACGGCTGCCGCGCCGATCGCGGCACTCGTCCCGAGGATCTTCCAGACCAATGCGCCCACGACGACCTCCAGCTCGGACTTGACTGTGTGGCCTCGAGCCTGCCACGCCGACGGGTGTACCGTCATCTGTGTAACAACAGGGGAGCGCCCCACAGCGCTGAGAGTGCGGTTCGCCGCAGACCCTCGAACCTGCTCCGGTTAGCACCGGCGAAGGGAGTTGAGAATCTCAGGCGCGCGCTCGCCGTGCCTTCTTGTGCTCCGGTACCAGCAGGTATGACGAGTGCGCACCTCCCCGAGGCATCCAGCCATGCGGATTCCACGGGAGAAGGAACACAGAAATGAAAGAACAACGCACCGCCGCAGTCCCCGCCCAGACCGCCGCCCCTACCTCGCGGACGGCGCAAGCCACCACCATTGCCACCCGCCCTCTGATGGGCTGGCGCGGCGTCGACCTGATCACCGCAGCCATGCTCGCCGTGGCGTTCGGCGTCATGTTCTGGGGCTTCGACACCTTCATCTATCCGATCCTCAGCACATTGACCACGGGCTTTCCCCCTGCCGGTGAGCTGATGCTGGGCGTGTGGCTGGTCCCCGCAGTCGTCGGCGGACTGGTCATTCGCCGGCCCGGCGCAGCTCTGTTCACCGAGCTCGTGGCGGCTAACGTCGAGCTGTTTCTGGGCAACAAGTGGGGCGCCGCCGTCCTGCTTTCAGGGCTGCTGCAGGGCCTGGGCGTCGAGCTCGCTCTGGCGCTGTTCCGGCACCGCCGCTTCGGCGTTGTCGTGGCCGTGCTCGGCGGCATCCTCGCCGCGGTGTTCGAGATCGTGTTCTACGAATGGCACTCCTACGTGGCCGAGTACTCGACGGCGTGGAAGGCCATCTACCTGGGTTGTGGCATGGTCTCTGGCGCCATCATCGCCGGGGGCGGTGGCTGGGCTCTGGTGCGCGGGCTGGCTGGGACGGGCGCGTTGAACGCCTTCCCGCCGGGTCAGGAAGTCCGTGAGCCGCACCCCGTCTGAGGCTATGCCGCCTGAATGCGTGCCGCCTGAAAGCGTGATAGCGAAGGCGCCCGCTGCTGCAGCGGGCGCCCTCGTCGAGGTGCGCGACCTCACCTGGCGTCCTTTCGGGCGCCGGGAGCCGGTGCTGGCCGGTATCAGCCTGCACATCGAGGCGGGTGCGCGCGTGATGCTCGCCGGGCCCAGCGGCTCGGGCAAGTCCACCCTCCTGCGCGCGCTGGCCGGAGTCCTGACCACGACCGAGACGGGCATCCTCACCGGCTCGGTCCTGATCGACGGTTCGCCATCCGCGGGTTCGTCGGTCGGCCTGATGGTGCAGGACCCCGCCGATGCACTGGTCGCCGGACGGGTGGGCCGCGACGTGGCCTTCGGCCCTGAGAGCTTCGGTATGCCGCGTGACCAGATCTGGTCCCGGGTCCGGTCGGCGTTGGCCTCCGTGGGATTCCCGTATGACGAGGACCATCCCACCAACGCCCTCTCCGGCGGCGAGACCCAACGGCTGGCGTTGGCCGGGGTTCTCGCGTTGACACCGAGACTGGTACTGCTGGACGAACCGACCTCGATGCTCGATCCCCAAGCCGCTGCCGTGGTGCGTGAGGCGATCACGGCCGCGGTGCGGGCATCGGGGGCGACCTTGGTGATGGTCGAGCATCAGCTGACCGATTGGGTGGACGAGGTCGATCGCCTGGTCGTGCTTGACCTGACCGGCCGGGTCAGCGCCGACGGGCCTGTGGCGGCGACTCTCGCCAGGTCGGCGGATTCCCTTGCAGCCCAGGGGGTCTGGGTGCCCGGCGTTGCGGCTCCTCGCCCTTTGGACGTGGCCCGCGAGCTGTGTACGCCCACCCTTGCTGGTGGTTCTGGAAGTCCTGGTGGCTCTGGAAGTCATGGAAGTCCTGGCGGTCCTGGCGGTCCTGGCGGTCCTGGTGGCGGGGTGCTGGTGTCGGCGGAGTCGGTGTCCGTCCTACGTCGGCCCCGGGTGTCCGTCATGTCCGCGAACCGGCCGGCGACCGCGGTGCAGGCGTTGTTGAATGTCCGCGCGGACGTCAGCGCGGGAGAGTGCGTCGCCATCGTCGGTCCCAGCGGTGCCGGCAAGTCGACCTTGACGGCGCTGTTGTCGGGTGTTGACGCGCCCACCCAAGGCCTGGTGCGTGCAGGGGACGTGCTGATGGTCGGCAACGTCGGCCTGGGCGGCCTGGGCGCGAACCCCCCGGCGGACATCGACCGCTGGACCTCGCGCGCCCTGGCTGCCCGGTTTGGGTGGGTGCCGCAACAGGCTGAGCAGGCAGTTGTCGCTCGCACAGTCCGCGGCGACGTCCTGTCGACCAGTCGCCACCTGGGTCTGGACGACGATGCTGCGCAGACTCGGGTCGATGGCCTGCTGGAGGTGCTGGGGCTGTCGGCCTTGTCCAGCGCAGACCCACATCACCTCTCTGGCGGCGAACAGCGGCGGCTGGCGTTGGCCGGCGCCATCGCCCACGGACCTTCGGTCCTGGTCCTGGATGAGCCGACCGTCGGCCAGGACCGGTTGACGTGGTCGGCCGTGGCGGGCGTCGTTGTCGCAGCCCGGGACGCCGGTATCGGCGTGGTCCTGGCCACGCATGATCCGTTGCTGATTGCCCTGGCCGATCGGAGGATCACGTTGCGGGCTGGGCGGATCGACTCTGGGCCGCTCTTGGACTCTGGACCGCTCGCCGACCCTGGACCGCTCGTGGACTCTGAGCCGCTCGTGGACTCTGGGCCGCTCGCCGACCCTGGACGCGTCGGCCGCTGGAGAGGGCTCGCCGGCCGGTCCGGTCCACTCTCGTTGCTGCTGGCCTCAATCGTCCTGGTCCTGGGTGCGCCGTTCATCTCCGACCTGCGCACGGCCCTGATCGCCATCGGGGTCCAGATCGCCGTGGCTTCGATCGTTCTGGGGATAGGACGCCCTCCCTGGCGCCGGCTGCTCCCGGGCCTGTTCGCGGTTGCATCGGTCAGCTTCTCGAACTGGCTGCTCAGCCCCGGGCACGAGGTGTCCGCCGGTGCGCTGGCCGGACTGCGCGTGGCGTTCTTCGTGGTGCCCGGCGTGCTGCTGGCATCGCGAATCGACCCGTCGGCGCTCGGCGATCATCTGGGCCAACGACTGCGGCTCCCTGCCCGTCCGGTTGTCGCGGCTGTCGCGGCGCTGCACCGCTTCGAAGGTCTTGGTGAGCACTGGGACCAGCTCTCTCGCATTCGCCGGGTGCGAGGGCTGGGCCCGGGCCGTTCGCCGCTGGGACGTGGGCGTTCGGTCGCGGCGCTGACTTTCGGGCTGCTCATCCAGACGCTACGCCAGGCCGGGCGGATGGCCGTCGCGATGGAGGCGCGTGGCTTCTCGGCCGGAGTCGCCTCAACCGCAGCCGGCTCTACCGCCAGCATCTTGGTCCCTCGAAGAACCTGGGCCGCGCCGGCGCCCTGGCGAGCCAGCGACTCACTGATGCTGGCGCTGGGGCTGATCGTGGCCGGCATACCGGTGTTCCTCTCCCGCCTGTAGCGCTCTCCTGAGAAGCAGCGTGGCTTTGGACTACTTCCCAGGCTGGAAAGCTAGCCCAAGTCGTGCCGCGACAGCCGAAAGGCGCTTGTCTCTGGTCCATAACGTGGTGTCGCCGGTGAGCCTGGTCGCGGCAAGAAGTTGCGCGTCGACGTATCCGATCCCCGCGCCATACAACGCTTCTTGCTCGATCAGCCCCAAGACCTCCGCATCCCCGGCCAGTGTCGCTTGCGAGAGTCCCTCTATCAGCCGGATGACCTCGTCACGGTTGCTCAGGTTGCTCCGGTTGCCCAGTGCCAGTTCTCCGGTGACCGTCGGAGACCCGCCGGTGCAGAAACAATCCTCAAATTACTACACCTGTCTTGCTACGCCGACAATGCCATTCCCCACGCGGCATGACGCCCCCTCCAAGCAGCAGCACCCGAATAGAATCATCGGATGGCCCGTCACGTCATCTTCATCCACGGCATGTACCTCAATGGTCAGAGTTGGCAGCCGTGGGTTGATCGGTTCACCTCGGCAGGGTTCTCGTGCAGCGCTCCCAGCTGGCCGTACCACGACGGCGATCCCCACACGCTGCGAACGGTGGTCGACCCGCGACTTGGCGACCTGACGTTCGGCGCGGTGAGCGACTACCTCAAGACGGTGATCGACGCCCTCCCCGAACCCCCGGTCCTGGTCGGCCACTCGATCGGCGGCTTGCTGGTCCAACGGCTGGTCAACGATGGCTACGCCCGCGCGGGGGTCGCGATCAGCTCCGCGCCGCCGCCCGGCGTCATGTCGTTCAGCCCCCACTTCCTGCGTGCGAACTTCCCCCACGTCAACCCGCTGGCTGGCAACCGGCCGGTGTTCATGACCCCCGAGAGGTTTCACTACGCATTTTGCAACACCCTGCGCCGTTCAGCCAGCGACGACGCCTTCGGCCGGCTTGTGGTCCCCGAGAGCCGCAACGTGCCCCGGAGCACCCTCGGCCGGTCGGCCCGGATCGACTTCTCGGCAACGCATATGCCCATGCTTTTCCTCGCCGGCGACCAGGACCACCTCACGCCCGTGGCCATGGTGCGGCGCAACGCGCACAAGTACACAGCCGGTTCCGGACGGGTCGACTACCGGGAGTTCGAGGGTCGCTCGCACTACATCTGCGGTGAGGAGGGCTGGGAGGAGGTCGCGGACGCCGCTCTCGCCTGGTTATCGGCTCAGACGCACTCGAGCGCGTGATGAGGAAGCGCGGGCAACTCCACCGTGATCGTGTCGCCGGGGCAGATGATGCCGCCGGTGGTGACGACGCCCATGACCCCCGCCTTGCGGACCACGTGCCCGTCCTTGTCACGACCCAAGGCGACCTTCAGCAGGCCCTTGCGCAGGTTGTCGATCTGGGAGCAGGGGTTTCGCAGTCCCGTGATACGGACGACGGCCTGACCACCGATGTGCAGCAGCGTGTCCCGCGAGAGGCCCAGTAGATCCACGCCCTGAGTCAGGACGTTCTCGCCGAGGTCACCCGGTGCCAGCTCAAAGCCCTCTTCGTGGGCTTCGTTGACGAACTCCTGGGTGAGCAGGTGGACCTGGCGCAGGTTCGGCTGTGCCGGATCCGCCGCCACCTGAAAGAGGTGCTGGACGGTGACGCCCGAGTGTGCGTCGCCCTGGACGCCGATGCCCTCCAGCAGGGTGATCTGCTCACATGGCTCTTTGCTGAACCGGTGCTGTTCGTTTTTGCTCACGGCTACGACGCCGGGTCGATCTGGTCCTATCACGCCCCCATTGTCTCAGGTGGAAGACGTCGGAACAACTGTCGCGCTCGATAAGTTGAGCCACATAGACGCAAGTTTACGGAGCGTTCACTTGACAACTCAGGCCACGCCGAGCACATTAGGCATCGAAGCACCACAACCACAGCAGAACAGCGGCGAGCAACGCTCGCCCGACCACTCGTCATACAGGAGAAAAAAATGGCTCGTGCGGTAGGCATCGACCTCGGCACCACCAACTCGGCAGTCGCCGTCCTCGAGGGAGGCGAGCCCACGATCATCGCCAACGCAGAGGGCGGGCGCACCACGCCCTCCGTCGTCGCGTTCGCCAAGAATGGCGAGGTCCTCGTCGGCGAGATCGCCAAACGGCAGGCCGTCACCAACATCGAGCGGACCATCCGCTCGGTGAAGCGAGAGATCGGCACCGACTGGTCGCGCAAGATCGACGACAAGAACTACACCGCCCAGGAGATCAGCGCGCGCATCCTGCAGAAGCTCAAGCGCGACGCGGAGGCCTACCTCGGCGAGACCGTTACGGACGCGGTGATCACCGTCCCGGCGTACTTCGACGACTCCCACCGTCAGGCCACGAAGGAGGCCGGCGAGATCGCGGGCCTCAACGTCCTGCGCATCATCAACGAGCCCACTGCCGCTGCCCTGGCCTACGGCCTGGACAAGGGCAAGGAGGACGAGCTCATTCTCGTCTTCGACCTCGGCGGTGGCACCTACGACGTCTCCCTTCTCGAGGTCGGCAAGGACCCCGAGGACGGCTTCTCCACCATCCAGGTTCGCGCGACAAACGGTGACAACAAGCTCGGTGGTGACGACTGGGACGAGCGCATCGTCAACCACCTGGTGACGACCGTGAAGAACACCAGCGGCACCGACCTGGCCAACGACAAGATCGCCATGCAGCGTCTGCGTGACGCGGCCGAGCAGGCCAAGAAGGAGCTCTCCACCGCGACGAGCACCAACATCAGCCTTCAGTACCTCTCGATGTCGGAGAACGGCCCGATCCACCTGGACGAGTCGATGACCCGCGCACAGTTCGAGAAGCTCACCGCCGACCTGCTCGAGCGCACCAAGGCGCCGTTCCGTCAGGTCATCAAGGACGCCGGCATCAACGTCAGCGAGATCGATCACGTTGTGCTTGTGGGTGGTTCGACCCGTATGCCGTCCGTCTATGAGGTCGTCACCTCGCTCACCGGCGGCAAGACACCCAACAAGGGCGTGAATCCTGACGAAGTGGTGGCGGTCGGAGCGTCCCTTCAAGCCGGTGTCCTCAAGGGCGAGCGCAAGGACGTCCTCCTGATCGACGTCACCCCGCTGTCCCTGGGCATCGAGACCAAGGGCGGTCTGATGACCAAGCTCATCGAGCGCAACACGGCCATCCCGACCAAGCGTTCTGAGGTCTTCACCACCGCCGACGACAACCAGCCGTCCGTCCTCATCCAGGTGTTCCAGGGTGAGCGCGAGATCGCCCTGCACAACAAGGGTCTGGGCACCTTCGAGCTCACCGGCATCGCGCCGGCTCCCCGTGGCGTACCGCAGGTCGAGGTCACCTTCGACATCGACGCCAACGGCATCGTCCACGTCTCTGCCAAGGACCGTGGCACCGGCAAGGAGCAGTCCATGACGATCTCCGGTGGCTCCGCGCTGCCGAAGGACGAGATCGAGCGCATGGTCCGCGAGGCCGAGGAGCACGCGGAGGAGGACAAGGTACGCCGCGAGGAGACCGAGGCCCGCAACACCGCGGAGCAGCTCGTCTACTCCACCGAGAAGTTCCTGGCCGACAGCGCCGACAAGATCCCGGCCGATGGCCGCGGTGAGGTCGACGCGGCGTTGGTCGACCTCAAGGACGCTCTCAAGGATGGATCGGGCGTTTCGGCCACGGACATCAGTGCCAAGGCCGCCAAGCTCTCCGAGGAGTCCCAGAAGCTGGGCACGGCGATGTATGCCGCAGCCTCAGCCGAGAGCGCCCCTGGAGCTGAGTCCAACGAGAGTCACTCGTCGGCCGGCCCGACGAAGTCCGCTGATGATGATGTGGTCGACGCCGAGGTTGTTGACGACACCGAGAGCGACTCCGCGGCAACTGGTGACAAGAAGTGACCGAAGCCAACCCGGTCGATCCGGAGCGAGTGGGCTCGGAGCAATCCGAGCCCACGGGCCCCAAGGTCACGGACAAGCGACGCCTGGATCCGGAGACCGGCGCTGTGCGTCATCCCGGTTCCGCGCCCGAGGCCGGTCCGGAGGAGGTCGTCGCTGAACCGGCCGTAGCCACTGACGTCACCGAAGCTGCTGTAGCCACTGACGTCACCGAAGCTGCCGAAGCCATTGGCGTCACCGCGGTCGCGGACGCTGTCCAGGGCGACGACGTCCACCCGGACACGACCCTGGCGGCTGACCTGACCCGCGACCTGCAGAGGTTGCAGGCCGAGTACGTCAACTACAAGAGGCGCGTCGACCGCGATCGCGAGCTGCATCGTGACGTGGCGGTCAGCAGCGTCATTGAGGCGCTGTTGCCGGTGCTGGATGACATCCACCTGGCGCGTCAGCACGGTGACCTCGAGGGTGGGCCGTTCGCGGCCATCGCGGACAAGCTTGACGGTACGTTGGCCAAGTTCGGGGTGGGGCGTTTCGGCCAGCCCGGCGATGCGTTCGACCCGATGGTCCACGAGGCGCTCCTGCATACCGAGGCCGAGCTGGCCGAGGGAACCGAGGTGACCACTGTGGTGCAGGTGCTGCAGCCCGGTTACCGGATGGGTGAGCGGGTCATTCGCGCGGCACGAGTGGCGGTGGCCGACCCGCAACCCAAGGACCCGCAACCCAAGGACCCGCAACCCAAGGACCCGCAACCCAAGGACCCGCAAACCTAGGGACCGTGCCGACCAATTCATTCCAAACCTAGGGACCGTGCCAGCCAAACCACTCAAACCTAGGTACGGTGCCGACCAATTCATTCCAAACCTAGGACGATGCCAGGCACAATCCCTAGGTTTGGCTGAAGCAGGACCGCAAGGTCCCTAGGTTTGGCCGATACGGGACCGCAAGGTCCCTAGGTTTGGCTGACCGGGACCGCAAGGTCCCTAGGTTTGGTGAAGAGACGAAAGGAGACGTCGATGGCGAGCCAGGACTGGTTCGAGAAGGACTTCTACGCGATCCTCGGCGTTCCTGCCGACGCGGACGCGGCTGCGATCAAGAAGGCCTACCGCAAGCTTGCCCGCACGATGCACCCCGATCAGAACCCAGGGGACGACGCGGCGGAGAAGCGCTTCAAGGAGATCGGCGAGGCGTATGCCGTCCTGTCGACTCCGGAGGAGCGCAAGCAGTACGACGCCATCCGCTCGATGAGTCATGGTGGCGCCCGGTTCACCTCCGGTGGCCCCGGGGGTGGTGGTGCCGGGTTTGAGGACGTCTTCAGCAACCTGTTCGGTGGTGGCGGTGGTGGCGGTGGTGGCGGTGGTGGCCGCGGCGGCAGCGCTCGCTTCTCTACCGGAGGTGGTGGCGCCGGGCAGCCGAACCTCGAGGACCTGCTCGGCGGCATGTTCGGTCAGGGTCAACAAGGTCAACAAGGTCAGCAGGGCTACGGCGCCTTTGGTGCCCCAACGGGACCGCGTCGAGGTGCCGACGTAGAGGCGCACACCACGCTGTCTTTCCGCGACGCGGTGCAGGGATCGACCGTGACCCTGAGCACCGCCGACGGCTCCAGGATCACCGCCCGCATCCCGGTCGGCGTCAAGGACGGTCAGAAGATCCGGTTGCGTGGCAAGGGCAACCCCGGCGACCGGGGCGCCCCGGCAGGCGACCTCATGCTCACCGTGCAGGTCGCGTCGCATCCGGTCTTCGGTCGTGACGGCGACAACCTGACCATCGATCTGCCCGTCACTTTTGCCGAAGCCGTTTTGGGGGCAACGGTTTCCGTGCCGACACTGTCCGGCGACGCGGTCAAGGTGCGGATCGCAGCCGGGACTCCGAACGGCCGGGTGCTGCGCGTCAAGGGTCGCGGGATAGTGGCCAAGAACCACACCGGCGACTTGCTGGCCAAGGTGAGCGTCGCGATCCCCCAGCGGTTGTCCGACAAGGCGCGTGAGGCAGTGGAGCTGCTGCGAGCCGAGGAGGCAGATGCCGATCCGCGGGCGGACGTGTTCGCCAGGGCACGGCAGGGCTGAGCCGTGAACTCCGTCCAAGGTTCTGGCGGGTTCTCCCCCAATGACGAGACCCCGGTCTTCGTCATCTCGGTCGCGGCACAGCTGGCCGGCATGCATGCCCAGACCCTGCGGCAGTACGACCGGCTGGGCCTGGTTTCCCCATCGCGCACTCGGGGCGGTGGACGTCGTTATTCGGCGCGCGACGTCACACTGCTGCGTGAGGTGCAGCGCCTCTCGCAGGACGAGGGTGTCAGTCTGGCCGGCATCCAGCGCATCCTGGATCTCGAGAACCAGGTGCAGGCGCTTCGGGCACGGTTGACCGAGCTGGGCTTGGAGGTCGACGCCCTGAAGTCGGCGGTTGGCGCAGGCTCACGGGTTTTTGCGGCCGGCCGGGCTGGCGAGGTGGTGGCCGTGCGTGCCGGCCAGCGGCCCACCCGCAGCGTCATCCCGTCCCGGGCGCTCGTCGTCTGGCGTGCGCGCGGCTAAGTCCCCCAGCGGCAAGTTCACGGCGGCTCACCCCCCCGCGGCTCACACCCCCAGCGGCAAGTTCACGGCGGCTCACACCCCCGGCGGCAAGTTCACGGCGGCTCACACCCCCAGCGGCAAGTTCACGGCGGCTCACACCCCCGGCGGCTCACACTGTCATCGGAGCGCGGCGATGAACGCCTCGTGGGTGGCGGGGCCGAAGAGTACGAACCGCACCAGGTCCAGCTCACTCAGGTGCGGCGACGAGCGGACAGCGGCGACCGCGATACGGGCGACCTCAGCCGCGTGCCAGCCGTAGACCCCTGCGCTGACCGCGGGGAAAGCCACCGACCGGGCGCCGACCCTCACCGCCTCCGCGAGCGAGGCCTCGAAGCATGAGGTGAGCAGCACTGGATCCGTCTGTCCCGCATGACGATTCGGCCCGACGGTGTGGATCACCCACCGCGATGGCAGGTCTCCGGCGCCGGTTGCCACTGCCTCACCGACGGGAAGCCCGTGCGGGTATGCCGTGCGGCGAAGCTCGCGACACTGCTCCAACAGGTGCGGGCCGGCAGCTCGGTGGATGGCGCCGTCGACGCCTCCACCGCCGAGCAGAGAGCTGTTGGCGGCGTTGACGATCGCGTCGAGGGGCTGGGTGGTGATGTCGCCCTCAACTGCCTCGATCGAAGCCAGATGATCTGCCATGGGAATACCCTCGCACCCATGGACCTGAAACTGACCACCAAGGCGAACGAAGCTCTGTCCGCGGCCGTCCGTGACGCCGCGGCGGCGGGCCACCCCCATGTTGAGCCGGCACACGTCGCGCTCGCGCTGACCCGTCAGACCGAGACGACCACGGGCCCGCTGCTCGAGGCCACTGGCTCGTCGCCGGCCGCCTTGGCCCAGGCTGCGACCGGCATACTCACTCGCACACCGAAGGTCAGCGGCTCCTCGGTCGGGGCGCCGGGCCTGTCCCGCGCGAGCCTTTCGGTGCTCGAACAGGCGCACAAGATCATGGAGTCGATGGGCGACGGATTCGTGTCGACCGACCACCTCCTGCTCGCCCTCGCCCGTACCGGCGACTTCGGGATCGACGGCGAGGCCATCGCCGGCGAGATCCCCACGCTGCGTGGCGGCGCCAAGGTCACCACCGCAGACCCCGAGGCCACGTATGACGCGCTGGCCAAGTACGGCACCGATCTGACCGCAGCCGCCCGCGAGGGCAGGCTCGACCCGGTCATCGGCCGCGACGCCGAGATCCGCCGCGTCGTGCAGGTCCTGTCTCGCCGTACCAAGAACAACCCCGTCCTGATCGGCGACCCGGGCGTCGGCAAGACCGCCGTGGTCGAAGGACTAGCCCAGCGGATCGTCAACGACGACGTCCCGGAGTCCTTGAAGGGCAAGCGTCTGGTCAGCCTCGACCTGGCCGCGATGGTGGCCGGCGCGAAGTACCGCGGCGA
>DHJN01000217.1 GCA_002404345.1 Actinobacteria bacterium UBA4719 | reverse complement strand
CGACAAGTCGAAAACGATCCCGCACAGCCAGACCCCTGACCGGCCTATTTGCGCGCGCTCTTAGGCTGGTTCCATGGCTAAGTCGATCGATCCCGAGATCACCGCGCACGTCGCCGACCTGGCAGGTGCGGCCCGCCAGGCCTCGCGCCGGCTCGGACTGTTGACGCGGGCCCACAAGGATGCTGCCCTGCGGGCGATGGCTGATGCCCTCGACTCGGCCTCAGCAGAGATCATCGCCGCCAACGATGAGGACATCGCCCGAGGACGGACCCAGGGTCTGGCGGAGGGACTGCTCGACCGGCTGCGACTGGACCAGGTGCGGGTCACGGCCGTGGCCGAGGCATTGCGGGATATTGCGTTGCTGCCGGACCCGGTCGGCGAGGTCGTGCGCGGGTCGACGTTGGCCAACGGCCTGCAGGTCCGACAGGTTCGGGTGCCGATGGGGGTTGTCGCGATGATCTACGAGGCCCGCCCGAACGTGACGGTCGACGCGGCAGGACTGGCGCTCAAGAGCGGAAACGCGGTCGTGCTGCGCGGAGGCTCTGCAGCAGGTGCCAGCAACCGTGCCCTCGTGGCCGTGCTGCGTGCGGCGTTGGAGGCCCAGGGTCTGCCGGCCGACGCGATCTTGCTGCTGGACGAGGGCGGTCGCGATGCCGTGCGCGCGCTGATGACCGCACGCGGCCTGGTGGACGTCCTCATCCCCCGCGGTGGGGCCGACCTGATCCAGACGGTCGTGCGCGAGTCGACTGTGCCTGTCATCGAGACGGGCGTCGGTAACTGCCACGTGTATGTCGACGCTGCTGCCGACCTCGACAAGGCGCTGGCCATCACGGTCAACTCCAAGACCCACCGGGTCGGCGTCTGCAACGCTGCTGAGTCCCTGCTGGTTCATCGAAGCGTCGCCTCGACCTTCCTGCCCAAGGTGTTGGCGCAGCTGGGGTCTGCCGGGGTCACTGTCCACGGCGACGCCGGGATGGAGCGGTTCGCCCGTGAGGCCGGCGCGGCATACAGCCTGGCCACGGACGAGGACTTCGCCCGCGAGTACCTGTCACTGGACATCAGCGCGCGGATCGTCGACTCGCTCGACGAGGCGTTGGCGCATGTCCAGCGTTACAGCACGGGCCACACCGAGGCCATCGTCACCGAGGACCGCGCGGCTGCCCGTCGCTGGACTGCCGAAGTCGACGCGGCGGCGGTGATCGTCAACGCCTCAACGCGGTTCACCGACGGTGGGGAGTTCGGGTTCGGCGCCGAGATCGGTATCTCCACCCAGAAGCTGCACGCCCGCGGACCGATGGGCCTGGCAGAGCTGACCACAACCAAGTGGGTCGTCGAGGGCGACGGCCAGATCCGTCACTGAACCAGATTCTGTCACTGAACCAGATTCCGTCACTGAACCAGATCCATGACTGAACCAGATCCATGACTGAACGCTGGGCTTGGTGTACCGGCTAGGCTGTGGCCATGTCGTTCACGTCCACAGTTGTCACGCTGGCCACCGCAGAGACCGCCAAGCTGCGGGACCTGCCGATGCCGCCGTTGGCCTTCGGTGCCATTGCCTTCGCATCCCTCATCGTGCTCCTGGCGGTGCTGTGGTCCTTCCGCAACACTGCGTCCAAGTACGACACGCCCGGCGGGGCCGGCCATGGTGACGCGCACAGCTCGCGCGGCTCGCACGGCGCAACCGATCACGGAGCGCACCACTGACCAGGCGTATAGGTGTCATGGGTGGGACCTTCGATCCCATCCATCACGGTCACCTGGTGGCCGCCGCTGAGGTCCAGGCGCTGTTCGACCTCGATGAGGTCCTGTTCGTGCCGACCGGCGAGCCATGGCAGAAGGACTCGGCCATGGTGTCCCCGGCCGAGCACCGCTACCTGATGACCGTCATCGCCACAGCCTCCAACCCGGGCTTCAACGTCAGCCGCGTCGACATCGACCGTGTCGGCCCGACCCACACCATCGACACGCTGCGTGACCTGCGGGCACAAATCCCCGACTCGGAGCTGTTCTTCATCACTGGCGCCGATGCGTTGGCGCAGATCCTGTCGTGGAAGGACATTGACGAGCTCTGGGATCTTGCCCACTTCATCGGGGTGACCCGGCCAGGGCATGTCCTGAGCGACTATGGACTGCCCGAGGATCGGGTGACGCTGCAGGTGGTGCCCGCCCTGGCCATCAGCTCCACCGACTGTCGCTCACGCGTCATGGAGGGAGAACCGGTCTGGTACCTCGTGCCCGACGGCGTGGTGCAGTACATCGCCAAGCATCAGCTCTACCGACCAGACCCGGCCGCCAAGGCTGCGCACCACCGTTGAGCAGCACCAATCACCAGGAGGACCGCGTGGCCGCCACGCAATATGCCATTGAACTCGCCAAGGCTGTCGCTTCAGCTGCCGAGGACAAGCTGGCCAGCAAGATCGTCGCCATTGACGTCAGTGAACAGCTCGCACTCACAGACATCTTCGTGCTGGCGTCAGCTCCCAACGACCGACAGGTCAGTGCGATCGTCGATGGCGTGGAGGACAAGCTTCGCGAGCTCGGCGTCAAGCCGGTGCGCCGCGAAGGCGAGCGCGACGGCCGCTGGGTCCTGATCGACTTCTCGGACATCGTCGTGCATGTCCAGCACGAGGAGGAGCGGGAGTACTACCAGCTCGAGCGTCTGTGGAAGGACTGCCCCACCATCGACCTCGCCCTCTGACATGGTGGCCATGACGGGCAGCCGGACCCTGATCATCTGGCGTCACGGCGAGACCGACCACAACGCCAGCGGCATCTGGCAGGGGCAGCTCGACACCGTGTTGTCCGACAAGGGTCGAGAGCAGGCGCAGAGCGCCGCTGCCGCGCTCGCGGCATACGGCCCGTCGGTGATCGTCAGTAGCGACCTCCAGCGCGCCGCTGACACCGCACGCTCGCTGGGATCTCTGGTGGGCCTGCAGGTGCGGTACGACGACCGGCTGCGTGAGATCCACGCCGGGCTGTGGCAGGGGATGACTGCTGGTGACGTGGCTGAGGAGTACCCCGAGGAGCAGGCGGCGCTCGCGGCGGGCGAAGACATTCGACGTGGGGTTGACGGTGAGAGTCTGGGTCAGGTCGCGGAGCGCACCCGTGCGGCGGTCGACGAGCTGTTGGCCGACATGGCGCCGGGGGACTGCGCCGTGATCGCCACGCACGGTGTCTCCGGCCGCGCCATCGTCGCTTCGCTGGTGGGACTCGACCAGCACCAGGTGTGGCAGTCCTTCGCCGGACTGCACAACTGCCATTGGGCCCAGCTGCACGAGTACGCCGGTGCCTGGCGGATCGTGGCCTGGAACGTCGGACTCCAGCCTGCCGTGAGCACTGCGATTTGGTGAATCCCGGGGGGTGCCGGATAAACTCACCCGGTCCCCACCACGGGGGCACCACACGAGCACATCGTGCGGGGCTGTGGCGCAGCTGGTAGCGCACCTCCATGGCATGGAGGGGGTCAGGAGTTCGAGTCTCCTCAGCTCCACCAAAGGTGATCCTGTCGAACCAGGACATGAGAACGGGACGAGAGCACAAGCTCTCGTCCCGTTCTCTGTGACGTCAGGTGAGACAGTTCGATGGTCAGGTGTTCCCGATGCTAGCTGGCGGGTTCGGACGAGCCGAGGAACTTTCGAAGAGATGGAATCAACGCGTCGAGCTGACGGGTGGTGCGAAGTATGACGACCGAGGCTTCCCCTTCAGCAGAACTGTTGGCGCCGGCGTCGGCAAACAACTCGATCACATCTGCCATCGCCGTGTTGAACTCTGCTTCCGGCTGCTCGGTGAGGCCACGGAGCCAGCGACGTAGAACGTAGTTGTGCGCTGTGATCACACAGGTTGCCATGAGCTCCGCCCTCAACCCTGATGTCGAGTCGCCACCCATCCAGCCATGGATGAACTCGCGGAAGACGCGCTGGTACTGCTGCATGCTGGTGACCTCGCGGTCGCGAAGAGCGGAGACGTTGGACGTGAGCTTGTACCTTCGTCGCGCCAGGTCGCCCTCATTGAGGTATTGCTGGAGCACCAGCCTTGCCGCCTCGGAGACTGCTACAAGTGCGGTCTCCTGCGTGGATGTCGCGAGCCGTGCCTTGACCGCACCGAGGACGACGTGATGGTCGGGAAGGATCACGTCCTCTTTCGAGGAGAAGGTCCGGAAGAACGTCGTACGCCCCACCCCCGCACGCTCTGCGATGTCATCCACGGTCGACTGCTCGTATCCACGCTCGTCGAACAGCTCGAACGCAGCAGCGGTGAGCCGTTCCAAGACCGACAGTGTGGCCATTGTCACTCCCCTTTGCATGTCTGATCGTCTAGCGACGACCCCATGGTACTGAGTACCATGGAGACTGTAGTCAGTACCATTCTCGCTTCAGCTACCACTCTCGCTTCAACTAACCACTCTCGCTTCATCTACCACTCTCGCTTCAACTACCAC
>DHJN01000052.1 GCA_002404345.1 Actinobacteria bacterium UBA4719 | reverse complement strand
GCGTTCGTCGAGGACGTCATCGAAGCCGGGCGGCGCATCGCGGCCGGCTCCCCTGCTGCCCGGCTGGACCCTCCCCTTTCGCTGATCCTGGACGAGGCCGCGAACTACCCGCTGCCATCGCTGTCCTCGCTGATGTCCGAAGGCGGCGGCACCGGAATCTCCACCCTCGTCGTCCTGCAGTCACTGGCCCAGGCCCGCGCCGTCTGGGGCGAACACCAAGCCGGGGCCATCTGGGACTCGGCCATCGTCAAGGTCATCCTCGGTGGCGGCTCGAACGCCCGCGACCTCGACGACCTGTCCAAGCTCATAGGGCCACGCCAGGAACGCCACACCTCAACCTCGACCGGACCCGACGGCAGGACCACCACCTCGACCTCCGAACGTGAGGTCCGGGTCATGGAGCCGTCCCGGCTGCGCACTCTCCCCTTCGGCACCGGCGTGCTCCTGCTGCGCTCGGCCCGACCCATTGTCCTGACGCTGGGGAAATGGGTGGATCGCAAGGACTCCCAGCAGCTTCTCGCCCAACGCGCCCACCTCGAAAGGGTGATCCAGCATGCGCACGCCACGTCGCGGTAGCCGCTGGGCCGCCGACCGAGTCGCGCGTCGCGCCAGGTACGCGGCATACATGAACTCAAAGGCGTGGCAAGACAAACGACGATCCTGGTATGCCCGGTGGGTCACCCTCACGGGTTCCCCGCCGGTCTGCCTGGTCTGCGGTCGCAGATGGTCGATTCGCTCGGGGCACCTGCACCACCTGACCTACCAACGGCTCGGGGCGGAGGAGCCGGAGGATCTGATGCAGCTCTGTGCCCGAGATCATGGGTGTCTGCACGCGGTCCTCGACCGCTCACCGTCGTGGCGTCGTCTCGGCCGCGCTAGCGCCACCGTAGGGATCATCGGCATGCTCCGCCGTTCTGAGCACGCTTTCCGGGACGGCCCAGAGACAACGTCATGAAGGGCCAGGACGAACTCGACTTCGACGTCGATCCCTTCGAGAAGGCCTTCGGCCAGCTCGCCGGCCCGGTCCACTGGCCGTCCCTGACCGACAGCGAGCGACTGCAGGCGTATGCCGATCTGCGCGAATGGGTCGAGCAGCTCGTCGACCGCTTCGCCATCGAAGTCCGCGTCATCCCACCATGCTGGTACCGACACAACGGCATAGTCGAGGCCCTGTCCGCACTGCGCGATCACGAACGAATGTCGTTCTCCGACCACGGATCCCCCACCGGCGCCCTGGACTGGTTCCGGGCATTCCGAGAGATCGAGATGCGACTGATGGACGTCGCGGCCCGGACCCAATGCTCAGTCCAAGAGCACCGCACAGACACCGTCCGCGCCTGGCAGACCAAGGAACACGATTGGTCCAGCTATCTCGGTGCGGACGCCCGGAATAAGGTCCTTCACCAGCCCGGTTGAGAATCACGTTTCCTCGACGACATGAAGGGGCTTGGGCACTGTGGACGCGACTGGGGAGATCTGTGGAGACACGCAGTGAGCCCTGTGCAACAGTAAAACCTGGTCAGCCGGCCCCCGCTTCGGGGCGGAGCCCGCAGATCACGCCGCCGAAGGGTCACATCGCTCCGCCGTCACCGCGGCCGAAGACACCCTGGGTCATGGTTGGCCCACGTGCTGGAGCCTACGCCGGGGCTCCAGCATCTTCCGCCGCATCGGTGTCTGCTGGCGTAAGCCGCTTCGGCCACGCAGGCCCTGTCGGCGTCGGCCGCTTGACAACACCAAGCACAGCGGTGGGCAGGTACGGATGCAACCTGAACGGAGGCATCCACGCCGTCACAAACGCCATGTGGAGACTGAGCGCCATGTTCAACAGCACGTCCCGTGGATGCTGCGACTCGATGACCGCGATGGACGCACCTGGATATAGACACTCGTGGGATTTGCCGTCCATGAACCAGGCGATCGTGCCTTTGCCCATCACAAAGAGTCCATCGGGCCACTCCTCGGGAACATGCTCCTCGCACCAATCGATGACGTTGCTGGCCAGTGTGTCGATCCCGGTGCTGCCCGCATAGGCAAAGACGTAGCCGAGCGTCGGCCTGTGGTTCAGCATGGTGCCGTCGTTAGCCGGCCACCCGCGGCCGAGGGCGTCGTCGTAGTAGTGCACCTTCGGCAGCCTTTTGACAGACGCGATCTTCTCGCAGGCGTCCCAGACCTCTGACTTATTCAGCCGGGACTTGACCTCGATCACCCCCTGGACACATTCGGAGGGGTACACACGGTGCTTGTCCTCGTTGAAAAAGGGCGGTGTCGACGGGTCCACGATGATGATGTCCTGCTGCTTGGACGTAGCCCCGGTTGAGTCGATCACTTCGGAGCTGCCGAACGCCTGGACGGTGCCAGGTAACCGACCTCGCACGAAGTTGAGGACTGGGTCCTCGCGGGCGGCGCCCTTTTGGCCCTGATGATGGACGGCCGCTGTCTTATTGAAGGCGGCCGTCAGTTCGTCGGCTGTCGCCCTGACGATCTGAGCGAGACGATCCTCGGACATGTTGCGGACTGTAGCAGCGAGAATGCCCACCCCCGAGAAATGGGCATAAGCCCAACGAAGTCAGGGACCTCGGCTGTGTCCAGGTCGTCGTACCCTGCCCGACGACGCCCTCGCCCGTCGATGATCCAGTCGCACGTCGCGACATGAGGCCACCCCGATGCGTGCTCATCCTCGCCGTCGCTAAACCCCTCAGGTCATCTGTCGCCGGCCTTGAGAGTTCGGATGGTGACCCCTTCAAGCCGTAGCCCAAACCGGAGCGCGAGAAGGTCCCGCGCGGGGAAGGACGCCATGAGAAAAACGTCAGTTGCGGGCCAGTCCGGAACTATCTCCGACCAGCGCGTCGCTTTGGCCGGCAACGAACCCTCGAACGTCGGCGATCCCGTCGACGACTGGTACCGGCTCAGGCAGCAAGACGTCTACCGGCAGCCGGCTCTGGAGTGGAGTGGGCCGGTTGCCTTCACCGGTGCCTACAGAATATTTTGTGGCATCGAACACGACTTTGGCACGCGTTGGGGGTCCAACGGCGACCAGCGAGTCAGCCTTCGTGTCGAGGTCGGGGGCGACGCTGGCTTGCTATACGTCTATGACCCGACCTGGGATGAGTACGCCGTCCTCGGCACCCAAGTCCCACTTGCTTCCGTCGAGAACGCATTCGGTCATGCCCAGCGACTCGGCGACCATCTGGCTGTCGAGGACTTTGTAGCACTGCTCCCGAATGTGCCTGCGGCTCGCCCATCTCCGGGTCTCGAGCTTTGAGTCCGGCGAGGGCGGAACACGTTGATGTTCAATCCATCCGTGCCGCGTACCCCATCGAGGACGTGATCGCCTCGTCCGGTGTTGAGCTGCACCAGCGCGGACATGGCTACATGGGGTGCTGCCCGTTCCACGACGACTCGACCGCGTCGATGTCGGTAGGCGGAGTGCCCGACCGGTT
This sequence comes from Actinobacteria bacterium UBA4719, assembly GCA_002404345.1. Classification (GTDB taxonomy): domain Bacteria; phylum Actinomycetota; class Actinomycetes; order Actinomycetales; family Dermatophilaceae; genus UBA4719. Next base: position 21,926 of record DHJN01000052.1, on the reverse strand, counting down.
CAAGTGCTTCGGGTGCGGCGCCGGCGGCGACGTCATCGAATACGTCACCCGGCGATACGGCCTGTCGTTTATCGACTCCGTCCAGGCGCTGCAGGACTGCACCATCGGAACCGGGTCCGTGGCACCCCAGCCCAGCACCCGCACAGGCACACGCGCCGAGCGCGAACAAGACCTCCCGCCCCTCGGGGCCGACCGTGCATACGAGATCAACCAGATCGCGTGGGAGCACTTCGCGACCCCGGTGGCGGTGGAGTTCGCGCAGAGCTACCTGGCGCGCCGTCGAGGTATCGATCTTGTTGCCCTGCGCGCATTCTCAGGCGGCGAACCAGTCGTCGGGTATGCCGGGACCGGATGGGCGACCCTGATCAATCGCCTCCACGACACCGGCGTCAGCGACGACGAACTACTTGGCACCGACCTCGCGCAGCTCACCCGCAGTGGCCGCCTCGTGGACACCTACCGCGGGCGGATCATCATCCCCGTCACCAACAGCGCCGGCCAGATCAACGGCTTCGTCGGCCGTGACGTGACCGGCGACGATCGCGCTCCGAAGTACCGAAACCCAACCCGCACAATGACATTCAACAAGTCGACAATTCTCTACCGGCCCACTCACCACCCCTTGGCGGCCGACGCGAACGTCGTAATCGTCGAAGGCATACTCGACGCGCTGGCCATCGCCGCCGCAGCCGCACGGCGAGGTGAGATGGACCGGTTCGCGCCGTGCACCACCAGCGGGGTGACCGCCTCCCACGAGCAGGTATGCCGGGTGCTCGCCCTCCACGGGCGACCGCCAGTGATCGCCTTGGACGGTGACCAGGCCGGCGTCGAAGGGACTGGCCGCTGGCTCTCGGGTCTCTGCCTGGATGGCGGTCGCCCGGCCCTGGTGACCACGCTTCCGCCCGGAACCGACCCGGCGGAATGGCTTGCCGCCCGTGGAGATTCGGGCCTGACTGCCTTCGATCGTCGAGGGTGCCTGAGGACTGACGGACCTGGCGTCCGGCCTTCGTTGCCGGGGCGGGAGCTCGTCCGACTCCTTGCCGAACGTCACGTTCAGCCCTTTCGGTCCGTGCTGACCAACATCGTCCCGCTCGCGGCGAAGCTGCCTTCGGAACCCGCCACCGGTCTCCTTCGGGAAGCCGAACAGGAGATGACCCGGCTCGGCTGGAACCCCAATGGCTCCTTCACCCGGGCGCTGACCGATGTCTTCACCCGGGTGAAGACGGCCCTTGAGCCTCAAGCGGCGGCGGGATCTTGTCCACAGCCCTACCTGTCCGAGCCCGCCATCCACAGATCCGCCAGACCCGATTCCCCCTGCGTCGCCTGACACGGAAGGTGGCGCCAAGTACCCCACGACCGGCTGGCTGACGCCTACTTCGCAGGGGCACACACCCCAAGAGCCGCAGCCCGCCACGCACACGGAAGGAAGATCCAATGAACAACACCACCACCACCCGCCCGCCACTTATGAACCTGGTGGCTGAGCATCTGGCGGCCGCCGCATGCCACGCCGACGCGAACGCCTGCGGAGACGTCACCTCGCCCTGGCACAGCCTCGCCGGCCAGGTCCGGCTCGTCGCCGGCGGCGTCGGGCCGGTCTGCGATGACGAACTCGTGACACCGCGACCCTTCGGCGTGCAGGACCACCTCGACGCAGCGCTCGCAGCTCTCGACTCGATCCCTTCGGGGGAAGGACCACCGGACTTGGTGGTCTGGGCGTGGCGGGTCGCCGATCTCCGCGCCCTGGTCAATGCGTGGGCTGGCGAACCGTGACCACAACCACGCTCGGCGATCTCTTGGCGCGGGCCGACGACCTGTGCCGCGAGCTCCGCAGCAGCCCAGACCCGGTGCCGTTAAACACCTGGGAGTCCTTCGATGCCACGGCGTACCTGCTGATGCGCGAGCTGGTCGGCCCGGCACGGACCGGCAGCCGAGCCGTTGCACTGTCGCACGCCGCGCTCTGCCGGGTGCTCGATGCCTACCCGACGCCGCTACGAGGCGCGACCACCGGTGCGGTCGGCGCCCGAGAAGCCGCGCACCTGCTCGGCCGACCACGCTCGTCCGTCATCGCGAACATCCGGAAGGGTCAGATCCCGGCAGCATGGGACGGGCGACGGTACGTCGTTGACGTGACAGATCTGCCGAGCCGGGATGAGGTACGACCAGCGGATCCGCGCAACCCAGAGACGTTGTCACTTCTTAGCTGCACGCTCGGGGTGGCGGCGGATCTGATCGCTCAGAATCGCGATCAATTGGCTCGCGAACTTCTTCCCTGGGTTGAATCCCTCGACGTCATAACGGCTCCCGTTCTCGCCCACGTTCTGGGCATCACTCACGTAGTCGCCTCTCACGCGGTGAAAGTCGGCCCCTTGAACGACGTAGACCGGCCGTTGGCCATCGCGCGGTACTCTGCCGCGGCGCTGGATGCGCTGGGCAATGTCGGGCCCCGCTCACCGATGCTGGCCACGGCCAGCTTCGCTCCCCCGCCGCACCCAGCGACACCGAACGAGCGGCTCGAGTCCGGTCTTCGCTCATGGGTTGCTGCCGCTCAAACCGAGCTGAACCGGACAATCCCGAGCTCGGACGTGATTCGAAACATCATGAATCAAAGCGTCCATCTGTATGCCGTGACCGCGCGCCTGCTCGAAGCGGCCGAATGCGCGGGTGAACTGGCCGGCGACACGACCGCCGGCGCACGCGTGTCGCTCCACACTGCGATGGACGGATTGGGCAAGGCCGATCGGCTCTGGGGATCGGCGACCACTGCATTGCCGCCATCGCACGAATACGTCGCAGCCGCACGCAAACTGCATGCCGCCTTGACCGATGTCACCCATGACGGTCTGCATCCCCGAGACATCGCCGAGATCACCGAGAACCTCGACATCGGACGAGCGCTGGCCGACCTTCGGTACGCAGCCCATGATGTCACCGACCTCGTTCGCGACGTCCAGCACCTGCCCGACCAGCTCGTCCGGTCCGGGTTGCTGTTCGCGCCCGCGAGCAAACTCACGCCATCAGTCGAGCGACTGCACGAGCGCGCCGCAGGCAGATACGTCTCAGTCCTGCCAGACGAGATGCCCGAGCTCGCGATCACCGCTCGATCAGCAGCAATAGCCACCGACGTGGCGGCTCGGAATCTGGACGGCACTTTCGACCCGATGGATGCACGTGCGGTCCCGTTTGTCTGCCAGAGCCAACCCGTGATGGTGCCCGACCTTTGAGGCCAGTAGTCCGTCGTTGAACCCGCGGAGGTTCCAGCGGCGTGGTTCAGAGTCATTGACATACTGCCTCCGTGCCCCGACTTCCACGCGATCCCACCAACACCGGCGCCACGAGGCGCTCGTACGCGCCTTTGACGCGCGAACACCTGGACCATTTGGCCGCCCTGGCGACGGGCGACCACGAGAAGTTCACGCGCCCTGATGGCCGTCCGGAGTATTCCGGACTGCGCGTCGCTGTGGTCCTGGCCCAGGGAGCCGCGCAGCATTGGGTCGACGTCTACGCCGGCGCGGCACGGCCGAACGGGGTGAAGGACCTGGATGTGTGGACGTTCTACGCGGCTCGCGCAGGAGCCCAGTTCCCTGCGGCCAAGCGGGAGACGCACGCCGACTTCGGTCCATCGAGTCTGGGCTACCAGTCGTACACCCAAGCTGAGGTCACGGCCCTCGGGGCACGTGTGCACAGGTGGGAGCGGTACTCAGGACGACGGGTCGACTTCCTCATGCGGGCGTTGCCTGTGCCGCCCGGCTGTCCACCGGACGAGGCTGAAGATGCAATCGTAAATTGGCTAACCGTCGGCGCTCAATCCACGTCGCCCAAGCCGCCGTCGAGCTGGCACCTGTCCCGCAAAGCGGTCGTGGGGATGTGGCCGCCGCCATTGGCCGGTCGGACGCTATGGCCTAGCTCACCGGACGCCCGCAATCATATCGGCTGACCCCGTCAAATGGTTCCAGGTCCTCGGGAAGCGAATCCTGCACACGAGCGGGTGCCGGATTCTCGTGACGCTTAGTAGTGCCGATCCGCCGCCCTGGCGGAGCGCTGCGGTCGGGCGCCATGGTCGGCCATTGGGAAGTTGCCGACTACTCCCATGCCGGAAGCCGCCGACCTGAAGTACAGTTGTTTCAGATAGTTCGATTATTGCGTTAAGGAGATGGCGATGTCCCCGAGAGTCCTTTCGCCGGTCCAGCCCGAAGGCGAAGACGCGGTGATCGCACGGGATGCCCTGGTGCGTGTACGCAAAGCCCTGGCGGCTCACCGCGACATCCGCGAACCTGTGCGGTTGACGGTCGAGGAAGACGGCGAGACCGTCACGGTCCCCCGCGCAGCCGTTGATCTCCTGGTTGCTGTGCTGGCCAACATGGCCGCGGGCCAGGGGGTGTCCCTGGTGCCGGCACACGCCGAGCTCACCACCCAGCAGGCGGCCGACCTGATGAACGTTTCTCGACCGTTTCTGGTACGGCTGCTCCAAGCCGGAGACATCGAATACCGACTGGTCGGCACACACCGCCGAATCAAGGCTGCGTCCTTGCTGGACTACATGCGCCGCGATGACGCGCAGCGACGCAAGGCTGCCGACGAGCTAACCGTCCTGACCCAAGACATGGGTATCGACGAATGACCTTTGTCGTCATCTACGACGCAAACGTGCTCTACCCCTCGACACTTCGCGACGTCCTTATCCGGCTTGCCCAGACCGGGCTCCTCCAGGCGAAATGGAGCGAGACCATCCTTGACGAGACCTTCAGGTCCCTCCACGCCAAGCGGCCGGACCTGGACGAGGCCCGACTACAACGCACGCGGGAACTGATGAACCTCGCCGTTCGAGACGCAGTCGTCACCGGCTACGAACCACTCATCGGCTCTCTCCACCTACCCGACCCCGACGACCGACACGTCCTCGCCGCCGCGATCCGGGCACGGGCCCAGATCATCGTCACGTTCAACCTGAACGACTTTCCTGCCGAAGTCCTGGCCGACTGGGACGTCGAGGCCAAACACCCCGACGACTTCATGGTCGACCAGTTCCACCTGGACCCGATCAGCGTGCACAAAGCCATCCAAGCCGTTGCCGACTCATGGCAGAGACCGCCAGGCACGGTCAACGACGTACTGGACCGCCTGGACCGTGCCGGACTCCCTCAGACCGCGGCCGTCATGCGCAGATAGCAACGCGGATCCGGTAAACGCCGATGGCGTCCCGGTCGGTGGGTATGCCAGTCATGACCCGCGCCCCTCCCCATTGCCTAACGAGCCGTCGCACCGTAACGGCTTCGGACGTTTGCGCTGCTCAGAGGCCTAGACACACGGCGGTTAGGTCGGGAGCCAGATGTCGAAGGTGTGTGTCCCAGGTGGGCAAGTCCCCCCCTCCGGACACTTTTCTTGACGTCAAGATAACTCGTTGACCAGCGGACACACGGTTTTGAGAGCGTGGCGTACTTCGCGATTTGGTGTTCAGCACCCCGACACACCGCGCGAGGCAGCCAGAGGCCAGCCTGATGCGACGAGGGAACGGGCCCCACTGACATCGTTACCACTTAAAACCGCGGCCGCGTGGGGTCCTCAGAACTCGTCCGCTTGGACGACGATCACCTACAAGTCGCCCGCGAAGACTTGCCGGAAGCACGGAATTAGTCATCTACGATCCGCTATAGTTTGATCATGCCCAAAGTCAGATCCGAAACTGCGAGCAGAGCGCTGCACGAGGCCCGCGAGCGCGCGGGGCTAAGCCAGACGGAGCTCGCGCGTCGCGCCGCCGTGACGCAGAGCGTCATCAGCGCATATGAGTCAGGAGCGCGCCAGCCATCCCTGCCGGTCTTGGAACGGCTGGTGGCCGCCACCGGGCTGGAGCTGGAAGTACGGATCCGCAAGGCACCTTCCACCCTGGCCCGACTGACGGGCCCCTTGGGTCGGAAGGTTCGTGCCCAACGAGTCGACATCAAGCGTCGCGCCGCGAGAGCGGGGGTGACTAACCTGCGGGTCTTCGGCAGTGTCGCCCGCGGCCAGGAAACCGCGCACAGCGACATCGACCTGCTCGTCGACCTGAGCGCGAACACCGGCCTCTTCACCCTCGTCGCACTGCGCGGCGAGCTCGAACGGCTGTTGGGAGCCAGCGTCGACCTGGTGCCAGCCGACTCACTCAAGGACAGCGTGCGGCAGAACGCACTAAGGGACACGGTGAACCTGTGAGCAGACGCGACAAGCAGCGACTGGAAGACATCTCAGCTGCGATCAGCGCGATCGCCGCGCATCTCGAGCGTGGCAATCTCAGCGACGGCCTGGTGTTCGACGCCGTCCGGGTTCGTCTCATCGAAATCGGCGAAGCGGTCAAGGCGCTACCAGAGAGCCTCTTGGCCTCCGAAGACCAGATCCCCTGGGCCGACATCGCACGCATGCGCGACCTGCTCGCCCACCGCTACTTCGACACCTCTCACTCCATCCTGCAAGCAACCGTGGACCACGACCTACCAGCACTGAACGAAGCGATCGTTCGACTACTCCAAGAAGCGGACGAAGCTTAGATTTGGATCCAAGATGACCAAGTCCGACTCAGGATTCCCGCTGGATGGCCCCGTAGCCGATCTCGAGCCCAACCGAACCAGGACGAATGAGACCGGAATTCAGACAGCCCACGCACGCGACCTCCTAGGCAGGCGGATGTCGAAGGTGTGTGTCCCAGGTGGGCAAGTCCCCCTCCGGACACTTTTCTTGACGTCAAGATAACCCTCTGAGCAGCGGAAACGTAGTCTTGAGAGTGTGGGGTACTTCGGGAGTTTGGTGTCAAATCCCCGACACTCGAGGCGAGGACCCATCCCCGGTAGAAGCCCGCTGGCCCACCGTCACCGCGCCGATGGAAAATGAACCACTGAACCATCCGTTGGCGGTGTGGCATCGGAACCTTCCTAGGTAGCGGCCAGCCCGAGGAAGCGCGCCGTTACCTGGTCTGGCTTCTCCACGCCAGCCGCCGACCGAGAGCAGCTCGACGGAGACGGCTGGGTTCTCGACGCCGCCGGGCTGCTCGTACACGCGGGACTTCACCTCTATGCCGACACGTGGCGAAGCACGCTGACTCGATGGCAGACCGAACGCGATGGTTGTCTCGGTCACGTTCGCAGGTCCTCAGCTTTAGGGTGCGAGCTCAGGGCTATTGCAGTGGAAAGTCCTGTCCTCGCTCGGCTTGGGTCCGCGCAGCGAAGTAGCGCCGGTCGGGCTCTGCAATGGGCACGTCGTTGATGCTCGCCTCACGGCGACGCATGAGTCCGTCGGCGTCGAACTCCCACAGCTCGTTGCCATAACTGCGGAACCAGGTGCCCGAGTCGTCGTGCCACTCGTACTGAAAACGCACGGCGATCCGGTCGTCCCCGAAAGCCCAGAGCCCTTTGCGTAGAACGTAGTCCAGTTCGCGTTCCCATTTCCCGGTGAGGAACGTGATGATCTCCTCACGACCGTGGACAAATGTGTCGCGGTTACGCCAGACGGAGTCCGGCGTGTAGGCAAGGGCGACGCGATGAGGGTCACGGGTGTTCCAGGCGTCCTCGGCACCCTGCACCTTCTGGAGCGCACCTTCGCGATCGAATGGCGGCAGGGGCGGGCGGGCGTTCATGAATTTCTCCATTAGGGCTGGGGTGCTTAAGTCCAACCTAGACGACTGCAGGAAACGGAAGACAGATGTTGTGCGATCGGGATGCGGGCTCGCCCATAACGAACTGGCGCGGGTACACGTCAGAACTGCACTAACTCGCGCTGAACCCGCACGCTCGCCAAGGCCTCACGAAGTCTGGTAAGGCAGGTGTGGCGCGAGGTAACCTTGGCCCACGAGCCACGGAGGTAAGGGATGGACGCACGCAAGTCCTTTCTGTCCTGGCCGGTTATGCGCCAGCTCACGGGGACCGACCGGTTGGGCCGCGGCGCTGCAGCGAAGTCCGCCCATACGTCAGCGCTGACCGCCCGCACCGAGACCGCTGACCGAGTCGTCCAGAGTGTCTGCCCCTACTGTGCGGTCGGCTGCGGCCAGCGCGTCTTCGTCAAGGACGGCAAGGTCGTCCAGATCGAGGGTGACCCGGACTCGCCCATCTCGCGAGGTCGGTTGTGCCCCAAGGGATCAGCGAGCGAGCAGCTGGTCAACAGCCCCGGACGACAGACCGCGATGCTCTACCGCCGACCGTTCGGCACCGACTGGGAGCCACTGGATCTCGAGACCGCCACGGACATGGTGGCCGACCGCATCATCGCCAGCCGGACGGCCGGATGGCAGGACGTGGACCAGAACGGCCGTGCGCTCCGGCGCACGATGGGCTTCGCGGCCCTCGGTGGGGCCACGCTCGACAATGAAGAGAACTACCTGATCAAGAAGCTGTTCACCGCCCTGGGCGCGATCCAGATCGAAAATCAGGCGCGTATATGACACAGCTCCACCGTCCCCAGTCTGGGGGCCTCGTTCGGTCGCGGTGGTGCCACGACGTTCCAGCAGGACCTGCAGAACTCTGACTGCATCGTCATCCAGGGTTCCAACATGGCCGAGTGCCACCCGGTCGGTTTCCAGTGGGTCATGGAGGCCAAGGCACGCGGTGCCAGGATCATCCATATCGACCCCCGGTTCACCCGCACGTCGGCGTTGGCCGACCAGCACGTTCCGTTGCGGGCCGGGAGCGACATCGTTTTCCTCGGCGGGATCGTCAACTACATCCTGACCAACGAGAGCTACTTCCGCGACTACGTCGTCGCCTACACCAACGCTGCAACGCTGGTCAGCGACGACTTCCAGGACGTCGACGACCTCGACGGGGTCTTCTCCGGTTACGACCCCGAGACAGGCACGTACGACTCGACCTCGTGGGCGTACAAGGGTGCCGCCGAGCAGGCCGCTGCCGCGAACGGCGAGGCCGCCGCCAGCGACAGTGACGACGGCGGCGGAGACGACATCGAGAGCGATGAATCGCAGGCATCCGGCCACGAGCTTGGCGGCCGGGGCGCGAGCCATGAGGGTGCCGCCCAGGTGCATCGCGACGAGACGCTGGAGAATCCGCACTGCGTCTTCCAGGTGCTCAAGCGGCACTACACGCGATACACCCCCGAGATGGTCGAGCGGATGTGCGGCGTCTCCCAGGATGACTTCCTTGCGGTCTGTGAGGCGGTGACCGTGAACAGCGGACGCGAGCGCACCACGGCCTGGGTCTACTCGGTCGGCTGGACGCAGCACTCCGTGGGCGTGCAGTACATCCGCGGTGCGGCCATCATCCAGCTGCTGCTGGGCAACATGGGCCGTCCCGGTGGCGGCATCCTCGCGCTGCGCGGGCACGCGAGCATCCAGGGCTCGACCGACATACCGACCTTGTTCAACATCCTGCCTGGCTACCTACCCATGCCAAAGGCGGCCGAGCACGACTCGCTCAAGGAATACCTCTCGACGATATCCAGCGACACACAGAAGGGCTTCTGGACGGAGGCAAGGGCCTACACCGTCAGCCTGCTCAAGGCGTGGTGGGGTGATGCCGCGACGGCCGACAACGAATACTGCTTCGACTACCTGCCCCGGCTCAGCGGCGACCATGGCACCTACCAGACCACCATGGCCATGGTCGACGGCTTGGTCGAGGGCTACTTCCTGCTCGGCCAGAACCCGGCCGTCGGGTCGGCCCACGGACGCATGCAACGGCTCGGTATGTCGCACCTCAAGTGGCTGGTCGTGCGCGACTTCAACCTCATCGAGTCCGCGACGTTCTGGAAGGACGGCCCAGAGATCGCCACCGGCGAGCTTCGCACCCAGGACATCGGCACCGAGGTCTTCTTCTTCCCGGCGGCTTCCCACGTCGAGAAGGACGGCACCTTCACCCAGACCCAGAGGATGCTCCAGTGGCACCACCAGGCGGTCGAACCGCCGGGCGACGCCCGCAGCGAGCTTCACTTCTTCTACACGCTCGGCAAGAAGATCCGGCAGCGGCTGGCCGCGTCCGCCGACGAGCGTGACCGTCCGGTGCTGGACCTCACGTGGGACTACGGCGTCCAGGGCGTGGATGGCGGTGAAGAGCCTTCGGCCGACGCGGTCCTGCGCGAGATCAACGGCTGGCACCTGACCGGCGAGGACCACAGCGGGCGGGGCGACCTGCTGTCCAGCTTCATCGAGATGAAGCCCGACGGCTCCACGGCTGGCGGTTGCTGGATCTACAGCGGTGTCTACGCCGGCGGCGTCAACCACGCCGCCTCTCGCAAACCCGGCCAGGAGCAGTCATGGGTGGCCCCCGAGTGGGGATGGGCCTGGCCGGCCAACCGGCGACTTCTGTACAACCGCGCCTCGGCCGACCCGCAGGGGCGGCCGTGGAGCAAGCGCAAGGCCTATGTCTGGTGGGACGAGTCGTCCGGGAAGTGGACCGGGCACGACGTCCCCGACTTCCCGGCGACCAAGGACCCGGCATACCGGCCCGAGCCTGGCACCGCCGGGCCGGCGGGGCTCGCGGGTGACGACCCGTTCATCATGCAGGCCGACGGCAAGGGCTGGCTCTTCGCGCCGACCGGCCTGCTGGACGGCCCGATGCCGGCTCACTACGAGCCCCAGGAGTCGCCGGTCCGCAACCCGTTCTACTCCCAGCAGGCCAACCCGACCCGGCAGGTCTTCAAGCGCAAGGACAACCCGTCCAACCCATCGGGCGACAGGCCGGGGACTGACGTGTTCCCCTTCGTCTTCACCACCTATCGGCTCACCGAGCACCACACCGCCGGCGGCATGAGTCGCTGGTCGCCCTACCTCGCAGAGTTGCAGCCCGAGTTCTTCTGCGAGGTCTCCCCCGAGCTCGCCCGCGAACGCGGTCTGGAGAACGCCGGCTGGGCCACGATCGTCACGGCACGCACCGCCATCGAGGCGCGCGTGCTGGTGACCGAACGCATCAGACCGTTGGTCATCGACGGACGGCAGATCCATCAGATCGGCCTGCCATACCACTGGGGAGTCGGCGGCGGCGGAGCGATCGTCAGCGGTGACAGTGCTAACGACCTGCTCGGCCTGACGCTCGACCCCAACGTGCACATCCAGGAGTCCAAGGCGTCCACGTGCGACATCCAGCCGGGGAGACGCCCGACCGGTCCCGCCCTGCTGCGCTTCGTCGAGGAGTACCGCAGCCGCGCCGGGATCACGGTCGAGACGAGCAACGTGCTCCGCAACGAGCCGGCCTCCGACAACACCCCCAGCAGCAAACCCGAGGGCAGGGCCCATGAGTAGCATGAGGGAGAGGACCCATGAGCAACAGGTTGTTCGGACCGCTTGATCCCGCCCCCGACGCCGGGTGGCAGGACGCGCCTGCGCGCAAGGGTTTCCTGACCGACACCTCGATCTGCATCGGCTGCAAGGCCTGCGAGGTGGCGTGCAAGGAATGGAACGCGATCCCCGAGGATGGGCTCTCACTGCTCGGCTCGTCCTATGACAACACCGGCAGCCTCGGCGCGAGCACGTGGAGACACGTCGCCTTCATCGAACAGCCCATGGCAAGTACCCGTGCCACGCGCCCCAGCGTTCCTGTGGATCTTGGTATGCCGTCCGTCGGGCTTCGCGACGCACCTCAAGACCCCACCAGCGAACAGGCCACATCCGCACAGGCCACCGATGCACAGGCCACCGATGCACAGGCCACCACCGGAAAGGCGGACTTCCGGTGGCTCATGTCCTCCGATGTGTGCAAGCACTGCACTCACGCGGCCTGTCTCGATGTGTGCCCGACCGGCTCGCTGTTCCGGACCGAGTTCGGCACCGTCGTCGTCCAGGACGACATCTGCAACGGCTGCGGGTACTGCGTCCCTGCCTGCCCGTTCGGGGTCATCGAGCGACGCACAGACGACGCGGCCCGAGTCGATGGGTCCGGCCTGCGCACAATTGTCAACAAGGTCAAGAGGGTCGACAAGGTGCCCGAGAAGAGGGTGCGCGACAAGAACGTCGGGATCGCCCAGAAGTGCACGCTGTGTTATGACCGGCTCAGTGCCGGCAACACTCCCGCCTGCGCGCAGGCCTGCCCCACCCAGTCAATCCAGTTCGGCGATGTGGACGAGCTGCGCGAACGCGCCCAGGTTCGCATGGAGCAGCTGCACGCCCAGGGTGTTCCGGAGGCCAGGCTCTACGGCGCCGATCCGGGCGACGGCATCGGGGGGGCCGGAGCGATGTTCCTGCTGCTGGACGAACCAGAGGTCTATGGCCTGCCCCCGGACCCGGTGGTGACGACCAAGGACCTTGCGGCCATGTGGAGGAAAGCCGGGCTTGCCGCTCTCGCAATGCTTGGTGGCGCTGCCGTGAGCTTCCTGGGAGGCCGCTCATGAGCAACCCCGGTGAGGCGGAGACCACCTATGGCCGGTGGCCCGACGACGACCGGGGCAGGGGGCGACGGCGCCGAGATGTCCAGGCGGCCGCAGCCCGCGGCCTGCGTCGTGGCCGCGAGCAGCTCAATGAGCTGGCTGAGCGTGCCGACCGTGTCGACCGGGGCGGCTACGGGTTTGCAGGTCGCCAAGGCAGGGGCAGGGGCGACAAGGGGGAGGGTGGCGAGCGCGCGGTGGTGCCCGAGGCGACGTTCACCTCGTACTACGGACGGCCCGTGGTCAAGGCGTCGCCGTGGAAAGCCGACATCCCGGCATACTTCTTCTTCGGTGGCGTCGCTGCGGGCTCCTCGCTGCTGGGGGCCGGCGCCGATCTCACAGATCGGCCGGCACTGCGGCGCGTGGGACGTCTGGGTGCGCTGGCCGGGATCAGCCTGAGCATGGGCGTGCTCATCCACGACCTTGGCCGGCCAAGCCGGTTCCTCAACATGCAGAGGGTCATGAAGCCGACCTCACCCATGTCGGTCGGCACCTGGATCTTGTCCCTCTACGGGCCACTGGCCGGGCTGGCCGCCGTTTCAGAGTTGGTCGAGCTGAGCCGATATCTGCCACGCGCGCTGCGTGGCCCGGCCCGCCTTCTGGCGTCGGCTGCCCGGCCCGCCGGCCTCGCGGCGGCTCTGACCGCCCCGGCCGTGGCGTCGTACACGGCGGTCCTGCTATCCGACACGGCGACCCCCACCTGGCACGACGCCTATCCCCACCTCCCGTTCTTCTTCGTCGGGTCGGCCGCCGCCGCGGCCGGTGGCCTGGCCATGATCGCCGCTCCGGTCGGCGAGGCGGGCCCCGGGAGGCGGATGGGGATCGGAGGCGTGCTGGCGGAGTTTGTGGTCGACCAGCGGATGGAGGCGGCCATGGGGCTGACGGCCGAGCCACTGCACGACGGCAAGGCTGGCCTCTACCTTCGGATCGCCAAGACTCTCAATGTCATCGGGCTGGCTGGCGCTGTGCTTCTCGGCCGGCGTAGCCGCACTGCCTCGGTGATCTCCGGGTCCGCCCTTCTTGCCGGGTCGGCCTGCACGCGCTTCGGCATCTTCGAAGCCGGCCAGCAGTCGGCCCGCGACCCGAAATACACCGTGGTCCCCCAGCGGGAGCGCCTGGACGCTCGGGAGGGCACCAAGGGCTGACCTCACCCGCCGACCCACGCCAACGGACACACACCGATCACCTTCCACCCCCGAGCAGAGGTTCAGACCACGACCCGACAGTAGGAGCGACATGGCTACCGACGACACAACGATGAGCACCACGCATGAACAGAACCCGACGCAGGGTCGCTGGTGGCTGGTCGCCGCGGCGCTGCTCCTGCAGTTCTCGATCGGCGCCGTCTACGCCTGGAGTGTGTTCAGCAAGGCGTTGACGTCTGCCGAGCCCTTCCAGCTCAGCAAGGTGGAGGCGTCGCTGCCGTTCGTGGTGACGATCGGGATGATCTTCATCGGCACCTACACCGGCGGTCGGCTTCAGGACAAGAGAGGACCGCGCCCCGTGGCACTCATCGGCGGGGTCATCTACGCCGTCGGCGTCATCCTCGCGTCCTTCTCGCAGGACCGCAGCCAGCTGTGGCTGCTCGTCCTGGGCTATGGCGTGATCAGCGGCTTCGGGCTCGGCTTTGCCTACATCGTCCCGATCGCCATGCTGCAGAAGTGGTTTCCCGACAAGCGAGGGCTCATCACCGGACTGGCTGTGGGCGGGTTCGGTTTCGGCGCGGTGCTGACGTCACCGATCGCGCAGCGACTCATCGACAGCAACAAGGACGTCCCGACCAAAGCGTTCCTGCCGCTGGGCATCGGGTACCTCATCCTGTCGCTGATCGGCGCGTCGTTCTTCCGCAACCCGCCCAGTGGATACCAGGTCCCGGGCTTCACGCCGGCAACCAGCGGCCCTGTGGTCGAGAGCGGCAAGGACTACACCGAGACAGAGGCGCTGCACACCCGGCAGTGGTACCTGCTGATGAGCATCCTCGCTCTCAATGTCACTGCCGGTATCGCGCTCATCTCCCAGGCCGCGGCCACCGCCACCGACATCGCCGGCTACACCACGGCGGGTGCCGCCGCCCTGGTCGGGGTGCTCGCGGTCTTCAACGGCGGCGGCCGGATCTTTTGGGCCGTGGTCTCGAACTACACCGGCCGGATGCCGGCCTTCGCAGGGATGCTCGGGCTCCAGGGCATCTGCCTGCTGCTGATCCCCCATGCGCGCAACGCGGCGCTCTTCTTCATTCTCGCCGCGGTCATCTACCTCTGTTACGGCGGCGGATTCGGCACCATGCCCGCGACCGCCGGCGACTACTTCGGTTTGCGACATGCCGGCGCCATCTACGGCCTGATGATCCTCGGCTGGAGCCTGGGCGGCATCGTCGGCCCCCTAGTCATCTCCGCGCTGATCGGCGGCGAGAAGAACTACACCGGCGCATACACGGTGATCGCACTCATCGCCATCGTCGGGATCGGCCTGACGGCGATCACCAAGCTTCCCCGCACCCGACAGATTGCCCGCGAGGGCCGGCTCGGCAGGGGCGCGGCCAAGGCCACCTGACCAGCTGGGGCATCGTGTGGTCTTTGGCCGGCTCACTCAGGTGGTCTGCCCGGCTTACCTGACGTTGAGCGCCCGATGACGACGCGGCACGATCTCGCCGACGATCGGCGCGCCGGGCACCTCCCCGACCACGAGCAGCCCACCGCTGGTCTGGGCGTCGGCGAGCAGGAGCAGCTCGTCCTCGTCGAGCTTCGAGTCGATCTCCGCACGCACCCACTCGAGGTTGCGCCGGGTCCCGCCGCTGACAAAGCCGTCGCGCAGCGCCTCGCGAGCCCCGTCGAGGTAAGGCACCGCCGCCGCATCGAGCACCGCACTCACGCCCGAGGCGCGCACCATCTTGAACAGGTGCCCCAGCAGACCGAACCCGGTCACGTCGGTCGCCGCTTCCACACCGGCCGCAAGGGCATCGCGCGCGGCCGTGTCATTGAGCGCGACCATCGACGCCACCGCCTGGGGAAAGCTCTCGCCCGTGGCCTTGTGCCGGTTGTTCAGCATCCCCACGCCGAGCGGCTTGGTCAGGCTGATCGGCAGCCCGGGCCGGGCAGCGTCGTTGCGCAGGATCCGCTCCGGATCGACCACGCCAGTCACCGCCAGCCCGTACTTCGGCTCCGGGTCGTCGATGCTGTGACCGCCGGCAATGGGCGTACCTGCAGCGAGGCCGATGTCTGCGCCGCCGCGCAGCACCTCTCGCAGAAGCTCCATCGGCAGCACGTCGCGCGGCCAGCCCACAAGGTTGATCGCGACAACGGGCCGCCCACCCATCGCATAGACATCGGAGAACGCGTTGGCCGCCGCGATCCGACCCCAGTCGTAGGCGTCGTCGACGACCGGGGTGAAGAAGTCCGCGGTGCTGACGACAGCCAGCCCATCCCGGACGCGGACGACAGCGGCGTCGTCGCCGTGCTCGAGCCCCACCAGCAGGTCGGGAGAGGTCACCGCCGGCAAACCCGAGAGCATCTGCTCGAGCTCCCCAGCGGGGATCTTGCACGCGCATCCGCCGCCGTGGGCGAACTGCGTGAGGCGGTATGCAGTCGTGTCGATGCCGTTCGTGTCGATGCCGTTCATTCTCGGCATCATAGGCACGTCTCGGCTAGCGTGTGCTGAATAGCCACATGGAGGCGTTCAGGTGCCTGGTGGCCCTCCCGGTCCTCAAAACCGGTGTGACCCGGTATCCGGGTCGAGCGGGTTCGATTCCCGTCCGCCTCCGCCAATAACCTGCCGATGCTCATAGGATCGGGCCATGAGACAGCCCAAGACGGCCGGTATGCCGGACCCGCGGCGCAGCGTGCCACGCACCGACACGGTGCTCGCCGATCCGCGCATTGTGGCCGCTGGTGCGAACCTGTCCCCCGCTGTGGTCAAGGCCACGGTGAGAGTCGCCCAGGCCCGTGCCCGTTCGGGGCAGATCGCACCCGATGCTGTTGTTGGCGAGGCGGTCGCCGGGCTCCCCCAGGCCGCAACGTCGCTGCGACAGGTTCTCAATGCGACCGGGGTCGTGCTGCATACCAACCTCGGTCGTGCACCGCTGTCCGCTTCGGCGCTCGAGGCGATGGTGACGGCCGCGGCATACGTCGACGTTGAGTTCGATGTCGAGACCGGCGCCAGGGCCCGCAGGGGTCGCGGCACCCTGGCCGCGCTGCGCGCCGCGGTGCCAGCGGCGGGCGACGTGCTGGCGGTCAACAACGGCGCCGCTGCACTGGTACTCGCCACGACCGCGCTCGCGGCCGGACGAGAGGTCGTCGTCAGCAGGGGCGAGATGGTCGAGATCGGTGATGGTTTCCGCCTGCCGGACCTCATCGCGTCGACGGGTGCCCGGCTGCGCGAGGTCGGCACCACCAACCGCACCTGCCTGCGCGACTACGCCGACGCGATCGGACCGGATACGGGCTGCGTGCTCAAGGTGCACCCGAGCAACTTCCGGGTCGAGGGCTTCACCTCTGAGGTGTCTGTCGCCGAGCTCGCCGGCCTACCTGGTCTTACCGGTCTCGGTGTACCGATCGTGGTCGACATCGGCAGCGGGCTGCTGGCACCGGACCCGCTCCTGCCCCAGGAACCTGATGCCGCAACGACATTGGCCGACGGTGCCGACCTGGTGACCTGTAGTGGCGACAAGCTGCTGGGCGGTCCGCAGGCGGGTCTGCTCCTCGGGCGCGCCGAGCTCGTCGAGCGGCTCCGTCGCCATCCCCTGGCCCGCGCGGTCCGCATAGACAAGCTGACGATAGCGGCGCTCGAGGCCACCCTCCGTGGCCCGCTGACGCCCACCTGCGTTGCCCTGCACGTCAGCGCGGCAAGTCTGCGCGCCCGCTGCGATCACCTGTGCGCCGAGCTGCTCAGCGACGGGGTGCTTGGGCCCGGGCAGGCGGCTTCGCTCGCGCCAGAGGTCGTGCCGTCGCCCGGGGCCGTTGGCGGCGGAGGAGCCCCCGGTCTGGAGCTCGCGGGCTGGGCCGTAACGCTTCCGCAGGCCTTCGCAGTCGCGTTACGTCGCCACGATCCATGCGTCGTCTGCCGGGTGGAGCGTGGCCGTACGTTTGTGGACCTGCGCTGCATACCCGAGTCTGCGGACGACGCGGTCCTCGAGGCGATCAGGTCCGTTGCCCTGCAAAGGGATCCGGGCTGATCATGCGCGTGATCGCCACAGCTGGTCACGTTGACCACGGCAAGTCAACCCTCGTACGCGCTCTGACCGGCACCGAGCCCGACCGCTGGGCGGAGGAGCGTCGGCGCGGGCTGACCATCGACCTCGGCTACGCCTGGACGACCCTCGACTCCGGCGAACGGCTGGCCTTCGTCGACGTGCCGGGGCATCAGCGCTTTATCGGCAACATGCTCGCCGGTCTGGGGCCGGCCCCGGCCGTGCTCTTCGTCGTCGCGGCCGACGAAGGCTGGCGGCGCCAGTCGCAGGAGCACCTGGCCGCGATCACCGCCCTCGGTCTGCGACACGGCATCCTCGCGGTCTCCCGCAGCGACCGGGCCGACCCGGCGCCCGCGCTGGCCGAAGCACAAGATCACCTTGCCGTATCGAGCCTCGGCGAGATCCCTTCCGTGGCCGTGTCGGGGACCACGGGCTCCGGACTGGGCGAGCTCCGCAGGCTGCTCGATGCCCTGGTCTCCAGGCTGCCCGTGCCGGACCCGACTGCCCGGGTCCGGCTCTGGGTTGACCGGTCGTTCAGTATTCGCGGCAGCGGCACCGTAGTCACCGGCACTCTCGGCGCAGGCACGATCCAGGTTGGCGACATCCTTGAGCTACGCGGTGCGCCGGTGCGGGTGCGTGCCCTGCAGAGCCTGGGCCAGGACGTCCAGGAGGTATGCGGGGTGGCCCGGGTCGCGGTCAACCTGCGGCAGGTCTCGGTCGAGGATGTCGCCCGCGGTGACGCCATCGTCACGCCAGGCGCGTGGCCCACCACCAGTGTGGTTGATGTCCGTCTGGTGCCGTCCACCCAATCGCACCAACCTCAAGCACACAAACCTAGGGACTGTGCGACCACTTCACCCGCAAACCTAGGGACCGTGTCTGGGACGTCCAGCCTGTCGGGCTGCCGCGATGACGCGGGTGACGCGGGTGACGCGGGTGACGCGGGTGACGCGGGTGACGCCGCCCCGTGGCGGCAGCCGGGAGGCGCAGGGCCGGCCCGCTGGTCCGAGGCGTTGGCCGGTGAGCTGATGCTGCACGTCGGCACGGTTGCGGTCCCGGTCCATGTCCGGCCACTGGGACCCGACACCGCGCGCCTGACGATGCGCGGATCCCTCCATCTCCAGGCGGGCGACCGGACCATCCTGCGTGACCCAGGTCGCCAGCGGGTCGTTGCGGGTGCGCTGGTTCTCGACGCGGACCCTCCCGCGCTGCGCCGGCGTGGAGCCGCCGCTGTCCGCGGCGGCCAGCTGGCCAGTGTGAGCGGGACGCCCGACCTGTTCACCGAAGTGAGCCGCCGCGGAGCCGCGCGGGTGGGCGACCTGGCCGCACTCGGCATACCGCAACAGGTGCTCGAGGACTCCGCCTCCGCGGGCACGGCGTCAGGGCTGCGCCGCGAGGGTCAGTGGCTGGTCACCCATGAGCAATGGGAGCAGTGGATGCGCAAGCTCACGGCGGCCGTGGACGCCCATGCGCTCGCCAACCCTCTTGATCCCGGGCTGAGCCTGGAAGCGGTCCGCCATGCGGCGGGGCTGCCTGACTTGCGTCTGGTGGAAGCGGTAGCACGTGACGCCCAGCTGCAGCTGCACATCGGGCGGGTGATCCGGCAGGGGACCGCTCCATCGTTTGGTGCCGCAGAAGCGGGCCTTCGGGCTCTCGAGTCCCGTCTGCAGAAGGCACCGTTCGACGCTCCGGAGCGTCCGGACCTGAAAGGGTGGGGCCTCGGCCCGCGCGAGCTCGCCGCGGCGGAGCAGGCAGGGCGGGTCCTGCGTCTCACCGACGAAATCGTGCTCTTGCCAGCATCCCCGGCCCTTGCGATGCGAGTGCTGGCGATGCTCCCTCAGCCGTTCACGACCAGCGCGGCCAGACAAGCGCTGAATACCACCCGGCGGGTCGCCATACCGCTGCTCGAGCACCTCGATGCCCGCGGTTGGACCCGGCGCCTGGATGACGGCCATCGCGAGGTTCGCAGCGCTGCCTCACGCACGTCATAGGGAGCCTGGTGCGCACCGCCAATGGCTGGTCACGCTGCACCTTTGCTGCTGCGTACCGTTGTTCCGACGACGCGCGCGGCGCCGGCATAAATCACCATCGAGCTCCCGCGCAGGAAGCCCACAAGAGTCATCCCCACCTCGGTAGCCATCTCTGCAGCCAACGAGGAAGGCGCCGAGACGGCGGCGAGTACCGGGATGCCAGCCATCATGGCCTTCTGGGTCAACTCGAAACTGGCGCGACCCGACACCATCAGGACCGTGCCCCGCAACGGCAAGCGGTCCTCCTTGAGCGCCCAGCCGATGACCTTGTCCACCGCGTTGTGGCGCCCAACGTCCTCGCGGATCACGAGTATCCGGCCGCTGACGCCATCAAAAAGGGCTGCCGCGTGCAGCCCGCCGGTCTTCTCGAACACGGCTTGTTCGGCACGCAGCTTCTCGGGAAATGTGGTGAGGAGCTCGGCGTGGACCCGCAACCCGTCATCGATGACCTCGTAGGCCGACTGTGTACGCACCGCGTCGATGCTCGCCCTTCCGCACAACCCGCATGAGCTCGTCGTGTAGAACGAACGCTCCAGACTGGGGTCGGGCGGCGGGACACCGGGAGCCAGGGACACATCCAGGACGTTGAAAGTGTTCAAGCCCTCGTCGCCCGCGCCGGCGCAGTATCGCGCCGTGCTGAAGTGCTCGCCGCGCGTGATGACACCCTCGGAGACGAGGAAGCCAGCAGCGAGATCAAAGTCATGACCCGGAGTGCGCATCGTCACCGCGAGCGAGCGACCACCGACCCGAATCTCGAGCGGCTCCTCAGCCGCCAGCACATCCTCCTGCGTGACCAAAGGACCGCTCTCGCTCAGGCGAGTGACCATTCGACGTACCGCGACTCGACCCACACACAAGGGGTAGCACCTATACGAAGGCGCCGCAAGCGTCGACAGTCAGCCGCAACTACACCGTGTCGGCGGCAGGAATTGCCCGGTTTGGATGGCTCCTGGATCAGCCCGACCTGAACGGGCCGACCACGCTCATGGCCTCCTTACGTGTTTTCGCCCTCCCTCGCGAGGTCTCCCCCATCGGCTGGTTGGCGTCCCGCAACGAGGTGCCAACTCGCCGCGAACAGGAGAGCCACAAAAACGGCTGGGGCGATGTCCCGGGTGGCTGCAAGGAAGAACGCGCTTCGCAGATCGGGGCCTTCGGGCGAAGTGAGCGGACCTATGCTCCCGACGGCTGCGCCTGCTGCTCCAGCGACCAGGACTAACAGCCAGGCTCCGACGGCGACCGCCGGTCGCAGCCCTGACGCCGGCGATGCGGCCGTATTGCTTTGCCACCACCGCGCCAGCCCAACGACCAGCACACCGAATACCCCACCGCCATACTGCGCCCAGCGGTAGCCGGGCAGAAGCCCATGCTCATCAGCCAACCAGGGAACGTGGGCCGTGCCCCACCGTCCGGCATGCGTGAACGCATCCCAGACGACGTGGGTCGCCGCCCCCCACCGACAAGGAGAGAAGCACCAGCAGCACCCTGCGAGGAGATGACAGTCGGACACGCAGGCCGTGAACCGCCTGCGCGCGAATGCGCCCCCGCGCGGCGGGCGCGGAGGCAAGGGCAGGTCTCGCCAAAGGCATCCGTGTGAGCGGTCGGTCTCAACCTGCGTAGTGGTAGCGGCAAGCGGCAATTCGTATCTCGTTCTCGCTGAGCTTGTAGACGAGCCGGTGCTCATCGGTGATGCGCCGCGACCAGTAGCCGTGAAATCCGTGTTTGAGTGGTTCGGGTTTACCGATCCCCTCGTTGCCGTTCCGCTCGACATCCCTGATCAGGGTGTTGATCCGTTTGAGGACCTTGCGGTCCGTACTATCAAGGGCACGCCACCGCCCGTAGTCATCCCAGGCGCTCTCGTCCCAAAGGAGTTTCACTCGGAGAGGTCCTGCTCAATCCCCCGGCCACTCTCGAGTCGGTCAATCGACGTCAGAAGGCGACGGGCATTTTCGGGACTCCGCAGCAGGTATGCGGTTTCTTTCAACGACTGGTAGTCCTCGAGGGAGACGATGACCACCGGCTCATGGCCAGCCCGAGTGATCACCACCTCCTCGCGGTCATCGACGACCGCGTTAAGGGTCTCTGCGTACTTCGCCCGCGACTCGGAATACGTCATGGTCCTCATAACCCACCTCCTCATGTGCGTACAGAATAGCGTACGTCCGAAGGGTTGGACATCCGCATGATGCGAATCGGTTCAGGCCGATGGCGTCCCGGTCGCCAGGTATGCAAGTCATGACCCGCACCCCTCCCCCGTCGCCTCACGAGCCGTCGGACCGTACCCCTTCGGGCATTTGCGCTGCCCAGGCCTGCAGACACGGCGGCTAGGACTAAAGCCAGATGTCGAAGGTGTGTGTCCCAGGTGGGCAAGTCCCCCTCCGGACACT
>DHJN01000197.1:3875-9858 GCA_002404345.1 Actinobacteria bacterium UBA4719 | reverse complement strand
TTCATGGCCGGGAGGATGTCAAGATCTCCATCCTGCACCGTCTGGTCAAGATCTCCATCCTGCACCGTCCGTCTGTCTGCGGCGTGATCCGCTGCGTTCAGCTGAAGAACCGTGAGAGACGGGAGGTGACAGCGGCTCGGACTCAGCGGGGCGCCATACGGGCCCTGAGCATGTCGCGCTTGTCCTCGAACCGCAGCGCCTGCTTCTCCAACGCGTCCATGAACTCGGCCAGCTCCGTGCGGGCGGCCTCGCCCTCCTCGGACAGCCCTTCCAGCTCGAAGACCTTCCAGAAGCGCAGCACCGGGGCGAGAACCTCGTCCTTGTGCTGGCGCAGGTCGTAGATGCCCTCGACGGCCATCTCGACGGCCTTGCGCTGGAAGCCGGGAATGCCGGTGCCCGGCATCTCGAAGTTCTTGACGACGTTGAGGATCGCGACCATGGCCTGGTCGGGCGAGATCTGCAGGGCCGCGTTCATCAGGTTGCGGTAGAAGATCATGTGCAGGTTCTCGTCGGCGGCGATGCGGGTGAGCAGGGCCTCGCACTGCGGGTCGTTGGTGAACTTGCCGGTATTGCGATGGGACACGCGCGTGGCCAGCTCCTGGAAGGAGACGTAGGCCAGGGACTCCATTAGCTCGCCGGAGTGTGCCAGCGTGTATCCCTCGGACATGTGCCTCATCCGAAAGCGTTCCAGTGCAACGGGATCCACCATCCGCTTGACCAACATGTAGTCGCGCATCGCGATAGCGTGCCGACCCTCCTCAGCCGTCCAGCGATGTACCCACTCGCCCCACGCGTCGTCGCGGCCGAAGGTCATGGCGATCTCGTGGTGGTAGCTCGGGAGGTTGTCCTCGGTCAGCAGGTTGACGATCAGCGCCGAGCGGGCGACGTCCGAGATCTCGGAGTCGCTCTCGCTCCACTCCTCGCCGCCCATCAGCCCGCCGAAGCTGCGCCCCTCGCTCCACGGCACGTACTCGTGGGGGAACCACTCCTTGGCGACCTTCTCGTGCCGGTCGAGCTCGCCGACCACGACCTGGTCGAGCTCGCGGAGCAGTTGGGTCTGGGTCAACGTCTTCGGCATGCTGGGCTCCTTCGGTCGCGGCAACTACTTACGCTTCCGTAGGTTACGGCAACGTAGGTTGATGCGCGAGCCCCCGTCGGCGACGAACGGCCGCCTCGTGCTCAGCGGCTCAACAACACCGCAGCCAGTGCCAACGCTGCAGGAACCGCCTGGATGAACAGGATTCGGGAGCTGACCGTCTTGGCGCCATACAAGCCGGCGATGATCACGCAGACTAGGAAGAAGACCTTGGCCTGGAAGCCCACCGGGTCGGACGCGATCAGGCTCCAGACCAGCCCGGCCGAAAGGAAGCCGTTGTAGAGGCCCTGGTTGGCAGCCAGGGTGGCGCTCTCGGCGGCGAACTCCGGCGTGGTTGCGAACATGGCGCGTCCGCGTGGGGTGTTCCACCAGAACATCTCCAGGACGAGGAAGCCGAGGTGCAGGGCGGCCACGATGCCGACAAGGATCTGCGCGAGGAAAGTCATGGGCCGGGAGCCTACGTGGATGCAGCGGTTGAGTGTCGGTGGTTGAGTGTCGGCGGTTGCGTCTCATAGAGTCGCGCTCATGGCTCACTCGTTCGACACCGACACCGAGGCGACCGGTCTGTGTGCCTACGTCGACGCCTCTCCCTCGCCCTTCCACGCCTGCGCCGAGGCGGGACAGCGGCTCGAGGCCGCCGGCTTCAGCCTCCTCGCGGAGACCGACGCGTTCCCGACCGAGCGCGGCCGCCACTACCTGATCCGAGGCGGTTCGCTGATCGCCTGGAGCACTGAGGCGGCGGCCGGTCCGGCCACGCCGTTCCGCGTCATCGGCGCCCACACGGACAGCCCGAACCTGCGTATCAAGCCCCAGCCCGACCTGACGCGTGCGGGCTGGCAGCTGCTGGGCGTCGAGTTCTACGGCTGGCCGCTGTTCAACTCCTGGCTCGACCGCGACCTCGGCCTGTCGGGTCGGGTGGCGGTTCGCAGCAGCAAAGGGGTCCAGATCCGGCTGGTCAAGATCGACGAGCCCGTACTTCGGGTGGCCCAGCTCGCGGTCCACCTTGATCGCGGCGTGAACGAGGGTCTGGTGCTCAACCCACAGCAGCACCTGACACCACTGTGGGGGGTCAGCACCGAGCCCGGGGACTTTCGCGGCTACCTCGGAGCGGCAGTGGGCGTGGACCCTGCCGACGTCCTGTCCTGGGACGTGATGACTCACGACCTGCAGCCGTCGCGCCGGATCGGCCGTGACCTCGACCTGATCGCCGCGCCACGTCTGGACAATTTGGCGACGAGCTACGCCGGGGTGCGGGCGCTGGTCGAGGCAGCGGACGTGGTGACCAGTAGTGGCCGACCGGCGGCGTCCGCTTCGGGTTCGCCGGTGGGACCCGCCATACCTGTGCTGGTCTTGTTCGACCACGAGGAGGTCGGCAGTCAGTCCGAGCGCGGCGCCATGTCGACGTTGCTTCCTTCGGTTCTCGAACGCATCGTGACCTCGGCCGGAGGCGGTCGGGAGGACTTCCACCGGGCACTTGCCGGGACCGTCGTCGCGTCCGGGGACATGGCGCACGCCACCCACCCGAACTATCCCGAGAAGCACGAGCCGCAGCACCAGATCGCGATCAACGGTGGCCCGGTGCTCAAGACCAACGTCAAGCTGCGTTACGCGACCGACTCCGTCGGCGCGGCCTCGTTCATCACGGCCTGCGACCAGGCGGGTGTCCCGGTGCAGCACTTCGTAGCCCGCGGCGACATGCCCTGCGGCTCGACCGTCGGTCCGATGACGGCGGCGCTGGTTGGCGCCACCACGGTGGACTTCGGTGCGCCGATGTTGTCGATGCACTCGGCCCGCGAGCTCGGTGGTGCCAAGGACCCCGCGATGTATGCCGGCGCCCTCGCCGCTTTCCTCGCTCCGCAAACCTAGGTGTTTTGCCGCCACCCACCCCGCAAACTTAGGGACCATGCCGACACCCACCCCGCAAACTTAGGGACCATGCCGACACCCACCCCGCAAACTTAGGGACCATGCCGGCACCCACCCCGCAAACCTAGGGCGCTTGCACCGGCCATCTGGGGAACATGAGGTGTCTGGCATACCCCTTGCGGGTAGCCTGCGAGCACCCGCCCGCATCATCGTTCCGGAGGTTTCTGCTGTGCCCAAGCTCGTGTACGACTTCGCCGAAGGCCACAAGGACCTCAAGGACCTGCTCGGAGGCAAGGGGGCGAACCTCGCCGAGATGACGCGATTGGGGCTGCCAGTGCCTCCGGGTTTCGTCATCACGACCGAGGCGTGCCGGGCCTACCTTGCGAACGGCACCCAGCCTGCAGAGCTGGAGGCCGAGGTCAGCGTGCACCTTGCGGCGCTCGAGGCAGCCATGGGCAAGACGCTGGGTCAGGTCGACGACCCGCTGCTAGTTTCGGTGCGCTCCGGTGCGAAGTTCTCGATGCCCGGGATGATGGACACCGTTCTGAACATCGGACTGAACGACGTATCGGTCCTGGGGCTCGCCAAGCAGGCCGGCAACGACCGGTTCGCCTTCGACTCCTACCGCCGGCTGATCCAGATGTTCGGCAAGACGGTTCTCGACGTCGAGGGCGAGCTGTTTGAGGACGCCCTCGATCGTCTCAAGCGAGACAAGGGAGCCTCAGCGAGTGACCTTGACCTGGACGCCGATGACCTTCGGGCGCTGGTCGAGACGTACAAGGCGATCGTTCGCAAGCACGCGGGCAGGGAGTTCCCGCAGGAGCCGCGCGAGCAGATGGACCTTGCTGTCCGGGCCGTCTTCGACTCATGGAATGCCGATCGCGCGATCGTCTACCGTCGCCAGGAGCGCATCCCCGCGGACCTTGGCACTGCGGTCAACATCTGTTCGATGGTGTTCGGCAACGTGTCCTCGGACTCGGGCACGGGGGTGGCATTTACGCGCGACCCGGCGTCCGGGGCCAAGGGCGTCTACGGCGACTACCTGCAGAACGCCCAGGGGGAGGATGTCGTAGCCGGCATCCGCAACACGTTGTCCCTGGCCGACCTTGAGGGCCTGGACAAGAAGTCGTATGACGAGCTCATGTCGATCATGGGCCAGCTTGAGGAGCACTACCGCGACCTGTGCGACATCGAGTTCACGATCGAGCGCGGCAAGCTGTGGATGCTGCAGACTCGGGTGGGCAAGCGGACGGCGGGGGCGGCGTTCCGCATCGCGACCCAGCTCATTGACGAAGGCCTCATCAACGAGGCCGAAGCCCTGCAGCGCGTCAGCGGCGCCCAGCTGGCGCAGCTGATGTTCCCCCACTTCGAGGACAACGCCACTCGGGAACTCCTGGCCCGGGGCATGAATGCCTCGCCGGGGGCTGCCGTCGGCAAGGTCGTCTTCGACTCCGACACCGCGGTGGAGTGGTCGCGCTCGGGTGAGAAGGTCATCCTTGTCCGGCGCGAGACCAATCCGGACGACCTCTACGGCATGATCGCGGCGGAAGGCATCCTGACCAGCCGCGGCGGCAAGACCTCACACGCCGCCGTCGTCGCCCGCGGCATGGGCAAGACCTGTGTGTGTGGCGCTGACGCGCTGTCCGTCGACACCAAGAGCCAGCACTTCACGACCAAGGACGGCCGGGTCTTCGATGAGGGCACCGTCATCTCCATCGACGGAACGTCCGGCGAGGTGTTCCTCGGGGAGGTGCCAGTCGTCGCGTCGCCGGTGGTCCGCTACTTCGACGGCGACATCGACCCCGACTCGGCGGACGCGGACGAGCTCGTCAAGGCCGTACACCGAGTCATGCGCATTGCCGACGACACGAGTCGGATGGCCGTCCGCGCCAATGCGGACACCCCGCAGGATGCGGCCCGCGCCCGTCGCTTCGGAGCCCAGGGCATCGGCCTGTGTCGGACCGAGCACATGTTTCTCGGCGCCCGACGCCCGCTGGTCGAGGCGCTGATCCTGGCCGACACGGACGAGGAGCGTGACCAGGTACTGGCCGAGCTGCTGCCGCTTCAGCGCGACGACTTCGCCGGCATCTTCGAGGCCATGGACGGACTGCCGGTGACCATCCGCCTGCTCGACCCGCCGCTGCACGAGTTCCTCCCTGACTTCACGGAGCTGTCGGTGCGGGTGGCCGTGGCAGAGGCTCGCGGCAAGCCAGATGAGCGGGACGTGCGACTGCTCCATGCCGTGCTCAAGCTGCATGAGCAGAACCCGATGCTGGGACTTCGCGGAGTGCGTCTTGGCCTGGTCATTCCCGGGCTTTTTGCCATGCAGGCGCGCGCGGTGCTCGAAGCGGCGGCATCACGGGTCAAGGCCGGCGGCGTGCCGCGTGCCGAGATCATGGTTCCGCTGGTCGGCGCGGTCCAGGAGCTGGAGAGCATCGCGGAGGAGATCAAGGCCGTGGCCCACGAGGTCCGCACGGCCGCGGGCGTTCACCTCGACCACCTGGTGGGGACCATGATCGAACTGCCGCGGGCGGCACTCACCGCGGGTGCGATCGCCGAGGCGGCCGAGTTCTTCTCCTTCGGCACCAACGACCTGACCCAGATGACATGGGGCTTCTCACGCGACGACGTGGAGGCGGCGTTCTTCTCTCTCTATCTGGAGAAGGGCATCTTCGGCGTCTCACCGTTCGAGTCCCTGGACCGCGAAGGCGTCGGGCGCCTGGTGAAGATCGCCGTCGACGAGGGCCGCAAGGCCCGGCCCGCGCTCAAGGTCGGCGTGTGCGGTGAGCACGGTGGCGACCCCGACTCGGTGCACTTTTTCCACGAGGTGGGCCTCGACTATGTGTCGTGCTCGCCATTTCGGGTGCCGGTGGCTCGGCTCGAGGCCGGTCGCGCTAACGGGGCCGGCGGCAGCGACTCCCGCTGACCATGGGTTTCCTTGCCAAAAGATTCCAAACCTAGGGATTGTGCCCGAGTTTCCTTGGCAAACCTAGGGGCTGTGGGCGTGCACGGTCCCTAGGT
>DHJN01000197.1:0-3761 GCA_002404345.1 Actinobacteria bacterium UBA4719 | reverse complement strand
GCACGGTCCCTAGGTTTGCGGGTTGGGTCAGGCTGGTTGGGTCAGGTCGTGAGCAGTACCTTGCCGATGTGGCTGGCCTCGAGCTCGCGATGGGCGTCGGCAGCCTGACCCAAGGGGAAGGTCCGGTGTACCACCGGCTTGACTCGACCGGACTCGATCAGCGGCCAGACGTGCTCGCGCACGGCGGCGACGATGGCGGCCTTCTCGGCTGCCGGGCGGCCTCGCAACGACGTCGAGATCACCGCTGCGCACTTGCGCAGCAACGTGCCGATGTCGAGCTCTGCCTTGACTCCACCCTGCAGCCCGATGATGACCAGTCGTCCGTTGACGGCGAGCGCGGTGACGTTGCGAGCGAGGTACTTCGCGCCGATGTTGTCCAGGATCACGTCGGCCCCTGCCCCCTGCGTCGCGTCGGCCAAGACCTCCACGAAGTCCTGCTCGCGATAGTTGATCAGGATCTCGGCCCCGAGTGCGCGACAGGCCTCCAGTTTGTCGCCCGATCCGGCAGTCACCGCGACCCGGGCGCCGATCGCAAGGGCCAGCTGGATCGCCATCGTCCCGATCCCGCTGGACCCGCCGTGGATCAGGACGGTCTGACCCGGCTGCAGGTTGGCGGTCATGAACACGTTTGACCACACCGTGCTGACGACCTCAGGCAGCGCCGCGGCGTCGACCAGTGAGACACCCTCGGGCACGGGCAGCAGCTGCGCGGCGGGGACTGCCACCTGTTCGGCATACCCACCGCCGGAGAGCAGGGCGCACACCTGATCGCCCACCGCCCAGCCGGTCACGTCGCTGCCGAGGGCGCTGATGGTGCCGCTGACCTCGAGGCCCGGGTATGCCGAAGTGCCGGGCGGTGGGGGGTAGAACCCTTGGCGTTGCATGAGATCCGCGCGGTTGACGCCGGCTGCTGCCACTTGCACCAGCACCTCGTCGGCGGCTATCTCGGGCGTGGGCACCTCGTCGAGGACGAGTGCGTCAGCGGTTCCGGGCGTGGGAATCGTGATGGCTTTCATGCCCCGACGATATGCCGGGCCTGCTCGAGCGCTTCGGGGGTGTCGACGTCCAGGGTGATCGGAGCCTCGTATGTCACCGTCCCGGTCACCAGGGCGTCGAGGACGGCCATGACTCTGGCGCCGCCCGGTTCGCGCGGGAGCGCGGTCTGCAAGACCTCCGAGCGGTATGCCGCGAGCAACGGCTGCGTGCGCCCGTCCGGGTCTGCGGCCAGCACGGCGTCAAGCCCGGGCTGGGCGTTCAGCGCATCGACGAGAGTCGGCAGCGCAGCTGCGGCGAAGGGCATGTCGCCACCGACCACAACACAGATCTCGGCGTCGGGGTGGCCGGCGTGTCCGAGGTGTCCGGCGTGTTCGAGGCCGGCGGCGATACCGGCGACCGGTCCACCGCCGGCGGGGGACTCGCGGCACCAGTCGACCGACCGGGTCGTGGCGCGCTCCTCACCGACGCAGACCACAGGCCAGCCTGATGGCAACGCGTCGAGGAGATGGTCCATCACCGTTGTCCCGGCGAGGGACTCACGCGTCTTGTCACGCCCTGCCAGTCGACGGGACGTTCCGCCGCAGAGGACGATGACGACCGGCTGCTGGTTGGGCGTTGCGACCGGCTGCTGGTTGGGCATCAGGCCCGACCCCGCACCCGGTGGGTCAGGTCCGTCGCGGTCCGGATGACCTGCTCGGCGATGGCCCGACGCTGGTCCGCCGTCACCTCGGTGGCGGGATACGTCACGGCGACCCCGGCCACCGGATGCCCACTGTGGTCGAGCACCGGCGCGGCGACTGAGGAGAAGTTCGGTGTCACCGTCCCGTCCTCCACGGCGAAACCGTCCTGCCGCACCCGGGACAGCACAGCCCGCAGGCCCGGGAGCGTCGTCGGGCCTACGCCGTGGCGTTGGACGAAGGCGTCACGGGACGGGAACAGCGCCCGAACCTGTTGTGGCGGAAGGGAAGCCAGCATGGCCAAGCCACTCGCGGTCATCTGCGAGGGGAGGCGCACACCCACGTCGGTCACCAGTGGGGGCCGGCCGTGCGCCCGCTCCTCGATGACATAGAGGACGTCGCGGCCGTGCAGCACTGCGAGGTGAGCGTTGTGTCCGGTGGCGTCCACCAACCGCACCAGCGGCTGGCGCGCGAGGCGCTGCAATGGTGCTTGTCGGGTGTAGGCCGAGCCCAGCTCGAACGCGGCGACACCGAGGCCGTAACGCCGTTCCTCAGCCAGATGCACCACAAACCCCTGGTCTCCAAGCACGGTGAGCAGGTGATAGACGCTCGACCTGGGCAGGTCGAGGTCGCGGGCGATGGCGGAGGCAGGGACAGGCTCGGTATGCCGTGCCAACAGTCGCAGCACGGCCAGGGCGTGACTGGCGGCGGGAGCGTTGGCCATGCCAAAAGTGTCTCAGGGGCGGAGAAGTACCGATCGGCAGCTCGGCGGTTCACCTTTGTCCCATCACCCAAAGAGGTGGCAAAAGGTTGGACTTTGCCAGAACCTCCTCCCAGTCGTCCGGCTCGCAGCTAGCGTTTTTTTCGTCAGGTTTGTCGCTGGTCTGCGTATCCTCGCCGACCAGTTCACACCCCACCCAGCGACTCGGGTGGGAGTGACGGATTGGTGCCAATCCGTTCACGCAAGCAAAGGAGATATGGCATCGGGCAAACCAACCCCGCCCACACTGGCTGTGTCTTCGCATAACTGCCCCTGAAGGCCATGCCGACCGCAGCCTTGGCCTTCATCGGAGCCGACCGGGTGGCCCATCCACTGCCGTTAGTGTCTCAGGTCTGAGACACTAACGGCAGTCCGGGGATGGTTGACCGCTCCTCGGTGAGTTCCAATGAACTCATGACTTCAGCGTCCACCGCCGCAAGCTCGCGGGCCTCGGCAACCCCGATGGCCTCCGCAAGCTCGCGAGCCTCGGCAACCCCGCTGGCCTCTGCAAGCTCGCTGGCCTCTGCAAGCTCGCTGGCCTCTGCAAACACGCCGACCTCCGCTGCGGACACGATCGCCGTCGGCATCGGCCCACTGTCGTTCGACGACGTGGTGGCTGTTGCTCGCCACGGCGCCCGAGTCGAGATCACCACCGACGCGCTAGAGGAGATCTGCAAGAGCCGCAAGATCATCGAGGGCCTGGCGCAGGACGTCGAACCGCACTACGGCGTCTCGACCGGCTTTGGTGCCCTCGCCACCCGACACATCCCGGTCCCGCTGCGCGCCCAGCTGCAGGCCAGCCTGGTCCGCAGCCACGCGGCCGGCTCCGGTCCCGAGGTCGAGCGGGAGGTCGTCCGTGCCCTCATGCTGCTGCGCCTCTCGACCCTGGCCACCGGGCGCACCGGCGTGCGCGAGGTGACGGCTGCGACATACGAGGCGCTGTTGAACGCGGGGATCACCCCCGTGGTCCACGAGTACGGCAGCCTGGGTTGCTCGGGTGACCTCGCGCCGCTCGCGCACTGCGCGCTCGCCGTCATGGGCGAGGGGACGGTCCGCGACGCGAAGGGCGAGCTGGGCCCGGCTGCCGATGCGCTGGCCGAAGCCGGTATCGCCCCGGTCACGTTGCGTGAGAAGGAAGGCCTCGCGCTCATCAACGGCACGGATGGAATGCTCGGCCAGCTCATCCTTGCCATCACCGACCTGCGGGACCTGCTCAAGGTCGCCGACGTCACTGCCGCGATGAGTGTCGAGGGCCTGCTCGGCACCGACGACGTGTTCGCCGCCGACCTGCAGGCGCTGCGTCCCCACCCGGGCCAGGCCGCGTCGGC
>DHJN01000030.1 GCA_002404345.1 Actinobacteria bacterium UBA4719 | reverse complement strand
AAACTCGTCAAATGGGCCAAGCGCTGGACTGACTAGGAGCGTCCTATCTGCGCGCGCTCTAACAACACCCATCTGCGCGCATCACATTCAAACTCCGGCGGCAGCGAGCTCTTCGGCCACATCGAGGTCGCTCGTACGACCGGTCAGTCGACCCGAGAACGCCGCGGCCATCAGTGCCCTCCGGAGAACATGCCCCCTAGATTCGGCGACTTTCGCGGCCTGAGCCGTTCGTTCGCGTACAGAATCGACCTCTCGCAAGCGCAACAGCAGCGTCTGTTGAGTGGCGATGTCAGGCACAGGCAATGTAGTCGAGCCGATGGCGGCCTGATCGATCTTCGGCATCGAGCCAGCGAGGCCTTTGGCTTTCGAACGCATCTGGCGGTGGGCTCGCTCGCTGCGCAAAGGTAACCACTGACGACGCGCTGCTCATTAGCCCTCAGCCTTATCAAAAGATCCGGATAGATGGCCCAGTCATCCGGTCCGTTGAACATCGCAGTGGTTCCTACCAGTTCGGGGGTGTTCGCTCGCTGGACGAGCACATCTCCGCTCCGCAACCACAGGCCCTTCACCCGGTCTGGATCCGCCGACGTGACCTTGGTGAACACATCGGTGAACTCATTGCGCGTGACTGCGGTCAGGGTGAGAGTTCGGATACCAGCCAAGCCGTCCCGGACTGCACGGGCCGAGTGGCCGTTTCTCATCTGTTCAGCGAGCAAGTCGGCCACTTGGGTCCGTGGGCATTTGTGATCCCACAGAGTTACGTCCACAACGGAACGGCTCCAGGCGGATGCCCGCCGATCGGCTGACACCAACAATGCGGTTGCTGCGTCGAGGCGGGAGAGGTGGTCTTCGAGAATGTCGACGATCCGCCGCTGCTCGTCCAATGGAGGCACGACCAGTTCCTGGACCTCATAGTCCTGCCGCCGCAGGCTTGGCGTGGCGGTCGAGCTGTCCAGGCGTACGAGCCTGAGGGAGGTGAGTTGGTGGGCCACGAAACGCGGGTCTAAGTCATCGGACACTTGGGAGAGGTACGTCGTGTCGATAGGCCATCCGCCTTCGGTCAGAAGTTGAACGGCTCCCACGTTGCCCTTCCGACCCACGACGATCGTTGGGCCGTTGATAAGCGACTCGTCGGTCCTGGCCATCTCTCCAGCGGATCCCACGACTGGGTACTTTCCATCCGCTACGCGGAGGTTTGCCGCCAACGACTTGCCGTACCGAATCGACAACAAATCCTTGACCGTTTGGGCGCTCCAGCCAGTGGGCAGGCCGGTCATGCGGTGAGGTTGTTGTTGAGCTGGTCTATGAGGATGGCTGTGTCGGGGCCGAGGTCGCGGATGGCTCCGTCGACTCCGCCGCGTTCGGTGAAGGGGGCGTTGTCCAGGTCTTCGGGGCTGATGCCTGCGGACACTGCGATCACCTCCACCATCTTGTCGAGCCACCAATGTTGGGCGGGGGTGAACGTTACGGCGGCCTGCGTCTGCTGCGCGAGCCACCCGGCATACCGCTCGTGCACGTGCACCGAGTAGGAGACAAGCTCGTCGTCGAGCTTGGTGGCAAAGCGAATCAGCGACACCAGGTCGGTCAGGGTGTGCCGGTCGCTGTGCCGGACGCGGCCGACGTCGATGGCCTCGTACGCGGACCAGATCAGGTCCGGGGTCCAGTTGTGCGGGGGGCGGCTGCTCCTGTCCGCCAGCTCCTGGATCTGCGCGAACGACACTCGCCGCTCCCTGGCCTCCTGCATGAGCTGGATCGCGGTGATCTCGTCGCGGTGGTCGATCAGGTACTGCTGCCAGGACTCCACGATCGAGCGGGCCCGGGTGGTGTCGACCACGCCGTGGGCGTCCAGAAGCACGTCGACGCTTACCTCGTCGATGACCCGGTCATGGGTGGCCCGCAGCTCCAGGATCCGTTGCCGCAGCTCGGGATTCGCGGCCAGCGGCCTGACCGCAGTGTCTAGCAGCTCCTGGACCGCAGTCTCGGGATCGGACCCGTCGGCCACCGCATCGGCGACAACCCGCGCTTGGGTGTCGGGGTCGACGGCGTCGACCAGGTCGCGCACGAGGCGGCGCACCGGCATACCGGCGACTGAGTCCAGCTCGGCCCGCTCGGCATCGGTGAGCTGCCACTCCAGAGCGGCCAGACGCGAGGCGAGAGTCGCGGTCTCGTCCTCGGTCAGCGACAGCGCGGCGGCCCGGTCGAGCAGCTTCCGCAGCGACACGGTCTTGTCGCGGTTCAGCGGAGGGTCGACGAAGTCGTGCTCGGTGACCCCGACCGCGTCGACGATGACGAACCTCAGCTTGGACGTGGCGTCGGGAGTGACGGCCTGGAAGTCGGCGTCGGCGATGGTACGGGCGCCACGGCCCTTCATCTGCTCGAAGTACGACGCGGAGCGCACGTCGCGCATGAAGAACACGCACTCCAACGGTTTGACGTCGGTGCCGGTGGCGATCATGTCCACGGTCACCGCGACCCGCAGGCTCGCCGAGGTGCGGAACGCCTGCAGGTGGGCCTTGGGGTCGCGGGCGGCGTAGGTGATCTTGGCCGCGAAGTCGTTGCCCTTGCCGAAGACCTCACGGATCGCGGTGACGACCTCCTCGGCGTGGGCGTCGTCCTTGCAGAAGATCAACGTCTTGGGGACCGTCGTGCGTCCTGGGAAGATCTCGGTGGGCAGCTTGTCGCGGAAGGTCTCCAGCACCAGGCGGATCTGCGCCTTGGCGGTCACCGCGCGGTCAAGCTCCCGGTTGGTGTATTCCCTTGTCTCGTCAAGGGTTTCGAACCGCTGGATGCGGGTGCGCCGGTCCACGGTGGGCACGATGGTGCCGGCCTCGATGCTCGAACCTTGGTCGCTGATCTGGGTCTTGATCCGGTACAGGTCGAAGTCCACGTTCACCCCGTCGGCCACGGACTGCGGGTAGGTGTACTCCGACACCAGGTTCTGCCGGAAGGACCCGAAGGTCTGCTTGCCCGGCGTCGCCGTCAGGCCGACGACGTGGGCGTCGAAGTACTCCAACACCCCGCGCCACACGCCGTAGATGGAGCGGTGCGCCTCGTCCACGATGACCAGGTCGAACGTCTCCGGCGGGAACGCCCTGTTGTAGGTCACGCTGACCGGGGCGTCGGGGACGAAGTCGTCCAGGTTCGGGTCATCCTGGTCGGCGACCTCGTTGCCGGACAGCGCGCGGTGGACCCGCTGGATGGTGGAGATGACGACCTTGGAGCTGCCAAGCATCCCGGCACCGGTGAGCTTGTCCACGTTGTAGATCTCGTGAACCGCCGCCCGTCATCGGGGGTTCGGTAGTTCTGGAACTCCGCCAACGTCTGATCCGCCAGGTTGTTGCGATCGACCAGGAACAGCACCCGGTTGAACCCGCCATGCTTCAACAGCCGGTATGCCGCCGTCACCGCGGCGAACGTCTTGCCAGCCCCGGTCGCCATCTGCACCAGCGACCGGTCGAAACGCTGCTCCGCCAGGGATTGCTCGATGCCACCGATCGCGGTGATCTGCGCCGGACGCAACGCCCTGACGTCCAACTCCGGCAACGCGGCGACCTTCCCCCGCCACGTCGGGCGTTCCGGCTCGGCGGCGGCGTCGCGCAGGGTCCGGGCGAGGGTGGCGGGTTGCGGGAACGCGAAGACCCGCCGGGCTCTCGGGTTCGGGTCGTAACCATTGGTGAAGTGAGTCTCCGAGCCGCTGGCCTCGAACACGAAGGGAAGGCGGCCGTCCGTGGTCACCGCCTTGAGGCGGACCTCGGCAGGCAACCCCTCGGCATACATCGCGCTCTGCCACTCCACCCCCGACAGCGTCGTGCCCCCCGGCTTGGCCTCGATCACTCCTACGGCCTTCTGGTCCACGTACAACAGGTAGCCGCACGACCATGACCCTTGGCCATGATCACCTCACGTACTGCCACACCCTGGCCGGCAAAGAGGTTGAGCTCCCTCCGGTCCTGCACCACCCAGCCAGCGTCGGTGAGCTGACGATCGATCAGCACCCGGGCACGTTGTTCGGCGGCAAGACGATCCTCATCCGTCATCAGCGCGCTCCCTTGTCCTCGTGTCCGTTCAACGTTTCGCGCAGGACCCAGTCGACGTACGCGGGGTTGCCGTCGACGATGGGCATGGCGATGACGCACGGAACGTCATACGGATGGTCTCGATGTGCACGGTCCACGATGGCCGAGACGAGGCTCCGCCGCGTGTGCAGGGCGACTCGCGCTTCTGTCTCGTCCGCAACGGCGTCCTGCCAACGATAGATAGACCTGACCTCGTTGAGAATGTGCCCACAAGCAGCCAGACGATCTTCAATGAGCTGACGGGTGAACGTCGAAGCCCATTCCTGGTCCGGGCCGGTGATGACCACCTCGCAGACTGTCGCCAAGTCCGTCATCACATCCAGCCGGCCGCGTTGACGACGATTGCCGAGGCGGCCAGGACCAGCGAGTTGGCATCGGGAGCGTCAGAGTCGTCGTAGTAGTCGCGTCGTCCCATGTTTGGATCCTCGCGGTCGTCAGCCTCCAGCCCGGATGTGGCCCAGGTTCATCTTGCCCGATGGGTCGGCTGTCCGCCCAGATCGGCTTGCGCTGGAGGGGACATACGCCCCGCTGGAACTCCAGCAGATCCTCGTCAGAGGCACCCCATCAGACACACCTCAGGCTGGACAGGTGCGGGACATCCAGGTGGCGATCGGGCACGGCCCTGGCGGTTCGGTGGTCGACGCGCGATTCGTACCTCATCCCCCTGGCGATGAGCTCTCAACCCGTCTCCAACAGCTGCTCGACTGGATGAATGTCGACCGATCTCGCTCACTCGACCCCGTGGTCGCCGCCGCCATGGCGCACTATCACTTCGAGACACTGCACCCCTTCAACGACGGCAACGGGCGTATCGGCCGCTTGTTGATCGTGCTTCAGCTGTATGCCTCAAGCGTGCTCGGCGAGCCGACCCTCACCGTGTCACCGGGGTTCGAGGCTCGACGACAGGACTACTACGACTGCCTGCTCGGCGTGAGCGCGGACTCGCGTTGGGACGACTGGGTGGGCTTCTTCGCTACGGGCATCGATGCTTCCGCGACCTCGACTCGGCAGCAGATGCTGTCGCTTGCGCAGGTGCAGACTTCGCTCAAGGAACAAGTCAGAGCCTCCAGGCTGCGAGCAGACAGCGCACACACCGCCGTCGACTTCGCGGTTGGCCACCCCAGCTTCACCGTACGAGACTTGCAGGACGCGCTTGGGCTTACCTACGGCAGGACGAACAAGCTCGTGGAACAGCTCATCGCGATCGAAGTCTTCGAGCCGCTGGCGCCGTTCGGTACCTACAACCGCCGATTCTGTGCACCCGCGGTGCTCGAGGTTCTACTGAGGAGTTGATAAACGGACGAAGTTGGTCGCAACTTTCCGCGAGTCCACAAACTTAAGACCCGGCGTCTCGCAATTCGACCACGACCAAGGCCCCCGCCAGCGTTTCCGCTGGTCAGAGGGCCTTGGTCACTCGAGTTTCCGTCTCAACACGGAGCGCGCCCGGAGGGATTCGAACCCCCAACCTTCTGATCCGTAACGAGCGGGGGCGAATTCCGTTGCGTATCAGCGCCTCTCGCCTCGTGCTGCCCGAGCACGCAGTCAGGAGCCGTTGCTGTTGCCCAGTATCGGTCAATACCAGGCCTCCGTGAACAGTCTGCGCCCACGGATGCGCCCACACGCAGCCGCTTGACACCACTCTGTCCGTGCAGTCCCTGGCGCATTTCCCGACGCATCCCTGACGCGCTCCCTGTCGAGGGCAGCGGTCGAGTCAGCCTTGCCCACCCGCAGCGCATCCGCTCGATAGGCCATCACCGTGACCCGAGAAGCCCCACCGCCGCACACCACGCCACCCGCCCCCGGCACCCTCGTCGTCGAGGAACCGCGGTTCGCGATCGTCCCAGAATGGGTGATCGACGCAGCCGTCTCCGACGGCGCGTTCCGCCTGTACTCCCTCCTGCTTCGCTACGGGAACGGCTCCGGCTCCCGGATGCCGTCCCGGCAAACCCTGGCCGCACATCTGCGGCCAGGGTGGCCGCAGAACTGCGGCCCAACCCAGAGATCCTTACCGACACACCTCCTCCCCCTACCCCCTCACGCCGCGGCCGGTCTGCGCCGGCGCCGGCGGAGGAGGCAGACCACGATCTGCTGGAAGCCTGCGGCATCACCGACCTCGACCAGCTGGCCCGGCAGTGCATGACCGCACGCCAGGTCCTGGGCAAACCGACCGCCCGGTGGACCGCTCGGTGCCTGGCGGTCGTCATCAGACTGGCTGTGGTGACCAGAGGGTGGCCGCCGGCCTTGATGGAACAGGCCCTCCTGGCCGTTGCCCGGGACCAAGAAAGCCGCTCACCCGCAAGGGTGGCCGAAGCCGGACCGTGGTGGGACACCGTGACTCTCGGAGTCGACAAAGCCATGGACGCCCACGAACTCGCCGAAATGGAAGCACGACTGGCCGAGACCGACGGCCCGCGGCCTGCCCTCCAGGCCCAGGCCCGCGCCGAGCTGACCGCCGAGGGCATGCCCGTCATCCGAAGCACCGTCGCGCGCCGTGCCTGCGCGTCCTCGACCTCCACCAGCTGCGATGAACGCCGAACGGCCCACTCCACCCCGATTCCCCTCAAGGGGATCAGCGGGTGTGTCGAACCGGAGACTCCGACAGCACGCGTGCGATGTTGCACGCCACCTCGAGCTCACTCCTGCGACGGTATGGGCATGCCCGTCATCGGGTGCCACCTGGTGCCCCCTCGGGGTGTCTCAGCCCTAAGGATATGAGGAACACGGTCTCCGTTTGACGCCCCTAATGGGGTTCACCGGGCCG
>DHJN01000081.1:4083-5869 GCA_002404345.1 Actinobacteria bacterium UBA4719 | reverse complement strand
TTCGGCGACAAGTACGGGACACCGTTCAGCCGGATCACCAACGCCGAGACACGACACCTCGCCGAAGTGCGCATCGTGCTCAAGCGGTACGCCATTACCGACCCGACCGCAGGAAAAGCCGCGGGAACCTTCACGACCGCAAGCACCCAGCAGCTGTACAACAAGCTGCTGGCCCAGGGCACGGCCAGCGTGGACGGCGCCAACACGGCCGCCCGCACCGTCGAGTCGACCGACATCACCGACCTGAAAGCGGCGGCGACCGGCGTGACGGCACCCGACGTGACGCGGGTCTACAAGAACCTTCTCGCAGCCTCCGAGCGCCACCTCGTGGCATTCGGCGGCTGACCGCCGGGGACAGCCCGGAGCCGATGAACCGGCTCCGGGCTGTCGGTGGGCATTCGTTGGGGTGCGACCTGGCCGGCGCAGTGATGCGTCTAGTGCTGTCAGAGAAGAGACCAATCGCCGTCGGTGCCGAGGCGGTCCGTTGGCGCCGGGGGCGTAGCTCAGGTGGGGGTCATCATCGATGGCGACGTAGAGCACAGGATCTGTCCTCGCAGGCGCATCAGTAGTGCTCCCGCAGTCATCACCAGGGCAGCCGCCGCAAGAAAGGGCTGCACGGGGGCGAACCGGGTGATTGCGCCGGAATACCCGAGCGCGAGCAGGGCAATCTTGTTGCACACCGGACAGCCGACGGCGAACCAGGCCAGGACGCCGCCGACCATCCCGAACCGGCTCGGGGCATCGCTGGTGTCGTCTGTTGCTGTCGTCTCGCCGATGCCGCGGGTCCGCCGGACATAGGTCGCGGCAAGCATCCCGGCAAGGACCGATGATGCGATCCAGACCGGGTAGTTCCAGGGGTGCACCGGGACCTGGCGACCGAAGACCGGGTTGGGGATCAGCACCGTTGGAATCCCGATCAGCAGGGCGAAGGCGACACTGAAGCCAACCGCCGCAAGGCGTTGCCTCGCCGTCCAGCTGCGCAGGGCGAGGACGCTCGCCTGCAGGGTCCGCACAGGCTCGGTTGAGGTCGACCTGGCTGTGCTCATGTTCCTCCTGTCGCGCAGTTGAACCTGGCGGGCCAGAGTCTGCCCATCACGAGACGGCAAACCTCCAGACGACTGAGACGTGCGCCCTGACTATTGTCTGCAATACACACCTTGGGATATGTCACACCTGCTCAGGACCCTCCCATCGCCATGGGTCCGCCCATCTCCTGCCAAGCACCGATCCCGCCTGCGAGGTCGTATACGTGGGTGAAGCCGGCGGCACTCATCTGCTCCAACGCCGTGCCCGACCGGTTCCCGCTGTGGCAGTACACGGCGTACGTCGCCGCCTTGTCGAGTGCGGCGATCCGGGTTGCGAAGTCCGGGGCCTCAATGTCGATGTTCTGCGCCGCAGGGAGGTGTCCGCTGGCGTACTCGGCCGGTGTACGCACGTCGAGCACGATCGTGCCGGACGCTTTCATGGCGGTGGAGAAGTCGCTGGCGGCCACGTGCTGTCCGGTCGCGGGTGAGGTCGTGCTGCCGGCCGACGTGCTGGATGAGCAGGCGCTGACTCCGGTGGTGGTCGCCACAGCCACGATGGCGAGTGCTGCGGCTGCGATCCGGCGGGACCACCTTCGAGTGGGGTGCATTCGCATGCGGTTTGCTCCTTCGGTGAGACGAGGTGTTTCAGAGGTCCGGGTCGACGGACTGGAGGGTGAGCCACCCGCCGGAGAGGTGGCGGGCGTCGAACCCTCACTGAGCCGGACGCGGGTGGCGAGATAGGAACGGACACCGCTGGCGCA
>DHJN01000081.1:0-4005 GCA_002404345.1 Actinobacteria bacterium UBA4719 | reverse complement strand
GTCAGTGATCGCACGGCTGTCTCTGCGCGGACCACGAGCAGCTGTGCCGGCTCGATGTCCGCCACGATGTCACTGGGGCGGTACAACACGCCAGGGTCTTGTGGGCCGCCGTGTCCGGCGGTCAGGTTCTCCAGGTCGTGTCCCACCACCAAGAGTGTCCCGCCCGGGGCGACGGCCTCGGCGGCGGAGAGCATGATGGCGCTGCGCTGTTTCTCGCGCAGGTGCAGGTACACCACGAGAACCAGATCGTAGGAACGCGCATGCGGGACCCACGTCTCGACGTCGACCTCCAGGGTCACCAGTCGTCCGGCGTCGCGGCCGAGCTGCTCCTCAGCGAGCGACGCAGCCCGTCGCAGTGCCACCGCGGAGAAGTCCACCGCGGTTGCATGCCATCCGCGGGCCGCAAGCCACAGTGCATTGCGGCCCTCTCCGGCCGCAATATCCAAAGCCGTGCCCGGCGGCAGATCGTGGGTGAGCTGCTCGACCCAGATGTTCGGTGCGGCGGACCAGACAAGGTCGCTGTCCGCATAGCGCTGGTCCCATGACGTCTTGTCCGTGCTGTCCACGTGGTGTCCCTTCGGTGGCTCGGAAATGATGATGGCGCCCGGAGCTTCGCCCGCGCTACCGATGGCAGCGTGCTCGGGGATCATGCGTTCAGGGCGCGACGAGCTGTTCGTGACCAGTCGCGCGTTCGTCTTCGCTCTGAGCGGGTTCGAGGTCGCGGAGGTGCCGCTCGGCATCCAGCGCCGCGGCGCAGCCCGATCCCGCGGCGGTGATCGCCTGCCGGTAGGTGTGGTCGACCAGGTCCCCCGCAGCAAACACCCCTGGGATGTTGGTCGCCGTGCTGCGGCCCTTGACCTTGACGTAGCCGTGATCATCCAGGTCGACGACGCCCTTGATGAGCTCATTGCGCGGGTCGTGGCCGATGGCCACGAAAACCCCGGCTGTGGGCAGCTGACGGATCTCGCCGGTGAACGTGTCACGCAGGGTCACCCCGGTGACCTTGTCCTGGCCGTGGATCTCCTCGATAGCGCTGTTCCACGCGAACCGGATCTTGGGGTTGGCCATCGCGCGGGCGGCCATGATCTTGGAGGCCCTCAGCTCGTCGCGGCGGTGCACGATCGTCACCGAATCGGCGAACTTGGTCAAGAAGGTGGCCTCCTCCACCGCGGAGTCACCGCCACCGACGACCACGATGTCCTGGCCGCGGAAGAAGAACCCGTCACAGGTCGCACACCACGACACCCCATGGCCCGAAAGCCGCTTCTCGTCCGCGATCCCCATCTGCCGATAGGCCGAACCCATCGCCAGGATCACCGTCCGGGCCCACCAGGTGGTGCCGCTGCCGTCGGTGACGCTCTTGACCGGGCCGCTCAGCGAAACCTCGGTCACGTCATCGCGGACCAGCTGCGCACCGAAACGCTCAGCCTGGGCACGCATGGACTCCATCAGGTCTGGACCCATCACCGCGGCCGGGAAGCCAGGGAAGTTCTCCACCTCAGTGGTATTCATCAACGCGCCACCAGCAGTGACCGCACCCTCGAAGATCACCGGCTCCAGGTTGGCGCGCGCAGCATAGATCGCAGCCGTGTACCCAGCCGGACCAGAACCGATGATGATGACGTCACGGGTCCGGTTGGGTCCGAAGGCGTCGTGCTTGTCTGACATGGATAGTGGCCTCTCGTGGGCAGGGTGGTCATGGTCGTGGTCCTGTCCCTGGCTCAGGCCAGAAAGACTCTGTGCAGGCTCAAGCAAGGGAAAGGAACAACTTCTCCAGACTCTGGGCATCCGCAGATTCGGCGCCGTCGGGCTCGGCAAGGCACTGGGTGAGGCTGGAGGCGATGATCGCGAAGCCCGCCTGGTCCAGGGCGTGGTTTGACGGCGACTAGCTGGGTGACGATGTCCTTGCAGTCACGGCCCTGCTCGATCATCCGCATGACGCCGCCGATCTGGCCTTGGGCACGGCGCAGCCGGTTGGCCACTGCGCCCAGCTCATCCGGGTTAAGCGCAACCATGGTCACTCCTTTGGGTCGTGTGCGTCAGGACTTTGGGTCAGGACCCAGTAGCGGTGGCCTGGGACTCAACCGCAGGCTTGGACTCAGCGATCTGGACCCGGTTGTCATCCACGTCCACCTTTCGCTGCCCGAATAATACCTCCGGGGGTATGAACGCACAACATACGAGAGACATTCCTGAGCGCCCGCGAGCCTTGCTCGCGGAATACCCCGGGCAGTATCCACCGTTGTCTGTGGAGTCCCGCTGGGTAGTGCCGGCGGCTACACCGCGCAGCCCCTGGTACCCGGGGATACTGTCGACGCACAGGCACGACACGCGCGATAAGAGACTGGAGCGAATCCATGGCTTCCATGCACCTGGGTGACACAGCACCCGACTTCACCGCACCCACCACCGAAGGTGAGATCTCATTCCTGGACTGGAAGGGCGACAGCTGGGCGGTCTTCTTCAGCCACCCTGCCGACTACACCCCCGTGTGCACCACCGAGCTCGGCCGGGTCGGCCAGCTCAGCGACGAGTGGGACAAACGCAACACCAAGGTGATCGCACTTTCGGTGGACTCGGTCGAAGACCACAACTCGTGGAAGCCGGACGTGGAAGAGGTCTCCAAGACCACTATCGGGTACCCGATCATCGCCGACCCGGACAAGAAAGTCGCCGAGCTTTACGACATGATCCACCCCGGCGAAGGTGACACAAGCTCGGTGCGCTCGGTGTTCATCATCGGCCCCGACAACCTGATCAAGCTGATGCTCACCTACCCCAAGAGCGTCGGCAGGAACTTCGACGAGATCCTGCGCGTGCTNNGACGCACTGCAGCTCAACGAGTCCGGCCCCTTCGCCACGCCGGCCGACTGGCGCCCCGGCGACCGCGCAATCGTCAACCTCGACATCCCGACCGATGCGGCGAAAGAGCTCTTCCCAGACCTGGACGTGGTCAAGCCGTACCTGCGCTATACCAGCTCCACTTCGGTCTGAACCCCGCTCACAGGAACGGCCCGGTGCGGGTACTGGAACAGTTCTCCACGGACGCTTATCCGGCCCGTGGATACGTGCGGGATCCTCCCTCGACTGCCAGGAGGTCAGTTTGAGTGAGCCAGAAGCCTCGATGCCCACCCGTGACGATGTCCGCGGGTGGAGCGCCCAACAGCGGGCCAGCGTCGCCCGGCTGCTGGCAGAGAGCATCGATCAGTCGCCGGCGGCGATGCGGTCTCCTGGCCGACGACGGCTTGTCCTGGCTGTCGGTGGGGTTGGTGCTCTGTTCCTGCTGCCGTGGTTGGTCTTCTTGTCGGCCACCCTGCCCGCAACTTCCTCGGGTGGCGCCTGGCGAGCCGTCTGGGTCGGTTTCGACATTGCCCTGGTGGCCGCGTTTGTCGCTACGGTGCTGACCGTCTGGCTTCGTCGACAAGTTGCCGTTATCGCCCTGGTCATCACCTCAACTCTGTTGACCTGCGACGTATGGTTCGACGTCTGCCTGTCCTGGGGCACCGCCGAACACTGGGGCTCGATCGCGGCTGCGATCGTGGAGCTGCCCGTGGCGATCTTGCTGGCCACC
The DNA here is from genome assembly GCA_002404345.1 of Actinobacteria bacterium UBA4719. Lineage (GTDB taxonomy): Bacteria > Actinomycetota > Actinomycetes > Actinomycetales > Dermatophilaceae > UBA4719. Next base: position 434 of record DHJN01000081.1, on the reverse strand, counting down.
AGCGCCGCGCTGTTGATGCGACGCAGCTTCACCGTCATCGCCCAGCTTCGTGGGCAGGACCCGACCCCAGTACCGTTGTGGAGACAGCCGATGATTCACTTCGCGCCGACGCGGTCGGAGCAAGGGAATGAATCCGCCGGCTCAGCCAGGTAGACGGTCCGTCCTCCCTCGCCCATGTGTTTCACAGAACCCCATTTCCTCTAAGTAGCAGGCTCGCGCACGCAAGAAGAAGCTCCGGTCGGGATTAGTTTCTGTCTGTGACAGAATTAAATCGTGTTCACCACCAACTTCGACCTACGACCGTTGACGCAGGAGTCACGGCGCCCACAGTGGGTGCGAGAACACCCCCGCGCGCCGTGGGCTGCGGTCGGCGCGGTATGTCTGGGCGCGTTCCATGGGGCAGTTGGACGCGAGCATCGTGACGATGACCTATC
>DHJN01000084.1:13937-27500 GCA_002404345.1 Actinobacteria bacterium UBA4719 | reverse complement strand
CTGGCCACCAGCATCGGCGACACGATGCGCAGGGCTGCGGACACCGGCGAAGACAGGACCGCCACGAGCGAGGCGGCAGGTTGGCTCACCGACTTCCTCGCCATAGGCGGCGGCCAGGTGCTCAGTGCTGATGCCAAGAAGGAAGGAGGCAGGGCAGGCCACAGCGTCGACTCCATCAAGCGTGCACGAGCAAAGCTAAAGCTCAACGTGACGAGCAGCGGGTTCCCTCGGGTCACGTACTGGGAAATGCCCGAACCGCCAGTTGGAGCACAGTGGGAGCAAACGCCTAGGGGAGACTCTCTAACTGCACTGACTGCACCAACTGGGGCACAGTTGGCGCAGTCGGCGCAGTCGGCGCAGTCGGTGCAGTCGGATGGAGACGGGAACGAACACACCCAACTGCCCATGGGCGCGCCATGATGACCACCGCGCCTCGCCCACGCGAACGACCTAACGCCAACGCCGACGCCGACGCAGCAATGCGCGCACTCGGCAACGCACTCCTGTCGCTGCTCGAACGCGACCAAGCACCACCCTGCGCGCTCGACGACAGGTGGACCAGCGACGACCACACCACCCGCGCCGACGTCGCCAAGCACTGCCAACCCTGCCCACTGCTCGACCCATGCGACACCGCAGCCACGGCAACCAAGGCCCGGTTCGGCACATGGGCCGGGATCGACCGCACACCCCGAGGAAGGACGACATGACCACCGAACAGCAGGCCCGCGCCATGACCAGACGTGAACGCGTCGACCACCTCAAGGCCCGAGATCGCGGTCTGGTGCTCGTGGAAGACCCATCCAGGAGGGTGGGTGCTCGACCGGCCCGCCCCCGTCGCGGCCTTGAACGGAGCCATCACCACCCCGCAGTGGACCTGTGTCTCATAGCACGAGGTCCACTCCAACACCCCGCGCCCAAAAATAGTTCCCAGCAATGGACCAGCGCTACCCCGCAAGTGCGCAAATCTCTCCCCGATTTTTTCCACGTAGTCACCACAACCCCCAGGAAGGCACCTAATGGCATCCACGCCCGTCAGCATCCGACTGGACGACGGCACTCTTACACGGCTCAGGGCGGCCTCCAAGGTCGCTCAGAGGCCCATCGCCACACATGCGGCTGACTTGATCCGCTCCGGCCTGTCCGGCGCATCGCCTCCGCGTGTGGCTGACGGTGATCATCCGCTTGTGGCGCATGTGGTCGCCATGTTCGCCCGGTTGGAGGGAGTCGACGTGGATAGTCAGCGTGAGGCTGCGCTGGTCCTGGCCCGGATCGCTGCTGCTGGTGGTGCGCCGGCCGTGGGAGCGGTCAAGGAGCTGCGCAGCATCTTCTTCGAGGTCGAGCGCCTTACCGATCACGACGACTTCGGTGACCAGCTCAGTGAACCGACCGGAGGCATCGCATGAGGTCAAGGAAGCGTTCGCTGACGGACTACCTGGCTGCCGAGATGCCGGTTGCGCTGCAGTGGTTCAACCGGCCGAGCGACCACGATGAGGGAAACGCTTGGATGACGCACCGGGCCGCGTGGGCTCGACTTCATCGTGTCGACTTGCTGGACCTGATCCGGCATGACGCCGCGGCCAAGCGGGCTGACGCAGGTTTGCCGCCGAGGCCGATCCCATCCCAATCCCCCACCAACCATGAAGGAGTCGAATCATCATGAGCACTTCCCCTGTTGACCCGGAAGACCTTGGCATCAACCCCATGCCCGCGCAGGCCGAGCGGGCGGTCATCATGGCCGAGATCGCAACGTGCCGGGCACTGATTGGTCATCTTGATGTTAAGGGCCTTGAGCTGGTGCGCCGTCGCATGAAGAGCACCGACGTCGTGCGGATCAGCAACCTCGGCAACCTTGCCGAGCTCCGCGCCGACTGTCTCGATGCTGCGTGCCGGCGTCTGGTCGACCTCGGGCGAGCACCGGCCGCGTACTACGAACCCGACATGCTGCCAAGCGTTCCCGACGCATACCCCAACGGGGATGGGGTATGATGCTGGTGTCAGGGCTCCTCACGGGCTCGGATCTAGCCCCCATAGTCGGTATCGCCCAGCGGCCGACGATGGCAGCCAAGGTCGGTCCAGACGAATGGCAGATGTGAGTGCCCAGCACCGTCGCCGCAGGCGTGGCTATGCCCGCCGATACAACCCATCTGCTTGCTCGTTCGGCTCGCGCCGGCGAGCACATCCCGTGAGGACAGTCCCGTGAAAGCTCTACAGAAATGCCGCGAGAGGCTTCGTGCCATCAACGGCGAGATCCGCTCGATCAGTGAGAAGGCTGAGGACGAGGGCCGAAACGACCTGCTCGCGTCCGAGACCCGCAAGTACGCCGCTCTCAAGGTGGAGCGCCGCGACGTCGAGGCCCGCATCACCCAGTTGGAGGATGAGGAGACCCGGGCAGCGGCTGAGGCCAAGGCCCGCGGCGAACTGGGCATCACCACCCGCGATGTGAACCCCGGCGCGTTCGGAAACGGCGCCGACGTCGTGTACTCGCGTACCAGCGGCAACAGCTACTTCCGTGACCTGCTCGCCAGCGCGACGCCGGGTGACCCGGCCGCCTACGAGGCGCAACTGCGGCTGAACGAGCACGCCCAGTGTGTCGACCGCGCCGCGACTGACCTGCCGCGGGAGTTCCGCGCTGGTCCCCAGAAGCGCGCCGCAGGCTCCGAGACCCGCGTGAACCCGAACCGCACGGACGGGCAGGGCGGCTACTTCGTCCCGCCGCTGTGGATCATGGACGAGTACGTTGCACTGCTGCGTGCCGGCCGCGCCACCGCCGACAGGTGCAACGTTCGGGACCTGCCCGGCGGCACGGACTCGATCAACCTACCCAAGGTCAACACCGGTACCACGACTGCGGTCCAGACCGCTGACGGCGCCGGGGTGTCGTCCACGGACCTGACCGACAACTTCGTCAGCGGCCCGGTTCGGACCATCGCCGGACAGAACGATGTCGCGCTGCAGCTCGTTGAGCAGTCCCCGTCCGGCTTCGATGAGGTGATCTTCTCCGACCTGATCTCGGACTACAACCAGAAGCTCGACGTTCAGGTCCTGACCGGCACGGGCGTAGCGGGGCAGATGAAGGGCATCCTGAACGTGAGCGGCATCAACCTCGTCACGTACACCGACGCGACCCCGACAGTGCCCGAACTGTACACGCCGTTGACGCAGGCGCTGTCGCAGATTGCCCGGCTCCGGTTCCTCGGCGCCGACAGCATCGTGATGCACACGTCCCGGTGGTGGTGGATCGCCGCAGCGTTGGACACCCAGAACCGGCCGCTGGTCACCCCGGACGCCGACCACGGCGCCAACACCATCGCGGTGTTGGACGCCAACGCCGTGCAAGGCGTGGTCGGCTCCATCGCGGGCATCCCGATCGTCGCGGACCCGAACATGACTACCGCGTTCGGTGCTGGCAGCAACCAGGACCGCGTGGTCGCCGGACGGTTCAAGGATGCCTTCCTGTGGGAGGGTGCCCTGCGGACGCGGGCGCTCGTCGAGGTCCTGAGCGGAACCCTCCAAGTCCGCCTGCAGGTCTACAATTACTGCGCCATGATCGCCGACCGGTACCCAACGGCCTTCACTGCGATCGACGGCGGCGGGCTCATCACCCCGGCCGGCTACTAGCGCTGATCTTGGGGCAGCGGCGTCAACGGTGACCAGGCCGAGGCTTATTCATGGTTCCTCGTCCTGTCCCGAAGGCGGTCACCAATGGGTCACTCGGCCCGGTCGCCTGCGCCGCTCCCCTCGCATAACCGTCGCTCAACCCCCTGGTGGGCGGGTCAGGGCATCAGTCTGCGCGGGTCAACGTCACCGGCCGCCCGTTCTGAGCATGAGCGGGCCGGAGCGAAGGACCGGTCGAGGACTCTCGTCTGTGGGGCCGGTGACACCGAACCTGCGCGGGCACCCCCCCAGACGCGCCGTTCGTTGTCATCTATATTGGGGATGTGTCTCCGCGTCCTCGCCATCAGGATAAGGAACTAGAGCGAGTGCTCAAGATCGCAGAGAGTCAGGGGTGGCGTGTTGAACGAGGCAAGGCATACTTCAAGATGAAGTGCGGATGTGAAGCCAAGCACATGAAGATGATGCACGCCACACCTTCGGACCCTAACTACAAGCGCAACCTCGTGGCATACCTGAAACGAGCGACCTGTTGGAGAGAGGACAAGCCATGACGACTCGGTATCACCTCGCGCTCTCCTTCATCGTGTCCAACTACGGGAACCTAGAGAACCTGGAAGCTCATCTGGACTGTGTTGCCGACTCCCTCGCGGAGTTGCACGGCGTCCTTGACCCCGATCTTGGGGCGAACCTGGCAGACGGGATCGTGACGTTCACCATGAGCGTGGATGCCGAAGCCCAGCCCGAAGCGCTGCAGGTCGCTCAGGGAGTCATCCGGACCGCCATCCACGCCGCTGAGGGCTGCACTGCGGGATGGGAAGGCCAATTCCAAGATGGCCAGCAGGTCGTTACGCCGTCGGAACTGACGCCCGCCTGACCCGAGGCACACAACAGCGCCCGGACCCTCCTACGAGGCCGGGCGCTGCTTGGTTGGGGTCAGGCGTTCTCGATGATCTCCGCGGCTTGGAGGAGCGCCGCCGCGAGGTCACGGCAGGCTTGCGCACCGACCACCCTTTCGACCTCGGGCAGCCATACGTAGATCGGCGCGGGCTCACCGTTGAAGGGGATGTCCTGCCCGATGCTGAGGGTGACGGGGCCGACCGTGACGTGGCCCTCGTGGCTACCGTCCTCGGGCTCGATTGTCGTCGTGGCCCATGCTGGCCGCTCGTGCGACATTGTGGCATCGTGCATGATTGTGCTCATGATCGTTCTCCACTTCGGTTGGTGAATGGTCTAGGCCCTGGTCGGTGTTTGCTCACCGGCTGGGGCTGCCTTCTTTTCTACGCCTCCTCTCGACGTTCGCGCAAGAGCCTGCGGTCTAGTCCGCAGTTAGTCCGCAAGACGTCCACAAACAGTCACGGACTGCCAACGGTCGAACCGTGCAAACGTGCTGGTCAGAGCCGTTTGAGCCCGACACTCAACGGTAGTCACCGCTGCGGGTGGTGTTCGAGATGTACTACGACATCTGACCCAGCGCTCAGCTGACCCAGATCAGCCCACCCAGAGGCAACAAGCAGGTATGCCGTGTCCCCACGTTGGTGAGGGCACGGCATTCGTGCGTTTGGGCTCTTCCCCAAAGGGTGACGCAGGAGCATGCTGAGAGACAGCCGAAAACCCGCCACCAGTAACGGAGGACGTCATGAAGGCACAGGTCGGTGACCGCATCATCCTGGCGGGCACAAGGGTCGACGACCCCGTGCGCGACGGCGAGGTGCTGGAGGTCAAGGGCAGCGACGGCGGCCCGCCATACTCGATCAGATGGAGCGATGGGCACATCGGTCTGGTCTATCCCGGCCCGGGCGCGGTCATGAAGGTGGAGAGCGGGGCGGGCCTGCCCGAGCCCGGCGTGGCCACGTTCGGTAAGGCCAAGCCGTGGCGCCTGCAGGTTTCCGTGGTCGAGACGGGCGACAACACGCGCGCCACTGCCCTGCTCATCTCGGACCAGAACAGTGAGTTCAGCGGTCGTGGTGACAGCCACCGCAGTCCGCGGGACGAACCAATGGCTGCGATCGGCGATGAGGTGGCTGTCGCGCGGGCTCTTCGACACCTCGCTGACTCACTGCTGGCACGGGCCGAGTCGGACATCGAGGCGGCAACGGGAACCGACGCCTACGTGCGCCCCCTGTAATTCAGGAACGCCGTAGTTCACAAACCCTGCAGGTCAGGAACCCTGCAGAGCCACGCTCAGGAGTTGTATGCCGTGTCAACGGCCCTGCGCAGAGCAGTGCGCGGCCAACGCACGGCGAGCACGACGATGGCGATCATGCTCAGGGTCGCGCAGTCGACGACGGCCCTGGCTGGGCTCATGTGTTCGGCGAGAAAACCGGCGACGAGGAACGCGACGCCGCTGGCTGCCAACGAGAGGGCACCTCCGAGGCCGAAGACCCTGCCACGCATCTCGGCTGGGACGACCAGTGAGAACGTCGAGTACAGAGGCAGCATGTATGCCTGCAGCACCCCGCACCCGAACCACAGCAGCCAGGTGATCGGCACCGACGGGACGAACATGGTCCCCATCAGAGGCAGCGGCATCAGCAGCGCCATGACGATGAGCCGGGAGTTCTGACGTTCGGGCTGCCAGCGTCCGACGATGACCAGACCAGTAACCGCGCCAAAGACAGGGGCCGCCATCAGCAGACCGCCGAGACGTGCTGCTCCGGAGCTATCTGTCGCGTGGGCATAGGCGAGGGCCACCGCCTCCGGTGCTGCGACCGCCCACGCCGAGCACAGGCTCAGCGCGAGCAGAGACATCAGGACCGGCTGCCGGTATAGGTAGGTGGCGCCCTCGCCGATGTCGCGGAAGAACCCCGCGAGGCCCGCGGACGGTGTGCCGAGGACCGCCCGGGCGTTGGTCACCAGGGTGATGACCAGAGCCGAGATGAGGAACGTGGCGAGGTCGAACCACAGCCCGCGAACGGAGCCCACCCACGCCACCACGAAACCGCCGAGGGTCAGCCCGATGGCCTGGTTGACCTGCTCACTCATGGTGCCCAGTCCCAGCGCACGGGCATAGAGCCGACGATCGCTGAAGAGGTCGGTCATCAGGATCTGACCGGAGGAGATGACCGGCCCGCCAACAAGCTCGATCAGGAACAGCAGAGCGAACAACGGCCACAAGGTCACCCAGTCGGCCTGTTGGTGGCCTGCGAACGCATGAGCGCTCACCGCGAGGATCAGGACGCCAACCAGGACCGCGCGCACCAGGTGCGCGGCAATCAGGACGTACTTGTAGGGAATGCGGTCAGCGATCGGCGCAAGGAGACTGCGTCCGAAGATGCTCGGCAGCAGAGAGACGGCAAAGGTGGCTGCGGTCGCAAACGGCGATCCGGTCTGCTCGAGCACGAACGCGGCGACCGCCACCCGCGCCAGGTAGTCGCCCCAGGTCGACAAGGCCGCCGCGAGGAAGATCGCCAGGTAGCCGCGCCTCCGGAAGACCTCGGAGTACGGGGGCATCGCAACACCCCCACCCGAGTCCTCCCTCCAGTCCATCAGTCGACGGTACTCGGCCTGGGCGGCCCGTCGCAGGCAAAGCCGGGCGACTCGTCGCAGGTAAAGCCAGGGCGACTCGTCGTAGGTAAAGCCGGGCGACTCGTGGCAGATGAAGCCGTGACTCGGAGCCGGCAAAGCCGTGACTCGTGGCAGATGAAGCCGTGACTCGGAGCCAGGCAAAGCCGGGCGACTCGTGGGCGGGTAATACCAGTGGACTCGTGGCAGGTGAAACTAGGGCGACTCATAGAAGGATGAGTTGACAGCTGTCCGAGCGCGTCGGGCCAGGCGCCGGTAGACCTCGGCCAGCTCCGCGCCCTGCCCAGCACCACGGCCAACAATCCGTCCGATGCCATCGGCATCCTTCATGTCGCTGGGCAGTGCGTCGACTGGTCGACCACGCCAGAGGACCGAGGCGTTGCGCAGCGTGGACGCGAATGCCCAAGCCTGTGCCATCGTCTCGACATCGGCGGGCGGGATCAGACCCGCCTCCCCCGCGGCGGCCAAGGCCGCAATGGTCCCGGTCGTCCGTAGTCCCTCGATCTCGTAGCCGTGCCGAAGCTGCACGAGCTGGACCGTCCACTCGACGTCGGAGAGCCCGCCGAGCCCCAGCTTGAAGTGCGTCTTTGGATCTGCGCCGCGTGGCAGACGCTCAGACTCCATCCTCGCCTTGAGCGTGCGGATCTCCCGTACGGCGTGTGCTGAGACTCCGCCCTGGGGCCACCTGATCGGATTGATGAGGTCGCAGAACGCCCGCCCGAGGTCGGCGTCGCCAGCCACAGGCGCCGCGCGCAACAGAGCCTGGGCCTCCCACGTGAGGGACCAGCGCTCGTAGTAGGCGGCGTAACCCGCGAGCGAGCGCACCATCGGCCCCGTCTTGCCTTCAGGCCGGAGATCGGGGTCGATCACCAGCTGTGGGTCCGGACCGGCGACCCCCAGCAGGCGCCTGACCTCCTGAACGACCAGCGTCGCCTGCTTCTGGGCGTCGGTCTCGTCCACACCGTCGTCGGCCCGGTGGACGAACATGACGTCAGCATCGGAGCCGTAACCGATCTCGCCACCGCCAAGGCTGCCCATACCCACGACAAGCAGGCGGGTGCCCAAGGGTCCACCGGCCTCGGCCTCCACCCGCCTGGTGGCGATGTCGAGGGCGGACTGCAACGTGGCTGCGGTCAGGTCGGTCAGAGCCGCGGCGATCCCGGCGCGGTCCAGCTGCCCGGTGAGGTCGGCGACCGCGATTCGGAAGAGCTCCTGGCGTCGGACCACGCGCACCGCAGTCATCGCGTCGTCGGCGGTGTTCTTGCGACGGATCGCTGCCGTCATCGTGGCCAGGAGCGCCTCGCGACTGCGGGGGGTCAGCCCGCCGGCGTCACCGATCATGGCAACGGACTCGGGCGCGCGGATGAGCAGGTCTGCGGCGTAACGACTTCGGGCCAGGACGTGGGCGAGGCGCTCGGCGGCACTGCCCTCGTCGCGGAGCATCTTGAGATACCAGTGGGACGTGCCCAGGGAGTCACTGATCCGTCGGAAGGCCAGCAGGCCGGCGTCCGGGTCGGCCTCGTCGGCGAACCAGCCCAGCATGACCGGGAGTAGCGTTCGCTGGATCGCAGCACGCCTGCTGAGGCCATCGGTGAGGGCTTCAAGGTGGCGCATCGCCCCAGCTGGATCGCGAAAGCCCAACGCGGCCAGACGTTCTCGGGCGGCTTCTGGAGTGAGCCGCGCCTCGGCGCTGCTGAGTTTGGCTGCGGAGATCAACAACGGGCGGTAGAAGAGCCGCTCATGGATTCGTCGAACCTCACGTGCCTGCTGCTGCCATTGCGCAACCACGGCCCGTGCGGGGTCCCGGTGATGGCCGATGGCCCTACCGAGCCGCCGCAGGTCCGGCTCGGCGCTGGGCATCAGATGCGTGCGCCGCAGCCGGAACAGCTGGATCCTGTGCTCGAGGGTGCGCAGCAGCCGGTACGAGTCGTCCAGGACCGCGGCATCCTCGCGCGCGACGTATCCGCCGTTGGACAGCGCAGCCAGAGCCTCCAGCGTCGTGCCTGATCGCAGGGTCAGGTCCGAGCGACCGTGGACAAGCTGCAGCAGCTGGACACTGAACTCGACGTCGCGCAGACCGCCCGGGCCGAGCTTGAGCTGACGTGCGGACTCCCCTGCGGGGACGTTCTCCTCAACGCGCCGGCGCATCGCCTGAACGTCCTCCACGAAGTGGTCACGACTTGCGGCCTGCCAGACGAGTGGGCTTATGGCGTCAAGGTACGCGCGCCCGAGACCCACGTCCCCCGCCACAGTCCTCGCCTTGAGCAGGGCTTGGAACTCCCACGTCTTGGCCCACCGTTGGTAATACTGCAGATGGCTGGCAACTGTTCGGACCAACGGCCCGTTCTTGCCTTCAGGGCGCAAGGCGGCGTCCACTGGCCAGAGCGTGCCTTCGGCGGTGGCCGCCGAGCAGGCCCGCATCAGCGCCGTCGCGAGCTGGGCGCCGACGGTGATCGCGGCCGCCTCATCGGCGACGTCGCCACTGGTCGGTTCGGCCACGAAGATGACGTCGACGTCGGAGACGTAGTTGAGCTCAAGGCCGCCGCACTTGCCCATGCCGATGACCGCGAACCGACAGTCGTCCGCGCCCTGACCAACCTCATCACGGGCGATCACCAGGGCAGCCTCCAGTGCGGCCGCGGCAAGGTCAGCCAGCGCCGCAGCGGTGAGTGGTAGCTCGTCGACGGCCGTCTGTGCCGTCAGGTCCAGCGCCGCTATCCCGAGCAGGTTGCTGCGGTAGGCCACCCGCAGGGCGTCATACGCAGGCCTGGTGCCGGCGCTGGTCAGCGACGCGGTCACGGCGCTGACCACGTCGTCGCGGCGTTGCTCGGCACTCTGCCGCGTCGCCTCGGTGACGCAGCGCCAGTGGCCGGGATGGGTCACCAGATGGTCGCCGAGCGCGGAGGATGCCCCGAGCACAGCCAGCAGCCGGTCGCGTGCCCGGCCAGCGTGCCGCAAGGCGGCGATGAGCTGCCCGGCGTGGTCCTCGCCGTCGATGTCGGTCTTGCCCAGCGACTCCATCAGGCGCACCAGCCCGAGCAGGGCAAGATCTGGGTCTGCCACCTGGCTCAAGGCATCAGGCAGACCGTCACCGAAGACGTCGTCCAGGGGATCGGTCAGGCCGGCCAGGGCCGGGTCGTCCAGGAGGGTGTCGGCACGATCCGGTTCGGCAAACCCCAACCGGGCTAGCCGCCCCGCCCGACTGGCAGACCTCGCAAGTGAGCTCACCCGGTCAATCTACCGAGCGGCGCAACACGCCTTGCCGTCCCTACCGGCGGTCGAACCCACCGGCGGACGTCCCTACAGGCGGGCGAACCTACCGGCGGACGTCCCTACAAGCGCGGGAGATAGCGCTCGAGCTCGAACGGGGTGACCTGGCCCTTGTAGTCGGCCCACTCTGCCCGCTTGTTGCGCAGGAAGAAATCGAAGACGTGCTCACCCAGGGTCTCGGCCACGAGATCGGAGCGTTCCATCAGGGTGACGGCGTTGATCAACGTCGACGGCAGCGGCTCGATACCCATCGCCAGTCGCTCGGCATCGGTCAACGTCCACACATCGTCCTCGGCCTCATCGGGCAGCTCGTAGCCCTCTTCGATGCCCTTGAGCCCTGCGGCGAGCATGACGGCGAACGCGAGATAGGGGTTGCACGCCGAGTCAAGCGACCGCACCTCGACGCGGGTGCTCTGACCCTTGTTCGGCTTGTACATCGGCACGCGCACCATCGCGCTGCGGTTGTTGTGCCCCCAGCAGACGTGAGCCGGCGCCTCTCCCCCACCCCACAGACGCTTGTAGGAGTTGACCCACTGGTTGGTGATCGCACTGATCTCGGCACCGTGATGCAGCAGACCAGCGATGAACTGCCGGCCGACCTGGCTGAGCTGATAGGGCGCCCCCGCCTCGTGAAAGGCATTGCGGTCGCCCTCGAACAGCGACAGGTGGGTATGCATACCGGAACCGGGGTGATCGCTGAACGGCTTCGGCATGAAGGAGGCAAAGACGCCCTGCTCCAGCGCGACCTCCTTGATGACCGTGCGGAAGGTCATGATGTTGTCGGCCGTCGACAGGCCGTCGGCATAGCGCAGGTCGATCTCGTTCTGGCCCGGTGCCATCTCGTGGTGGCTGAACTCCACGGAGATGCCCATGCTCTCCAGCATCGCGATGGCGGCTCGACGGAAGTCGTGCCCCATCCCGTGCGGCACGTGATCGAAGTAGCCGGCCTGATCCACCGGAGTAGGGGACTCCCCGGGCCTCATCGGCTGTTCGAACAGGAAGAACTCGACCTCGGGATGGGTGTAGAAGGTGAACCCGAGGTCGGCGGCCTTGGCCAACGCCCGCTTGAGGACGTAGCGCGAGTCGGCAAAGCTCGGAGACCCGTCGGGCAGCACGATGTCGCCGAACATCCGTGCGGTGCCCGGGTTCTCGCCACGCCAGGGCAGCACCTGGAAAGTCCCCGGGTCGGGTTTGACCAGCATGTCCGCCTCGTAGACCCGGGCGAATCCCTCGATGGCGCTGCCGTCGAAGCCGATGCCCTCGGCGAAGGCACCCTCTAGCTCTGCCGGGGCAATGGCGACCGACTTCAACTGGCCCAGCACGTCGGTGAACCAGAGCCGCACGAAGCGGATGTCGCGTTCCTCGATGGTGCGTAGGACGAACTCCTGCTGACGATCCATGGCACAATCCTGCCCTAACCGTGTTTCGTGCGGGTAAAAGACACCCAGGGACTCTCACATCTCCAGCACGCGCTGCGCCGCATTGTGGCCCGGTATGCCGCTCACGCCGCCCCCACGTCGTGCCCCGGCTCCGCAGACCAGCACCCGCTCGTAAGCCGTCTCGACTCCCCAGGTGCCAACCTCGGCCTGGTTCTGGGCCCACGGCCACTGCAGCGACCGGTGGAAGATGTGACCGCCGGGCAGTCCCAGATCGGCCTCGAGGTCGAGTGGGGTCTTGGCCTCGATGCACAGGTCACCGTTGCCGTCGCGCAGGATGACGTCCTCGATCGGCTCGGCGAGCATTCAGTTCAACGATCTCAGTGTCGCGGCCAGGACCACCTCCCGTTGCGCGTCATTTCGTTGCGCGTCATTTCGTTGCGCGTCATTTCGTTGCGCGTCATTTCGTTGCGCGTCATTCTGTTGGGCGTCATTGTCAGCGCGGAACAGCCGCGCGGGCACGTGCAGACCGAACAGAGTCAGGGTCTGGGCGTCGCTGTCAGCCAGGTCCGCGCCCAGAATGCTGCGGTCCGAGAGCGAGTGGCAGTAGATCTCGCACGGAACCGGGTCCGGCACCCGACCGGCGGCCGCGACGGCATACGCCTGTTGCAGCTGGCTGTAGTCCTCGTTGATATGGAAGGTTCCGGCGAACGCCGACCGAGGGTCGACGGAGACGTCCTTCAACCGCGGCAGCCGCGAGAGCATGACGTTGACCTTGAGCTGGGCACCCTCGGGCGCCGCCTCGGTGTCGATCGGGTCGGCGCCGGTTGCGGCCAGGAGCCCGTTGAGGACGACCGGCGCAAGGTTGCTCAGGACCATGGATCCCGTTGCGGACCGCGCCCCGGCGCCGTCGCGCCAGGAAACGGCGCCAGACGGGTCAACAGCGGTCACGTCAACACCGGTCAGGATGGTCGCCCCGGCAGAGATCGCCGCAGCCGCGAGGGCATCGGTCACCGCGCCCATGCCGCCGACCGGGACATCCCAGTCACCCGTGCCGTTGCCGATCAGGTGATAGAGGAAGCAGATGTTCTGGGCCAGGGACTCGCTGTCCAGGTCGGCGAAGGTCCCGATGAGGGCATCGGTGGCCACGATCCCGCGGATCGTGTCATTGCTGAACGTCGAGCCCAGCACCTCGCCGAGCGGGCGCAGCACCACCGACCGCCACAGCTCGTCGTCGCCGACCAGCTCCCGAACCTGCTCCGACGACCGCAAGGGCTCCAGGACCGTCGGAAAGACCCGCTCGGCGAGCGAGGTCATGCGGCCGTAGAAGCGTTGCCACTGCTCGAACTCCGCGCCGGTGCCGGTCATTGCGGTGAACGCCGCGGCGGTTGCCGCTTCGTCACCGTTGTCGACCAGCAAACCCCGGGCGGGCGCGGACGGCAGGGGCGTAAAGGAGGAGTAGCGGCGACGCACCAGCCTCAGGTCGAGGCCGAGGCCGGCAATGACCCGTCGCGGCATCAGGGAGACCAGATAGCTGTAACGGGACAGTCTTGCGTCCACGCCCGGGAAGGGCGAAGCGGAGATGGCAGCGCCTCCAACATGATCCGCGCGCTCAAGGACGAGGACCTTCCGGCCGGCCCGGGCCAGATATGCCGCGGCGGTCAGCCCGTTGTGCCCCGCACCCACGATGATGTCGTCGTAGCTGATCACCTCCCCGACCCTAGTTCGGCAGGCCCTCCAGCGTCGACGCACCGCGGCTGGTGGGCTCCAGCCGCCG
>DHJN01000084.1:0-13864 GCA_002404345.1 Actinobacteria bacterium UBA4719 | reverse complement strand
CAGCCGCCGCCTGGTTCCAGCACGGATAAACTCGAGCCCATGGCGCAGATGCGACTGGCCCTGGCCCAGATCAACCCGACCGTCGGCGACCTGGGTGGCAACGCGCAGGCCGTCCGCGAGTGGACCGCCAAGGCGGCCGAGCAGGGCGCCCATCTGGTGGCGTTCCCCGAGATGATGCTCACCGGATATCCCGTGGAAGACCTGGCGCTGCGTTCGTCGTTCGTCGAAGCCTCACGCGCTGCCCTGAGTGAACTGGCCACCGACCTGGCTTCGGACGGTCACGGCGACCTGCCGGTCGTCCTGGGCTACCTGGACCGGGCGCCATACAGCCGCACGAATGTGGCCCGACCACTCCCCCAGAACTGCGCCGCGGTGCTGCATCAGGGCCAGGTCAAGGCTCGCTACGCCAAGCACCACCTGCCCAACTACGGCGTCTTCGACGAGTTCCGGATCTTCGCCCCGGGCAAGGACCTCACCATCGTGCGGATCGGCGACATAGACGTGGCCATCGCGATCTGCGAAGACCTCTGGCAGGAGGGCGGGCCGGTCGCCCAGACCCGTGCGGCTGGGGCCGCGATGTTGCTGGTGATCAACGGGTCGCCGTACGAGCAGGACAAGGACGACGTCCGTTATGAGCTGGTCGCACGTCGGGCCGCCGAGGCCGGTTGCACCCTGGCCTACCTGAACATGGTCGGCGGTCAGGACGAGCTCATCTTCGACGGGGACTCATTGGTGGTCAATGCTGCAGGGCAGATCCTGGCCCGTGCGCCGCAGTTCGACGAGGACCTGCTCGTCATCGACCTGGACCTCGAGCCGAGCGCCGTGAATGCGGACCGCCCGGCCGTACCGGGGGTCATGCACGTCACCATCAGTGACACACCCATCCCTGCGTATGTCGCGCAGGCACCCGTGCTGGCTGCTCGCCTCGATCCAGTCGGCGAGGTCTACCGCGCGGTGCAGATCGGGTTGCACGACTACGTCCGCAAGAACGGCTTCCGGTCGGTGCTGCTCGGAGTCTCCGGCGGCATCGACTCGACCCTGGTGGCCACGATCGCGGCCGATGCCCTGGGTGGGGAGAACGTCGTGGGGATCAGCAACCCCAGCAGGTACTCCAGCCAGGGCTCCAGGGACGACGCCGCAGAGCTGGCCGAGAACCTGGGCCTGGACTACCGCGTCATCCCCATCGAGCCAATGGTCAGCGCGTTCCTGGACACGGTGAAGCTGACAGGGCTGGCCGAGGAGAACCTGCAGGCCCGGGTGCGCGCTCTGGTCTGGATGGGGCTGAGCAACCAGGAGGGTCACCTGGTCCTGGCCAACAGCAACAAGAGCGAGGTCTCGGTCGGCTACTCAACCATCTACGGCGACAGCGTCGGCGGATATGCGCCGATCAAGGACGTGCCCAAGACGATGGTGTGGGAGCTGGCCCGGTGGCGCAACGCGCAGGCCGTGAGTCGCGGCGAGAAGCCGCCGATCCCCCTAGCCTCCATCAGCAAGGCGCCCTCGGCCGAGCTGCGCCCCGGCCAGGTCGACCAGGACTCGCTGCCACCGTACGAGCTGCTCGATGCGATCCTCGACCGCTATGTCGAGGGAGCCCATGGCCGGGCCGAGCTGGTCGAGGCGGGGTTCGACCCTGCGGTGGTGGACCACGTGGTAGGGCTCGTCGACCGCGCTGAGTGGAAACGTCGTCAGTTCGCCCCCGGTCCCAAGATCTCCTCACTGGCGTTCGGACGCGACCGACGCCTTCCTGTCACCAGTCGCTGGCGCGAGCATGAAACCCCACAAACCTAGGGAGGGTGCCCCGGGAAACCCCACAAACCTAGGGACGGTGCCCCGGGAAACCCCACAAACCTAGGGACGGTGCCCCGGGGGCGGACCACGAGCCTCGGCGATCTCTCACCGCACCACATCCCCTAGGTTTGGCACAAGACATCCAACATGGTCCCTAGGTTTGGCAATCGAACGCGGGCACAGTCCCTAGGTTTGGCAATCGAACGCGGGCACAGTCCCTAGGTTTGGCAAGGAGCCTGATCGATGAGTGAGCAACCAGCCCCCTACGGCGTTGGCGCCGGAAACGTGCCCGGATCGGCCACGCCGTCGCTCAAGCGCATCCGAATCCCGCACCTGCAGGCGATGAAGGAGCGGGGAGAGCGCTGGGCGATGCTCACGGCATACGACCAGTACGCCGCCGAGATCTTCGACGAGGCCGGCATTCCCGTTCTCCTGGTCGGCGACTCGGCCGCCAACAACGTCTACGGGTACGAGACGACCGTGCCTGTCACGGTGGACGACCTGGTGCCGTTGGTCCGGGCCGTTACCCGCGCAGCCAGGCACTCCCTGGTCGTGGCGGACCTGCCGTTCGGGTCCTACCAGGCGAGCCCCACCCAAGCATTGGGCACGGCAACCCGGTTCATGAAGGAGGGCCTCGCGCACGCGGTCAAGCTCGAGGGCGGACGCCCCATGGTCCCCGAGATCGAGCTTCTCGTGCGGGCCGGCATCCCGGTCATGGGACACATCGGCTTCACCCCTCAGAGCGAGCACGTCCTTGGCGGCTATCGCGTTCAGGGGCGCGGGGACACGGCAGACGCACTCGTCGAGGACGCCCTCGCCCTGGAGAAGGCAGGAGCCTTCGCGGTCGTCATGGAAATGGTGCCCGCACCGGTGGCCGCCCGGGTCACCGAGGTTTTGCACATCCCGACGATCGGGATCGGCGCCGGACCGAGCTGCGACGCTCAGGTGCTGGTCTGGCAGGACATGGCCGGGCTGCGCGGAGGCAAGGCACCACGCTTCGTCAAGCGGTATGCCGACCTGCGCACCACCCTGGGCGACGCTGCCCGTGCTTACGCCTCTGACGTCGCAGGCGGGACTTTTCCCGCTGCAGAGCACTCATTCGAGTCCTGACGGCCCCACGCTCAGGATCGCATGGCGACAAGTCCCGCGAGGGCCGATAGGTCACGAGAGGCGGGCGGCAGGGGATTGTGCAATCGTCGAGATCTTGGTGTGCTGAGTGTCCGCACATTCCCTACCCGTCCGGCCGGTCCGGATGAACCGATGGAGGTCGCGATGACAGCAACCGCAGAGGCCAACGAGGTTCCAACAGAGCGCCCGCAGGGCGCCCCCGTCCTTGAGGTGAGTCGGGGTCTGCCCCAGCCAGTCGACAAGGTCTGGCAGGTCCTGACCACGCCCGCAGGCGCCGAGGCGCTCCTAGGCAAGGGAGCCCAGCTTGGCGGCAAGGGTGAGCCGTGGCGCAGCGTCGACGGCAGCCACGGAGTCGTACGCAGCTACCACCCGTTGGAACAGGTCCGCATCTCGTGGCACCCCGACGAGCATTCGCCCGCGACCCTGGTCGAGCTGCACCTCATCCCGGAAGGTGAGGGCACCCGCCTGAGCCTGCGGTATGAGCAGCTCCCAGACGCTGTGCTCAGCCAGAACCTGCGGCAGCGCTGGGGGGACGCCCTCGGCCGGATCGTTGAGGCCACACCTGATGTAGAGGAACCGCCAGATCTGGCTGAACCGCCAGAGGTACAGGCTTAGAACCTCAAGGTGAGAGGCTCAGTCCTCGAACCCCTCGTCGTCCCACGCCTTGTCCTCCGCATCCCAACGCTGCGTGTTCTCCCGGGCGTGCGCCAGCGCCTGCTCGGCCGCCGCGTAGCTGTCGAACGGCCCCATCAGCCGGTCCTGCGGACTCTTGTTGGCGTCATCCTCGACCGCTCCGGTGTTCACGTTGAACCAGTACGCCATGGCAAACCTCCGTGTGAGTCGGCTGTGTGGCAGTCAACGGCGCGCGCCCTGCCTAGACTCCACCGTATGCCGATCACCTATGCAAGCGTCGCGCCAGGCGTCCTCAGCGGACGTCGAGCCGTGCCCGTCTCTATTGCGCGACCCGAGTATGTCGATCGGCCGGCTCCCGCGAAGTACACCGGTCCCGAGGTCAAGGACGCCGAGACCATCGAGAAGATGAGGATCGCCGGACGCCTCGCGGCGCAGGCGATGGAGGCAGCCGCCGCGGCGATCGCGCCCGGCGTGACCACCGACGAGCTCGACCGGATCGGCCACGAGTTCATGCTCGACCATGGCGGCTATCCTTCGACGTTGGGCTATCGCAAGTTCCCGAAGTCGCTGTGCACCAGCGTCAACGAGGTCATCTGCCACGGCATCCCCGATGACCGCCCGCTCGAGGACGGCGACATCGTCAACATCGACATCACCGTCTTCCTCGGCGGCGTCCACGGTGACACCGATGCCACCTACCTCTGCGGTGATGTCGACGAGGAGTCCCGGCTGCTCGTCGAGCGCACCCATGAGGCCATGATGCGTGGCATCAGAGCGGCCGTGCCCGGCCGCGAGATCAACATCATCGGGCGGGTGATCCAGAGCTATGCCAAGCGTTTTGGCTATGGGGTCGTTCGTGACTTCACCGGCCACGGCATCGGCACGGCCTTCCACTCCGGGCTGGTGATCCCGCACTACGACGCGGCCCCGCAGTACAACACCGTCATTGAGCCCGGAATGACGTTCACCATCGAGCCGATGCTCAACCTGGGTACCGTCGAATGGGACATGTGGGACGACAACTGGACCGTCGTCACCAAGGACCGCAAACGCTCCGCGCAGTTCGAGCACACCATCCTGATCACAGACACGGGTGCCGAGATCCTCACCCTGCCCTGATCGCAGACCGTCAAGATCGCAGACCGTCAAGATCACAGACCGTCAAGATCACAAACCGTGCAGGATCGCCGCAGCCGGAAGGCATCTCGTGCCCACCATGCATCACCCGCTTGGCATCGACATCGGTGGCAGCGGGATCAAGGGGGCGCCTGTGGATCTGGCCACAGGCCAGTTCGCCAAGGATCGGCTGCGCTGCGACACCCCCAGGCGGTCCTCACCGGAGGCTGTGGCTGACATCGTGGCGCGGATCGCGGCGCACTTCGCCGACGACACGGGCGACTCACCCATCGGCGTGACCCTGCCTGCCGTGGTCACCAACGGCGTGGTGCGCACTGCGGCCAACATCGACCCAGCCTGGATCGGCACCGATGCGCGAGACCTGTTGAGCCACAAGCTCGGCCGTCCGGTCACGGTGGTCAACGACGCCGACGCCGCGGGAGTCGGCGAGCTCCATTTCGGGGCGGCGCGCGACGCCAGCGGGCTGGTTCTGATGAGCACTCTGGGAACCGGAATCGGGTCCGCCCTGCTCTTCGACGGAGTGCTGGTCCCCAACTCCGAGCTCGGGCATCTCGAGATCGACGGCCACGAAGCTGAGCACCGGGCGGCCTCGAGCGTCAAGGACGACGAGGGCCTGTCCTGGCAGCAGTGGGCCGAGCGTCTTCAGCGGTACTACTCCCACGTCGAGGACCTGCTCTGGCCCGACCTGATCGTCGTCGGTGGCGGCGTGTCCAAGAAGGCCGACAAGTTCTTGCCGTTCCTGCATCTGCGGACGCCCATCGTGGCCGCTCAGCTCCGGAACTCGGCCGGCATCATCGGGGTGGCCTGGCTGGCCAGCAACGGCTAACCAATACGGGACAGGTCGGCGAGCAGCTCCGGGGCGCGACGCTCGTAGATCCGGGCGCCCCACCACGTCCCGAGGACGAGCGCCCCGGAGCCAAGCACGACGGCCATCCCGAGGGACAGCCAGCCCATCCAGGCGTGTCCCAGAAGGGCCCCGATACCGATACCGAGCAGGGGCAGGTTGAGCACGAAGACCGCGGTACCGGCCACCGCCTGCACGACCAGAGTCAAGGCCGAAGAGCCCGGGGGGGCTCCGAAAGGGTTCTCACCCGGACCGGGCACGGGATAGGGCTTGAAGGCGCTCATCACATTGGCCACGCCGAAACCCGTGAGCAGGAAACCCAGCCCGATCCCGAACATCGCCGGCCACAGGTCCCATCGGCCAGTGACCGCGCAGCCCAGGGTGGCGTAGCCCAGCAGGAGAACGGAACCCGCCATCGCGGTCGGCGTCAACCGGCCGATGCGGTCGGCGCGGCCGCAGACCCCGGTGGCGACGTGCGCCCAGAAGGCCGTCCCGTCATACGCGATGTCGTTGTGCACGCTCCAACCAAGCAAGAATCCGGCGGTGGGCGCCATGGCCAGCGACCACAGACCGCCGTTTCCGGTGACCGAGGGCAGCATCAGGCCCAACGGCATCAGGACCATCAGCGTGACCGACGTGACGTAACGGGGGTCCCGCCGCCAGGAGATGATCGAGCGAGCGGCCACCGCGCCGGTGGGCGTGCCAGGCATTCGGCCGAACCAGCCCAGCCCTGTATCGCGGGTGGCCGCGCGCCCGCCGGACGTCCCCCGGGGATTCTCCAGGGCACCCAGCAACAAGGCGTCCCAAGCCAGCAGGGCGAGCACGAGGAAGACCACTGCCAAGGCCAGGCGCAGCAGTCCGGACCCGATCGCGCCGTCGACGATATCGGCCGGCGAGGACCAGGCCAGACCCAGTGGTGTCCAGCCGAGCACGTCCGCGATGTGTGGCAGCAGCCCGGGCGCAGAGAGACGTCTCAGGATCGACGAGCCGGCGGCCCAGACGCCGACCAGGACCAGAACCACCAGCACGGACAGAGCCTCGCGACCTCTGCGGCTGCGGGACATCGCCGAGAACACCGTCGAGGTCACCCGACTCAGCACCAGGCAGGTGAGAACCGCCACGGCCGCCGCCACCGGGGCCACCAGCACGGCCAGAACAGAACGCGACCACGTGATCACGGTCGCGAGTCCCAGGATGGCCGTGACCGCGGCCGGGACGCTGACCAGGGACGACAACAGCAGACCGAGAACAAGCTGGCGGCGCGGGACCGCGAACGTCGCGAACCGCGCCGGGTCAAGGGTCTCGTCAATGCCGTAGGCGATGACCGGCAGGATCGCCCAACCGAGGGTCACGGCACTGCCCCCGACGACGATTGCGGTCCGGGCGGCGTCGCTGGGCAGCGCGAACCTCAGGGCGATCAGCCCGGAAAGCGCCAGGCCGAGCGCTCCAAGCCCGTACAGCCCGGCGAGGATCAGACCCACCAGCTGTGGGGTGCTGCGCCGCAGTCCGTTGCGCAGAAGCTGCCACTTGAGGCTGACTATCTGCGCAACCACGCCAGCCCCTCCCCGATGTCGGTCTGTCCGCCGACGAGGTCGACAAAGCGTTCCTCAAGGCTCATGCCGCACCGGACCTCGTCGAGGGTGCCGACCGCGCGGATCCGGCCGGCGGCCACGATGGCGACCCGGTCGCACAACCGCTGGACCAGGTCCATCACGTGGCTGGACAGGATCACCGTGCCGCCGGAGGCTGCGTAACCGTCAAGGATCTGGCGGATGGTCGAAGCCGAGATGGGGTCGACCGCTTCGAACGGTTCATCGAGCACCAGAAGCCTGGGGGCATGGATCAGGGCACAGGCCAGCGAGATCTTCTTCTTCATCCCGGCCGAATAGTCAACAACCAGAGTGCCGCCCGCCTCCGCGAGGCCCAGAGCGTCGATCAGCTCATGCGCTCGGTCGGTGACCACCGGGCGATCCATGCCGCGCAGCAGACCCGAGTAGCAGATGAGCTGCAGGCCGGTCAGACGGTCGAAGAGCCGAAGGCCGTCGGGCAGGATGCCTACCAGCCGTTTGGCTTGGACGGTGTCGGACCAGACGTCATGACCCAGCACGTGAGCCGTTCCCGCGTCCGGCCGTAGCAGCCCGGTCGCCATGGACAGTGTGGTGGTCTTGCCGGCGCCGTTGGGTCCTACCAGGCCGAAGAACGACCCACGCGGGACATCCAGATCGAGCCGGTCGACCGCGAGCGTGGGCCCATAGGCCTTGGACAGGCCGCGCAGGCTCAGCGCCGCCGAACTTCCCCGGGTTTGCATGTCGTGACCGTAACAATCCAAGCCCACCCTGTATGCCGGTCGCCCCGATCTGGGCACGTCGGAAGGTGTCGGAGACCACAACATCGCAGCCGGCGCTGCCTCAGATGACGTCGAATGGGACGCCGTCCGAGAGATCGCGCACCGCCATCCCCTCCGGCCCGAACGTCTGCACGTGGGACAGATACAGCCGGCGGCCGATGGCGCTGAGCAGGGCGTCATGGATCGGGATGCAGAACCTCGGTGAGATCCGCTGGGCGAACGCCACGCTCTCGCGCGAGGCCGCCCATGGCGCGTTCAGCGGCAGGGCAAGGATGTCGACCTGGCCGGGCTCGGCATCGTAGGCGTCCCCGGGGTGGAACAGGCTCGGCTCCCCCTCGGCGCGCAACACGAGGCCCAGGTTGCCGATGCGGGGCAATGCCTCGTTGATCAGCGCATGCCTCTCCCCCACCGGCGTGACCTGCACCTGCTCGAAGGTCAGCACCTCCCCCGCCACGGTGTGGTCGGCGGCGATGCCCGCACCCTCCATGACGGAGGCAGCCTGCGGCTCGGCATACAGCCAGGCTTGCGGGTTGGCCTTCAACACGGCGGGAAGTCGTTCCAGGTCAACGTGATCCGCATGCTGATGGGTCACCAGAATGAGGTCGAGCCCGGTCACGTCCGCGATGCCCGGCGAGAAGGCACCCGGGTCGATGAGGATGCGCAGGCCGCCGGTCTCGATGAGCAGGCAGGCATGTCCGAGATGAGTGATCCGCATGCTCGCAACCTAAACCCCAGTCCGGCATGAAACCCACTACCGGCTGAAGCTGGTTTGAGGCCCGGATCGCTCGGGTCCACCGTTCGGGGGGGCGGCGCCCGCCGAACGGGTCGAACTCCTGGACATCGCGCTGCATTTCGCCCAATCGCCGAGCCGGCAGCCGTACCCGTCGTTACGTTGAAATTGCCCCTCTCGCATCTGACCGTCGCAAGCTCGAACCGGCGCACGGATCGTCGGCGCTGGGTCGGCGGACAAGGAACGGGTGGCTCTGATGCGGGTGAATCGTCGTCGGCTTCTGGTTTCGGCTGCCGTGGTCGTCGGCTTGGTAATTCCCTTCACGCAGTCAGCGACCGCCGCATCCGCCGATGGCGCGTCCAACAGCGCGAAGCAGACACTGCTCCGGCAGATCAGTGACCGCACCCGCACCCAGTCCCCGAGCTCCACCTCGGTGTTGGACGGGCGTCTGGGCCAGCTGGCCACACAGCGTGACTCGGACCGGGTCATCATCGCGGTCAAGGTCCGCCGCGGAGCCAGCGACTCCGGCGCGGTCGCTGCCGTGGCCGGGGCGGCCCGGGCCCAGGGCGGCAAGGCGCGACAGACGCTGCGGCAGCTGGACACCGTCACCGTGGAGGTGCCGCCGGCGACGGCCAAGACGTTCACCGACCGGATGCGCGGTCGCCTGGACGTAGCGAAGGTGGAGCTGGTTCAGCGCCGGTTGCCAAGCCTCATCCCCAACGACCCGAAGTACCCGGCCCAGGCGTCCTATCTGAACGCGGTCACCGCCCCAGCGGCGTGGAGCGTGCGCAGAGGTGACTCCCGCGTGCGGATCGCCGTCGTGGACACTGGCGTGGACGTCAACCACCCGGACCTGAGAGGCCGGGTTGTCGGGACGTACAACGCGGTCACGCGCGGCTCAAGCGTGACCGACGCGATGGGTCATGGCACCTTCGTCGCGGGGGTGGCAGCCGCCAAGGGCAACAACGGCATCGGTATCGCCGGCGCCTCCATGGGGGCAAGCATCCTGGCCGTCAAGGTCGCGAACTCGGCAAACGAAATCTGGTCCGACGCGGTGGCCAACGGCATCGTCTGGGCGGCTGACCACGGCGCCAGGGTCATCAACCTCAGCCTCGGCAGTGAGTCGACAAGTCAGGTCGAAAGCGACGCCATCGCCTACGCCACCAGAAAAGGCGTCATGGTCGTGGCGGCGGCCGGCAACAACGCCAGCACGAACCGATTCTATCCGGCGGCCTATCCCCATGTGGTGGCGGTCGGCGCGACCGACGCAGCCGGCAAACGGGCCTGGTTCTCACAACACGGTGCCTGGGTGACAGTCGCCGCCCCCGGTGTCAACATCACCGGGACCACACCGACCAGGGGAAGCAGCTTCTTCGCGTCGACGTCTGGCTACTCCGTCGGCGACGGCACCTCCTTCTCGTCCCCGATCGTCGCCGCCGAGGCCGCCCTGCTGTGGTCGATGCGCCCGTCCGGGTCCCTCGCCGACATTCGCCTGGCGATCGTCAGGTCCTCACACGGGTATGCCAACCTGGGCCTGGGCACCGGGCAGGTCGACTTCCGGGCCGCGCTCGCCGCGCTCTGCCCGAGCACTGTCCCGACGCTGACGAAGCCCACCAACGGGGCCGTCCTGGCAGGTGTGATGCGACTTTCCGCGAGGTCCACCGCGCGCAAGGTTCGCTTCCTGATCAACGGGGCGTCAGTTGGGGCACCCGTTGCCACCAGTGCGGGAACAGCCAGCACCACATGGCCTTCCTGGGGTGTGGGCAACGGGCCGCGCACCGTCAAGGCCGTCGACTGCAACATCTACAACTTGTGCAACGCCCGTGGAGCCCAGGTGAGCGTGACCCTTGCCAACGCGGCGCCGGCGCTGACCTCACCCCAGGCGTCCCAGACCCTGTCCGGCTCGGCCACCTTGACCGCCACGTCGACAGGCGGTGGCATCGCGTTCCTGATAGACGGCGTCAAGCGCGGATTCGACCCGGCCGCACCTTACGCGCTGACGTACCCGATCAGCTCCCTCATCGACGGCCCGCATACAGTCCGGGCCCTCAGCTGCTCGGCGAACGGCGCGAGATGCACAGGACCGATGTCACCGTCGGTGTCCTTCACCGCCGACTCCCTGCACCCCATGATCACCGCGGTCTCATCCTCGAGGTTCAGCCCGAACGGAGACGGACGCAAAGACACGACCAGGGCGACCTACCGTCTGCCTGATACCGAGAACGTCCGCTTTCAGGTCCGCAACGCCGCAAGGACGATCGTCCGCGGCCCCCTCGTCCTCGGCAGCGCGCTGACCGCCGGCACACACACCTTCACCTGGGACGGTCGACTCAACACCCACGCACGAGCCGGGAACGGGACGTACACCCTCGAGCTCGCCACCTCGAATGACACCCGGTTCGGTTCCACGGTCGCACACGTCCGCGTCGAGGTTACGGCGCCGACATTGTGGTCCATCACCGGCAGCCAGAAGACGTTCTACCCCTACCCCGACTCCTACAAGGACAACTTCGCGTCGACCTTCACCCTCAACAAGAAGGCCACCATCACGATGACCGTGCGCGCCGGCGGCGGCCGCTGGATCCGCAGCGTCGTTGGGACGCGGGTCGCCGGCGCGACCTCGATCCTCTGGAACGGCAGAAACAACGCCGGGGCGAGAGTCGCTGCCGGCACCTACTACTGGACCCTGACCGCCCAGGACGTCGTCGGCAACCGCCGTGCCTTCGCCCGCTACAGCGTCGTCGTCAACGGCAGGCACCTAGTGACCAAGACCGCCACCCTGTCCATGCGCGGGTCCTGGTACTACCTAGCCGGCGGCAACGACTCCTCCTGCGCCGGGGCGTCAAGGACGGCCTCCCAGTTCGCCCCGAACGGAGTGTGGCTGGCCAACTCCTGCAGCTCCTCCCTGGGGCCCAAGGTCGCCGCGTCCATCTACCGGTTCACCTTGCCCGCCGCCTACAGCTACAGCTCCCTGCGGGTGGCCGCCTACGGCCACTCCTTATGGGCCCCCAGCACCCTGGGTGCCGGCTTCACCAGATGGGGCACCGGCACCTACACCTTCACTCCCGAGATCACGGTCGGACGTACCAACGCCGGGCGCACCATCGGCACCGTGGCGGCCACCGGCTTGGTCAGGAGCCGACAGGTTGAGGCCACGCTGTACGTCCCCAACGACTACCCCAGCGCCAGCGACTACGACGTCGGAAGAGTCGGCCTCGTCGTCACCTACCGGGTGTTTGCCTGAACCGCGACGCCCGGCTGGTTGACGCCCGTGGCTTAGTGCGCGAAATTGTGAGGATCCATGATGTTGTGGTCCCACGCCGTGAGCACTGCGTGTTCCACGCGACAAGCAAGTGCTCCACGCGGCAAGAACGCCTTCCACGCCGCATGCACTGCGTGTTCCACGTCGCATAGACCAAGTAAGGACAGATGTGACTTCCGAGATCTTGAGCGAGGCCTTCGGCCGGATCCGCGCGGTCGTTCATCCCGCGCTCAAAGACGCAAGTATCGAGGCGCTGACCTTCCGGGCGGATCCAGAGGCGAACACGATCGCTTGGCTGGTCTGGCACCTGACCCGCGTACAGGACGGCCACATCGCCGAGCTGATGGGCGAGGAGCAGGTGTGGACCGCCGACGGCTGGGTTGACCGCTTCGATCTCCCGTTCGATCCCGAGGCCACGGGCTACGGACAGAGCACAAGTGACGTGGCGTCCGTGCGCGCCGATGCGGAGCTCCTGGCGGGATATTACGACGCGGTGCACGCCCGGACCATCGACTACCTGCACACCCTGACGGAGGCGGATTTCGCCCGCATCGTCGACACGTCGTGGAACCCGCCGGTGACGCTCGCCATGCGCCTGGTCAGCATCCTCTCGGACGACCTGCAACACGCGGGCCAGGCCTCTTACCTGCGTGGGCTCGCGAACCGTGCGAAGTTGTGATCGGAGACCGTCCAGGACGACACCGGCTAGCCATTCGACCACCGAAGGACGATGACATGAGCACACCAGCCAATGGCCAAGGCAACGAGGGCCGAGGCAACGAGGGCCAGGACAACGAGCATGACCCCCAGCCGGATTCCGCCGGCCCGACCGATGGGAACGAGGAGCTCGCCGAGGACTCAGCCCACGACCGACACAGCGTCGTCAGTCGTGAGAAGGAGGAGTACGGCGGCGTCAAGATCGGCTCGGCGTTTTTCGGTTGGCTCACTGCCACCGGAACCGCCGTGCTGCTGACCGCCTTCGTCGCCGCCGCCGGCACTGCGGTCGGTGTGGCGACCAACACCAGCGCCGCGGCCCAGGCATCCAAGAACCCGAAGACGGTCGGCATACTCGGCGCGATCATCTTGCTGGTCGTGCTGTTCGTGGCCTACTACTGCGGCGGGTACGTCGCCGGGCGAATGGCCAGGTTCAACGGGCTTACGCAGGGTCTGGCCGTGTGGCTGTGGGCAGTGGTCATCGCCGTCCTGGTGGCGGTCATCGCTGCTGTCGCAGGCAGCCAGTACGACGTGCTGAGCAAGTTGAACAGCTTCCCGCGCATCCCGGTGAGCCAGGGCACCCTGACCACCGGCGGCATCATCGCCCTGGTGGTGGTCTCGGTCGGCAGCCTGGCCGGTGCCCTGTTGGGCGGCCTGGCCGGGATGCACTTCCACCGCAAGGTCGACAAGGCCGGCCTCGGGACGTAGCGGCCCATCTGAAGGAGACCAACCACCCATGTTGACGATTCGCCGGATCGGTGCGGTCGTTCTGATCGTCGCTGCAATCAGCGTGTGGTTCGGGATGAAGCCAGCCAACACCGACACTTCATCCAATTACGGAGCATCAATCACGGCTGCCCTTGCCGGGGATCATGCGAACAGCGCCCGGACAGCAGGAGCACCCCAACAAGCAGTGGTGAATGCCCGGACCGCGCGGGACCTCGTCACCATCATTGCCGAGGAGGGGGCAAATCCGCGGCCCGTGGACGAGCGTCCTGCTGCATTGCTCACTCTTCTGGTCATCGGGTTCGGCTGGGGCCTGGCAACAACCCGGCTGCCCGTACGTGGGCCCGCGAGGAGCTCGCCCTTAGCCCTCGAGTCTTCCCTCCCCACTCCCGCTGTGACTCGTCCAGCGGCTCACGACAAGCCTGGAGACAGCGGCCCATGAGTGGATGAGTGGATGAGTGGATGAGTGGATGAGTGGATGAGTGGATGAGTGGATGAGTGGATGAGTGGATGAGTGGATGAGTGGATGAGTCGGTCGGTACGCCGGGTTCTGTC
>DHJN01000094.1:2426-8733 GCA_002404345.1 Actinobacteria bacterium UBA4719 | reverse complement strand
GCAGCCAGGGTCGCGGTGAGGTTGTCCGGGCGGGTGCTCGTGGTGATCACGGCGCCTGGTGCGTCCAGGATCATCGGGATGACGAAGTGCAAGCCCTTGCCCGATCTGGGCGGTCCGAGCAGAACCATCGAGTCCTCGACGCTGCAGTAGCAGTCGATCCGGCCGACTTGACCGAGCCAGTGCCCTACGTCCAACTCTCCCGGGTTTGGCAGGGAGGGGCGCAGGTTGGATGCCCTGCGCAGCAACGCTTTTCGGCCAGCGACGTGAGCGACGTCGTGGTGGCTGGCCAGGCCGGGCAACTGCCGCGGGTCTGCCTGAGCAGAGTTGGTGTGACGGCGAACCTGGGTCATGACAACGAAGGCAAGACCGCTGATCGCCAGCGCTATGACGATGGTTAGACCCCAGTACAGAACCGGCGGCCCCACCGGCTGACCCCAACTGCTGGACGGGTCTGTTGCGTTCGTCAGCGCGATCAGCGGCGTGAGCAAGGTGCCCTTCGGCGCGCCGTGACCACTCAGCTGTGAAGACAGCCAGGCGCCCGCCCACAGGCAACCCAACAAGGCCCCGGTGGTTGTGACCGCGACGGCCAACGTCTGGTCGCTGAGGTTGGTGGTCGCGCGGCTGCTGGAGGTCATACGGCACCGCCTACGCCTTGTGTTTCCAGTTGCCAGAGGTCCGGTGCCGGGGTCTCCGCCCGAGGCGTCGCACGTCGCGACTGCAGCGCCGCCTCCACACCGGGCGCACGACCTCCGGTCCCGTGGGTTGCGGTGCTGGCTTCGATGATGGAGTGAGCGGCAGATGCGACGCGAGTGGCGGTGGCTCGCACTGCCTTGGCGCCGTCCTTGCCGGCCCACGCCGTGACGTAAGGGAAGCTGTAGTCGTCCGTGACCATCCCGTGTGCGTCCGCCACGATGAAGGCGACGGACTCGGCCTCAACTTCCTTGAGGCCCCGGGCTGGATGGATCTTTCCCTCGAACTCGGTTGGATCGTGCAGGAGCACATGGCCAAGCTCGTGGATCAGCGTCTTGGTTCGGGCGGCTTCGTCCATGTCGGAGCGAACCTCCACCAGGGGCGGGTCCCACGTGGTGCGGCCGTTTGCTCCGCCAATGGCGTCGGCTGACGGGACCAGGTGCACGGCATACCCGTGGTCGCTGACCTGACCGATGATGTTGTCCCACAAGCCATCTGGGGCTCGCCCGTCAAGAAGTTTTGGAATGGGAGGTTCCGGGAGGGGATCGCCCGAAGTCTGCTCGGCGGCGAAGACGTGCTCGATACGAAACCCCTTGAGAACTCGGCGGGTTTCGACCGACTCGTCGGCGGCTGGGGTCTCGTCTGCACCTAGCGTTCTGCTGTGCCCAGCCGCATCGGTGGCAATGCGAGCTGCCCTGCGATTGGGCGCAAGGATCTGGTAACCGTGCTGGCCCTTGGCCACCGACCTACCCAGGGCCTTCCAGGTGTTGAAGCCCGCGACGTAAGTGGGCCAGGGCGTGCCCACCAGGCCCTGCTCGAACGCTACGGCGTGCTGGCCGCAGATCAGCCAGACGTTGTTTGCCGAGTACGCGTGGAGGCTGGACTGAAGCTTGAGGTAATTGCGCCATTCCGTGCCCGACTGAATGGCCGCCACGGCAGTCTCGATCCGGGCCTGCGCCGAGGCAACTCGTTCGGCGGCGTCTTCGCGTGAGTGCCCGTCTCTTGCCATGTCAGGGGTACCAGACATCGGGGACACCATGGGCGCTGTCGGCGGGCCCCGTGTTGAGGCTGTCGTGATTGAACAGTGACGGACACCTTCGCGCAACTGGCAGCGGAACACAGGCTGAAGGATCCCGGCGGTATCCCGGTGGCGTCGGGTTGGCAGAGGCCCCGGTCGCGGACGCCATGCGGCTAGTCACCATGATCATCCGCGGCGAACATTTCTGTGACGGCACCATCGGGAAAGCGAGGACGGTAGCCCCTTGGCTGCTGCCGAGCGGATCATCGCTGCCTTTGATGAGCGCCTCGCCGATCCGTGCCTGAAAGCGTCCTAGCTGTCGGTACGCAATGCCACGATCCGCTCATGAACCGAGATCAACCGATTTGGACTCGCATACCGGAAGGCTGGGCCGCAGACCCGTCTTCTACACGGGCATCACGATGGCGAAGAGATGACGGTGACCATTGCCGTGTCTCACGCCGCGCCGAGGCTTTGGATAGCCCGACCTGGACGGACCAGCGCTAGCATCCGAGCATGAGCGAAGATGAGGGTGTCATAGGTGAGCGGGGGGTGTACTTCGCCAAGCAGTGGCTTGAGTCGACTACTCACTTCGACGTGCCTCACACCGCGTACGACCTCACGACCATGACCACGCTGCCGCTGATGCCGCCAGGCAAGAAGAAGAAATATGACCTAGCAGGGCGGTTCCTAGGATCGGGAAAATCTCCGGTCATGTGTGAGGTAAAGACCACTGCCTCCGAGGCCGGGCAAGGGCCGGAGTACCGACAGTTTCTCGCCAACTGCTATTCAGCGAGTTATCGTGAATACAAGGATCAAGTGGATCCAAAACGGCACTACATGTGGATCACGCAGCATCCGTTTTTGCTCGGGAAGTGGTCGAAGTTGACCAGTCTCGGGTACATTCTCGAATCGCTCGGTGAGCATCCGGATACGATCGACAACGAGGTCGTTGATCAGGAATTCGCAAGGGAACTAGTTGATCGGCTATGGATCATTGTTCTTAGTGAGCCGCTCAAAAAGGTCATGCTGACTTCAGATGAATTGTATCAAGTACGAGGCCTACTGAAGCGAGATGAAGGCTGATGAATACGGAAACACTAAAGTCAGAAATCGCACGATACCTAGCTTCTGAGCGCGAGACGGACCTCATCGAGGGCGTGAAGGATGTCGTCAGGAGAGAGATTTTTGCGCTCGATCCGAACGTTAAAATTGCCGATACTCATACGTTCAATCATAGTTACAATCCCGACTTCATTGTCGAGTGGAGTGATCAAGGGCCGACGCGTGCGCGTAAGGTTTTTCTGCGGTTCGACCTGAGATCCGTGTACGCAGGTGAGGATCTCCGAAGACTCGATCCAGGATCCATGTTTGTCGGCATCCGGGAAGGAGTCGAGGACCGTCAAGTAGATCCATATCGGGCTGAGCTGGAGGATGAATCCAACGGCAGCCTTCTCACCGACACATCTGCACTCAATACATTCTCCCTGCAAGCGGACGCGCCCATGATGGGGATCTTGGGCGCCAACGTGGTCCGTGGCGCCCAAGGTGTGGTCGACTCCCCAGCCGCTGAAGCAATCACAGGCGTGGTGGGTTCTGATTGGGGGCAGGGGCCGGAAGGCCGAGCGGAGTACTTAGGGCTTATCAACACTGTCGGCCAGCACTTTTCACCCGATGCAGCCCTCCGGCTGAAGCGGACGGCTCAGATTCTGTGGATGGGGACAACTGGGGATCTAAGTCCCCTGGATGGAGAGGATGGTCTCGTACTTGGGCAACTTTCAGATGTCGAACTACGGACTTTGGTTCCCTATCTATTGAAGCAACCGCAGACGGCACAACACTTGGGATTCTGGCGTCATATTGGCACGATGCTTACGCTCAGGAGGCTGCTCGACCTCGCTCCAGACCTCTTGGGCATCGATATCAATCCGTTTGTGGTCGCAAATACCGACCGCCTTTCAGCCAAGAGGGTGAAATGGGTGGTCGATATGGAGGAACAGGTCTTACCAACCTGGTCGATAACTCGAAACGCCCTTCGGCTGAAGACGCGCTTCGGTGTTGTTCTGTTCGGGCTTGACGGACGGGCTCTAAAGGCGGAGGAGGACGCCCGGGTTCCGTCATGGGAAGACGTAGCCGCTGCCTTTTCGTTGTACAGGATGGACGAGGTGTCTCTAGCAGGTATAGCTCGAAAATGGACCGTGACCAGCGAGGACAACTCGTCAGTTCTTGAGGACTGTCGCCGGCTTGCCGAGGGGACAGACGAACGACTGTTTGTGCCTCGGGCGGTCCTGACGCTGCCGGCCCAACTTGAGCGTAATCCCAGTTTCACTGTTCTTGATCTCGCCCACGAAGTGGCAGATGTGAAACCTCAGGAGACGGTTGGGCTTCTGGCCTATGCACTTCTCCCCTACCTCGCACTTCGGACGGGACAGCAGTACGAAGCTAAGGACCTGGAGAGCGCGTTCTATTCTGAGTGACGGATCCTCATCAGCGGGAGGCGACCGATACCTAGGCAGGAACCGGCGGGACACTGTCGCGCCGATGAACGACGGGATGACCTGCTGGGTCCGCGTTGAGCGAGGGCTTGGTTGCCTTTCGCATGCCAACGGTTAGCGGTGTGCCGAGAGTGCCAACGTGGGATCATGCGTGGCCCGCAAGTCGATGAAGATCAGGTGTCGGCGATTGGAAATGCGGCCCAACGCCCATGCTCATCCCGGGTGGTGGGATCGAATGCCGCGAGACCTTACGCCGCTACGCTCCAAAGCTTCGATGGGCCAACACGTCGGTGTGCCGCGACCGCGAGCGATGCAGAGCGGAGGTGATCGACACCGCCACAATCGCACGGCATAGTTATCAACAACTGCAAACATCAGACGAACGAGTTACACCGCCTCGCGGACTTCATCGACAGTTGGAGGCCAGGATGAATTTGACCGACGATGAGAAGTCGCAGCTTGAGGCCACGCTTGGGTGCTCGTCCGCCGGGTTGGGTACGACGCTGGATCGCTACGCGGAGGCTGCACGTGAAGAGTATGTGCGCATGGTGTTGGGGCAGCGGGTGTTTACCCGAGGTCAAGACTTGCTGGAGTACCGCCTGCTTCTGTTGATCCAGCACGTGTTCGGCGGCCAGTTGCCTTCTGAGCAGCAGATCAGCGCGGTCTTTCAGACGACGGTGTCGCAGAGCCGTACGCTTTTGCGTTCGGTACTGGCAAAGTACCGGTACGAGCTCGGCCAGGCGACAGACGAAACGATTCGCACCCTGTTAGCAAGTGCCCAGATGGATCCAGATGACAGTGATGTGGCTGACGTCGAGAAGAAAACTCGGCTGTTGACGATCAACAATGCGAATGTCGTAGAAGAGATGAATCGCCGCATCGTGTCGATCGACCCTTCGCTTCCGCCGCTCGTGAAGCAGCCACGCACGGGAGCGGTGTTTAAGATCAAGGCATCGTCGTACAAGAAGCTGCAGGAGCAGCTGAGTTGAACTCAGTAAGCGGTGATCTGCTCGCTGCGAGTTCACTGCTCGTGGCCCTTGTCGGCTTGCTTTATAGCACCTGGTACGCCGAGATCACAGCCGCCGCCGAGACGCTGATACCCCTTCACGACGCCAGCAAACCGAGATCGAATACGCGCTCGACGTTGCGGATGCGTGCTGCGCCGCTGCTCTTGCTGGCAATCGTGCTGGTACTGCTGCTTTTGCCGCCTGCGCTCACAGTCGTAATCCAGGCCCTGCAGCACCTATTCGGATCGCGACCAGACAGCCACTACGACGCCGTGCAGGCGTGTTTCATCGCCGTGTACTTGGCCCTCCTGGTTCTCGTCGTGACGCTCTGGACGGCGACCCGACGCGTGTGGCTCCGATTGAAAGAGTTGGAGAAGGTCCCTGACTAACGGTGGACCGTCCTCCATCCCGACAGCGCCACCATCCCGCGGTTCGTCGCCGTGGCAGTGCGGCCTTCAGGCGAACCTGGGCGGGGCTGGTTCGCCGTGTGCCTTGCCCGCAGCATTACCGGGGCTTGGGCCTTCAAAACGGACTACCCTCCGGTTCCACTAGGAAGTGGAGGTAGTGACGGGAACGGCACAAGAACTTTTGTCTCTATTGCCTTGAGTTCGTTGTGGCCTTCTGCGCCTTGACGGGCCCCCGTGACGCTGCATGTGGGGGTTCTGCTGTCTGTGTGACAAGTTCGACAGCACTTCAGGATTCCTGAGGTTCTGTCGGTATTATGCGCGCATGTGCGTTCTGGGTGAACTGAGCTGTCGATGAGTTTGGCGGCGGTCCGCAATATCTCGTCTGCGCGGACGTTGCGGACGGCCGAAGACATCGAGGACTTCGGGCAGGAGATCGTCGATCAGTACGCCTTGGCGATGGCGGCTGCCGGTCTCACTGACGGGCACGTGGGAAATGCCCGCACCACGATCATCGAGTTCACGCGTTCGCTGCCGGGACCGCTGTGGTCGGCGTCCTGTGATGACGCGGACCGGTTCCTCGCCGAGCAGCGGCGGGCTGGGCGAAGTGTGAGCACTCGTGCCGGTAAGGCCGGCATGCTGGCTCAGTTCTACGACTTCGTGATCAGCCGCTACCAGGGCGATATCCACGCC
>DHJN01000094.1:2043-2179 GCA_002404345.1 Actinobacteria bacterium UBA4719 | reverse complement strand
GAGTTCGGCAAACTGCATGTCCGCCACGGCAAGGGCAGCCGAGGCCGTGGCCCGAAGCCCCGTCTGGTCCCGGCGATCAACGGTGCCGACAGGCTGATCGATTGGTGGCTGGCCGAGGTCAGGCACCAGTTCGGGC
>DHJN01000094.1:870-1818 GCA_002404345.1 Actinobacteria bacterium UBA4719 | reverse complement strand
TGGGGCATGAGTGGTTGTCGACGACGACGCGGTACATCCACGTCCACGACGACCACATCGAACAGGCGTGGTTGCACGCGAACCGACGTCTTGAAACCCGATTCAGAGAAGGAGGGTGAGCTCATGCAGTGGACTCTGCGGTTGAAGGCCGCCGAACGAGGCATCTGGAAGTCCACCGAACTGCGCAGGCTGCTGGCCGACGCCGGCTTGGAGATCAGTGCGGGGAAGATGTCGGCACTGTGGACGGGAACACCGACCACGATCCGCCTCGATGACCTGGACGTGATCTGCTCGGTGCTGGCGTGCGATCCGGCGGCGCTGCTGATCCCCGAGCCGGAGAAAGTGGCGGCGCGCCGTCCACAGAAAGAGCAGACAGCCGAGGCCGGGCGTGGATCGGCGGTGGTGACGCCGCGGTTCGGTAAGCCGAGGTCGCAGCCGCCGCTGTGACCCGTCCGCCGCGGCGTTGCAATGCCTGCCAGGTCAACCGAGTCGCTTGGGTCAAGCCGCGCGTCGACTTCTGCTACGAGTGCCTGCCTGGCGGCCCGTTCCTCTCGCCTGCGTGCCGCAAGTGCGGGTCGGGCAAGTACTTCAGCGAAGGCCTGTGCGAGAAGTGTCATCCAGGTGGGCCGCGGTATCTGGGCTCGTGCCGCGGCTGCATGGCTTGGGGGGTGTACCGGGGCCATAGCTGGCATTGCTGGAGTTGTCGCTGGTGGCAGAGCCACTACCCGCTCGGCGACTGCCAGTACTGCGGCCGGAACACCCGGATCGGTGAGCAGGGCGCCTGCAGGCTCTGTCTGGAGCAGGCCCGCATGCTCCAGGAACCGGGCCGTGCCACCGACCTGGTGGGCGCCAACCGGTATGGGCAGCAACTGTTCTTCGCGAACATGCAGCTCCAGCGCCCCAAGACCCCACGACTGAGACCCGAACCCCGACGCTCCCGCGCCAAGG
>DHJN01000094.1:0-755 GCA_002404345.1 Actinobacteria bacterium UBA4719 | reverse complement strand
CGTCGACAGCGAGCTGCTGCGTTACTGCAAAGACATCGTCGGTGACCACGGCGCGAAGCACGGCTGGAGCAAGAGGCAAACCAACGACGTCATCCGTTCCCTGCGGCTGTTGCAAGTCCTCCAAGACACCCCGGGCGCGAAGATCAACGCCACCGACGTGCTGCAGCTGCCCCGCTACGACGGCAACATCAACTCCACGCTCGATGTCTTGGACGCGGCCGGCCTGCTCATCGACGACCGGACCTCCCACGTGCAGCGGTACTTCGCCGGCAAGACCGACGCCCTGCCCGCCACGATGAAAGCCCAACTGGAGACCTGGCTCGACGTCATGCTCGACGGAAGCAACACGGCGCCGCGCCGACGCTCCCGCGACCCGCAGACTGCCCGCATCCACATTCTCGGGATTACCCCGATCCTGCAAGCGTGGGCCGCAGCCGGACACGAGTCGCTGGCCGAGATCACCCCCGACGACGTGCGCGCCGCACTTCCGGAAAGCGGATCCAGGCGTAACTTCGCCGAGTACGGACTCCGGTCCCTGTTCACCGTGCTGAAAGCCCGCAAGCTGATCTTCATCAACCCCACCCGCGGCATGAAGATCACGCCCGTCAACAAGACCGTGCCCCTGCCGCTGGACACCGAAGCGATCCGCCAGGCTTTGAACTCCGCTGATCCAGCCATCGCGTTGGCCGTCGCCCTGGTCGCCTTCCATGCCCTGACCGGGAAACAGCTCACCGAGCTGGCCCTGACCGACATCG
>DHJN01000112.1:10826-11780 GCA_002404345.1 Actinobacteria bacterium UBA4719 | reverse complement strand
GACCTACCCGAATGTGAGAAAGAGTCCTCGTGGCAAACATCAAGTCCCAGCTCAAGCGCATCAAGACGAACGCTCTGCGCACCGACCGCAACAGGGCCGTCAAGAGCGAGCTTCGCACCTGGATCCGCAAGTTCAAGGCTGCGGCCGAGTCCGGCGACGCCTCTGCTGCTGCTGACGCGCTCAAAGTCGCCTCGGCCAAGCTTGACAAGGCCGTGACCAAGGGCGTCATCCACAAGAACAGCGCGGCCAACAAGAAGTCGTCGATGGCCAAGAAGGCTGCGTCCCTCTAATACCGGCGAACCTTTAGGCACCGGCGAACCTTTAGGCACCGGCAAGCCTGGGCACCGGCAAAGCCTCGCACCGGCACGCACCGGCAAGTCGTTGGACCCACTCATCGCCAGTTGTGAAGGGCCGTCATCCGTCAGGGTGGCGGTCTTTCGCAACGCGCTACCTCGTCCAGGTGCTGATGGTGATCGGCGCCCGGCGGTGAGCCTGCGCTAACGTGCACCCCGCAGGACGACGAGCAGAGGACGCGACGATGGACGACACTCCGTACCGATACACGGCCGAGCTGGCCGAGCGCATCGAGCTGTCGTGGCAGGACCGGTGGCAGAACGAGGGCACGTTCCACGCCCCGAACCCGGCCGGCCCGTGGGCTGACCCGCAGGGTGTGGCCGGCCGCGAGAAGCTCTTCGTCCTGGACATGTTCCCCTACCCCTCCGGTGCCGGCCTGCACGTCGGGCATCCGCTGGGCTTCATCGCCACCGATGTGTATGCGCGCTACCAGCGGATGACGGGCAAGAACGTTTTGCACACCCTGGGTTACGACGCGTTCGGGCTGCCGGCCGAGCAGTATGCCGTGCAGACCGGACAGCACCCGCGCAAGACCACCGAAGAGAACATGGTCAACATGCGGCGTCAGCTGCGCCGGCTGGGCCTGGGCCACGACGACCG
>DHJN01000112.1:0-10704 GCA_002404345.1 Actinobacteria bacterium UBA4719 | reverse complement strand
ACGACGACCGCCGCGCGATCGCCACGATCGACCAGGAGTTCTACAAGTGGACCCAATGGATCTTCGTCCAGATCTTCAACAGCTGGTATGACGACTCGGCAGAGGGTGGGCGCGGAAAGGCCCGACCCATCAGTGAGCTGGTCGCGGCGCTGGAGTCGGGGGAGCGGGCCACCTCGTCCGGCGTGCCGTGGACGTGGCTGAACCCCGATGCGCAGCGCAAGGAGATCGACGACCACCGCCTGGCCTACACCTCCGAGGCGCCGGTCAACTGGTGCCCGGGGCTGGGCACAGTACTGGCCAACGAGGAGGTCACCGCCGACGGTCGGTCCGAGCGAGGCAACTTTCCGGTCTTCAAGCGCAACCTGTCCCAGTGGATGATGCGGATCACCAAGTACTCCGACCGGTTGGTCGACGACCTGGACCGCCTGGACTGGCCCGAGCCGGTCAAGCTCATGCAGCGCAACTGGATCGGCCGTTCGTCTGGGGCCAGGGTTTCCTTCCGGGTGCCCTTCACAGGCGAGGACTCGACGACCGCTTCGATCGACGTCTTCACGACCCGCCCGGATACGCTGTTCGGTGCCACCTTCATGGTGCTTGCGCCGGAGCACCCGCTGCTGGATTCCATTGTCCCAGCTGCGGATTGGCCGGAGGCGACGCGTGAAGCGTGGGTTCCCGGCGGGCGGGGTGGGGTGACCCCGAAGGAGGCGGTCGCGGCATACCGGCTGGCGGCCTCGCGAAAGAGTGACGTCGAGCGGCAGTCCGAGGGCAAGGACAAGACCGGCGTGTTCACCGGAGCTTTCGCGACCAATCCCGTTGACGGGCGGTCGATCCCGGTGTTCGTGGCCGACTACGTGCTGATGGGCTACGGTACCGGCGCGATCATGGCGGTGCCGGGTCAGGACGTGCGCGACTTCGAGTTCGCGACCAAGTTCGACCTGCCGATCATCCGCACCGTGCAGCCCCCCGCGGGGCACCCCGACGACGAGGCGTTCGTCGGTGACGGCCCGGCCATTAACTCCGCCAACGACGAGATCTCGCTGAATGGCCTGGGCGTCACCGAAGCCAAGGCCAGGACCATCGACTGGTTGCAGGACAAGGGTTTTGGCGAGGAGACGATAACCTACAAGCTGCGCGACTGGTTGTTCTCGCGGCAGCGCTACTGGGGCGAGCCGTTCCCGATCGTGTACGACGAGGCCGACAACGCGATCGCTCTGCCCGAGTCCATGCTGCCCGTGCTCCTGCCAGAGGTCGCGGACTACTCGCCGGCAACCTTCGATCCGCAGGACGCGGAGTCCAACCCGGCGCCGCCCCTGGCCCGGGCGCAGGACTGGGTCAACGTTGAGCTGGACCTGGGCGACGGCATGAAACCCTACCGCCGCGAGACCAACACGATGCCCAACTGGGCCGGCTCTTGCTGGTACGAGCTGCGCTACCTGGACCCGGCCAACAATGACACCCTGGTTGACCCCGAGGTGGAGAAGTACTGGATGGGCAAGCAGGCCGAAACCGTTGTGGGGGCACCGGTTGGCGCGCTCGATCCCGGCGGTGCCGATCTGTACGTCGGTGGCGTCGAGCACGCAGTCTTGCACTTGCTCTACTCCCGCTTCTGGCACAAGGTGCTGTTCGACCTGGGTCACGTCAGCAGCGAGGAGCCGTTCCGCAAGCTTTTCAACCAGGGCTACGTCCAGGCCTTCGCCTACCGCGACGGCCGCGGTCAAGCAGTTCCCGCAGCGGAGGTCATCGAGGCGGCCGGGCCCGGCGGCGAGACCTCCTACACCTGGAACGGGCAGCCGGTCAACCGTGAGTACGGGAAGATGGGCAAGTCCCTCAAGAACGTGGTCACGCCGGATGAGATGTTCGAGGCGTATGGCGCTGACACGTTCCGGGTCTACGAGATGTCGATGGGTCCACTGGACCTGTCGCGCCCATGGGAGACGCGAGCCGTCATTGGTGCTCAGCGTTTCCTTCAACGTCTGTGGCGTAACGTGATCGACGAAGTGAGCGGTGAGCTGCTGGTCGTCGACGAAGCCCCGGACGAGGCCACGAAGCGTCTCATGCACAAGACCATCGACGCGCTCCGAATCGACTTCGACGGTCTGCGTTTCAACACGGCAATCGCGCGTCTGATCGAGTTCAACAACGCGCTGACCAAGCTGCTCAACGTGCCGCGCGAGGCGGCCGAGGCGTTGGTCATCATGACTGCTCCGGTGGCACCGCACATCGCCGAGGAGCTGTGGGCCAAGCTGGGACATACCGAGTCGTTGACCTTCGTGGACTTCCCGAAGGCGGACCCGGCGCTTCTCGTGAACGACACGGTGACCTGCGTTGTTCAGGTCCAGGGCAAGGTGCGCGACCGCCTCGAGGTGGCTGCAGACATCAGTGAGGAAGACCTGCAGGCTCAGGCGTTGGCCAGCGACAAGATCCAGGCTGCGCTCTCGGGCAAGGTCGTCCGTAAGGTCATCGTCCGTGCGCCGAACCTGGTCAACATCGTCGCCAGCTGATCAAACCTCGGGACGGTGCGGACCAAGACACTGCAAACCTAGGGACGGTGCGGACCCGAACACCGCAAACCTAGGGACCGAGCATGCACACGATCCCTAGGGTTGCGGGTGTTGAACCGACACGATCCCGGGTTTGCGGGCAGATATCCTGCGCGGGTGAGTGTTGCGATCGTCACCGACTCCACGGCATACCTGCCTGCGGAACTGGTGGCGAGCCACGGCATCTGGGTCGTGCCGCTGCACGTCGTGCTGGGCGGGCAGCAGTTCTGCGAGGGGGTCGACGTCACCACCGCCGAGGTGGCGGCCGCCCTGCGGAAGTTCACTTCGGTGAGCACTTCGCGTCCGTCGCCGCAGGCGTTTCTCGATGCCTACGAAGCGGCGGCAGCCAGCGGCGCCAATGCCGTCGTGTCGGTGCACATCTCCTCGGAGATGTCAGGGACCGTCGAGTCCGCGGCGCTCGCGGCCAGCCAGTCGCCGATCCCCGTCGAGGTTGTTGACTCTCGCTCCATGGGTATGGCGATGGGTTACGCGGTGCTGTCCGCGGCAGGCGCCGCGCATCGGGGACTGGACGCCAAAACTGTTGCGGCCATTGCGAGCTCGCGGGCCAAGGCGGCCACAGTCATCTTCTACGTCGATACCCTGGAGCATCTGCGCCGGGGTGGGCGGATCGGGGCGGCCTCGGCCCTGCTCGGTTCCGCCCTGGCCATCAAGCCGTTGCTAGCGCTCTCCGACGGGCACATCAAGCCGATCGAGAAGGTGCGGACGTCGGCCCGCGCGTTGAGCAGGCTGGAGGAGCTGGCTCTGCAGGCTGTTGATGCGGCGGGGGACTGCGGGGTCGATATCGCAGTTCATCATCTCGACTCGCAGACCCGGGCCAGTGACCTGGTCGACCGGCTGCGGGCGGGGGTCCGGTCTGCCACGACGGTGGCGCTGGTCGAACTGGGAGCGGTATTGGGCGCACACGTCGGCCCGGGCACGATCGCGGTTGCCGTCTCGCCGCGACCGCCCGGCGGCAAGGACTGACCATGCCCGGATCGTGGATCGTCGTCGCAGTGGCGGCATTGCTCGGGTTCTTCGTCGGAGCGGTCAACCCAGCGACCATCATCGCCACGACTCGTCACGCGGATCTCCGACAGGGCTCCGGCAACCCGGGCGCGACGAACGTCGGTCGGGTTCTGGGAGTGCGATGGGGCGTCGTCGTCGGCCTGCTGGACGTCCTCAAAGGACTCGTTCCGACCATGCTGGCGCTGTGGCTGGTGGACCGCTCCACGGCATACGCGGTGGGCCTGGCCTGCGTCCTGGGGCACGTGCTGTCCCCGTTCCTGCGGGGACGCGGCGGCAAGGGAGTCGCCACTTCGATGGGCGCGATCCTTGCGGTCTTTCCGTTGTTCGCCCTCGGGATGCTCCTGGTCTTCGGGCTGATGCTGTGGCGCACGCGGTGGGTGGCTGGATCCTCCCTTACCGCTGCCGGACTGCTCGTTCTGTATGCCGGCTTGGCGCCGACGGGTGGTCTGGTTGGGTTGCCGGAGCCCGTTACCGCTGGCAGGTTGTGGGGGATCTGCATCGCCCTGCTTGTCATCGTTCGCCATCACGGCAACATTCGTGCCTGGGTTCACCGCCGCCTGGCCTGAGCTGGGACATTTCGGCCGAGTTGTGCCGGTATGTACGCATTTCGGCTGAGGTGTGCGGGTATGTACGCATTTCACGGAATGCGATTGTCACGTCATCGTCCGTTTGGGTTATATGTCCATCGGCTCATCGGGCGGGACTTGTTCGCTATGTCGCCAAAATGTTACCGGGTACTTACCCTGTCCATTTTCCTACCGTATGTTCGTTACTAACGGCGACCAAGCGGGAGCGCCTCCGTGGAAGATGGGTTGGGCATATGAGCTCTCTTGCTGGCTTGCGGAAAGAGCTGGGTCGGCGGCCGTTGTCGTCTTCCGGAGTGGTGCCGAGTCGTGTTGCTGAACCGCCAATCGACCGTCTCACCGCCGACCGTCTCGCCGGCGTCCTAAGCCTCCTCTACTCCGCCTCCCCCGGGACATCCACGATGAGGCTGCCTACTGGGGTGTCGCATCGAACATTGGTTGATAGTCCGTCCTTTGACGTACACGTGCCCGGCAGCGCCTTTGGTCTGCCCACGCCTGAAGTTTTTGCGCCTGAGAACCTTACGCCTGAGTTCTTTACGACAGAGGTCCCGGTGCCAGAGATCCCCGTGCCAGCAGTCCGGGGAGCGGGCCGTCATCGACGTTCGACTGCGCGGAAGCGGGGCATCCTTAGGGTGGCCATGCGCAACGTTGGTGTCACGGCGCGCCGTTTTGCGATGGGGCCCTTGATCGCTCTGGTGGCCATCGCTGCAGGAGTGTGGATTCTTACAGTTTGGCATTAGTCGTCGGCTGATACTTAATCGGTCGTTGCCGCACTACTGATCAATAAGCAGGCCGGTGCTGGGCGAAGCAGGCCGGTGCTTGGCGCCGTTCTGACAATGACCGGACCCGGTTGTCCACATCGGTATGCAGGGTCGCACCATCGTCCACAGTCGGCACCGGAGTACTTTTACGGTTCCCCTCCGCGCTCCTAACGTGCGCTCATGCCGCACCCTCGTACCTCACCGCCATCAGCCGACCGACTTGCCGCAGTCCTCGGTATTCCGTCTGTTGCCTCTTCCGCGGTGCCGTCGCCTCGGCCGTCGGGTTGGGTCCCGCAGCGAACATCGGTGGCTCGTCCGACTGTGGTTCCGACACGTGTGGTTCCGATACCCGTGGTTCCGATACCCGTGGTTCCGACAGCGGGCCTCCCGGACACCGGCCGTCACCGACGTCCGGCCCCGCCCAAGCCGACAATCTTGACCGTGCCCATGGCCTTGCGGGGAGTTCGTGCCAGACCACGACGTCTTGCGGTGCTGGGAGTCCTGTTCCTTCTCGTGGCCTCCGCCGTTGTTCTCGGGGTTCGTGTTGCCTGGGCGCGCTCGTCGGCCACGCCTCAGTCGATTTCCGCCGCAGCACACGGCCCGCCCGGCGGACTGGTGGCTCGAACCGTACCTGCGGCATTTGCCTCGACAGGAGTCGCAGGATTGTCGACCGCCACAGCCCGGGCCACCGCCACAGCCCCGGCCACCGCCGCAGGCCTGCTGGTCCACGTCGTTGGTCAGGTGCGTCGTTCAGGTGTCGTCCGCCTCCCTCCGGGTGCCCGGGTTCTCGATGCGGTCAAGGCTGCCGGAGGAGCGTCGTTATCGGCTGACCTGAACCATCTCAACCTCGCCCGTCAGGTCGCCGACGGTGAGCAGATCGTGGTGCCCAAACCAGGGGAGAACACGCCAGTGGGAGGTGGGCCCGGCACCGGCGGAGCTGGCACCCCCACAAGTAAGGGAACCGGGGTCGGGTCCGCCGGCCAGGGTTCAACAGTTGTCGGTTCCGTGGGCGGTCTCGTGGACCTCAACACGGCTGACGCATCCGCTTTGGACTCGTTACCGGGCGTGGGTCCCGTTCTCTCACAACGGATCCTGGACTGGCGCGCGCAGCATGGCCGGTTCTCCTCGGTGGATGAGCTCGGCGAGGTCAGTGGTATCGGAGACAAGCTCCTGGCCCAGATCGGGCCCAAGGTCAGGGTCTGAGGTGGCGGCAGGGCTAGCGGGCCAGCGAGGTGTAGCGGGGCTAGCCGCTCAGCAAGGTGTGGGAGACCGGCCCGGGATTGATGCTCGACTCCTGGTGCCGGCTCTGCTCGGATGGATCTGCGTGGCCGCCATGCTGTCACTTCCGCCGCTGATCCTCGCCTTGTCCGCCGCAGGGTTAGCGGGGCTTGGCGTCGTGATGATGCACCGTCGTTGGCGTCGACGATCCTGGGTCACCGGCACCGCCTTCAACTTCCTGGGCATCGCGCTGTGCCTGGCCGCCACCGCGGCTAACTCCAGTGTCCGCGAAGCGGGCCTTGTCCCCGGCCTGGCAGCCCAACGAGCCTCAGCGACGGTGGAGGCCGTGGTCCTGTCGGACCCACGGTTGGTCCAGACCAAAGGGGTTCGGCCCTCCGAGCTCGTCATCGTGAGGGTGTCCGTTCGCACGGTCGTCGGCAGGGGTCAACGCAGT
The DNA here is from genome assembly GCA_002404345.1 of Actinobacteria bacterium UBA4719. Lineage (GTDB taxonomy): Bacteria > Actinomycetota > Actinomycetes > Actinomycetales > Dermatophilaceae > UBA4719. The sequence continues at coordinate 4,121 of DHJN01000112.1, read as the reverse complement.
GAGTCCTCAACACCGGTCCTGGTGTTCGGCGACAAGACCTGGGCGCATGTGCGGTGGCGGGAGACAGTTCGCGTCAGCGGACGGTTCGACGTCGCCGACCCTGGCGACGACGTGGTGGCGGTCTTCAACCCTTCCGGGGCGCCGGAGTCAATAGGTGAGCCAGGGCTGATCGCTGACGTTGCCGAGCACGTTCGTTCGGGACTGCGGGACGCGGTGTCAGGCCTGCCGGACGACGCGCGAGGACTGCTGCCGGGTCTGGTGATCGGCGACACCAGCCGAACTCCGCAGTCGCTCACGGGCGCGATGTTGACCACCGGCATGACGCACCTCTCGGCCGTCTCCGGCAGCAACGTCGCTGTCGTCCTGGCAGCCGCATTGGGGTTGTGTCGCGTCATCGGCGTGCGGCGTCGTTGGCGTCCGCCGGTTGCGCTGCTCGTGCTTGCCAGTTTCGTCATCCTGGTCAGGCCCGAGCCGAGCGTCCTGAGAGCGGCGGTCATGGGAGTCATCGGGCTGTTGGGACTGAGCGCCTCCCGACGCCGAATGGGTGTCCCCGCACTTTCCGGAGCCGTGCTGATCCTGTTGTGTATCGACCCATGGCTCTCCCGATCATTCGGGTTCGCCCTGTCCACGCTGGCTACGCTCGGCCTGCTTCTTTTTGCCCGGCCGTGGGGCCAGTGGTTTGCCCGTTTCCTGCCCACGCGTCTGAAGGGACTCGGTGTCGCGATCGCCATTCCCGTTGCGGCACAGGCGATGTGCGGGCCGGTCGTCGTTCTGCTCCAGGGCTCGGTCACCCTTATCGGGGTTGTCGCGAACCTGCTCGCGGCCCCGCTTGTGGCGCCCGCCACCGTGCTGGGAGTGTGGGTGGCGCTGGTCGCGCTGATCTCCCATCCAGTCGCGGTGATGCTCGGCTGGCTGGCCGCGTTACCCACCCTCGGTATCGCCTGGGTCGCCCGCGCCTGTGCTGACGTCCCGATGGGCACGCTGCCCTGGCCGGACGGTGCGCCAGGCGCACTCCTGTTGGCTTCCTTGACGATTGGTCTGTTGTTCATCGGTCCGTGGCTCAAAGTCACGATTCGCGGCCATCCATACGCCGTTGCCGCTCTCGCCGTCTTGTCCCTCGCTGCCGCATGGCCGACCAGCGGCTTGGCGTGGCCGTCACCGAACTGGCGGTTGGTGGCCTGCGACGTCGGTCAGGGTGATGGGCTGGTCCTGGCCAGCAGCCCCGGTCACGCGGTCGTGGTCGACGCGGGGCCGGACCCTGACGTCATCGACGGCTGCCTGACCCGGCTGCACGTGGTCGTGTTGGATGCCGTTGTCCTGACTCACTTTCACGCCGACCACGTTGAGGGGTTGCCCGGCGTCCTTCGCGGTCGCCTTGTTCGTCAGATCCTCACGTCGCCCGTGCCTGAACCTGCTTTCCAGGTCCGGGAGGTGCAGGGTTGGGCAGCCGCTGCGGGTGTTCCCCTGCAACCGCTGTATCCCGGAGACCAGCTCCGTTGGGGTTCGGTCAAGGCGGTCGTGCTCTGGCCGACCCGAGTGATCCACGAGGGCTCGGTGCCCAACAACGCCAGCGTGGTCCTCTCTGTGGACATCAGCGGGCTGCGCGTGCTCATGCTCGGAGACGTCGAGACCGTCGCCGCGCACCAGGTGCTGCTGGCTTTGAGGCGCGACCCGGCATATGTGGGAGGACGTGGGTATGACGTGCTCAAGGTGGCCCACCATGGCTCTCGCTTGCAGGATCCGGTCCTGGTCAAGGAGGTGCGGGCGCCAGTGGCCTTGATCAGTGTGGGAGCTGGCAACACCTACGGCCATCCGGCCCCCGGGACCCTGGATCTGTTGCAGGTCGCGGGTTCTCTGGTGTTCAGGACTGACCAGCGTGGTGACATCGCCGTGGCCCGAGGGAGCGACGGGGCCGTCCTGGTCTCCGTCCGTGGCCGGTGAAAGGGTCCAGCGACCTTGGTGTCCAGATCGCCGATATTGATCTCGAGAGTTGGACTGGGCACGTGAGCTGAGGTTAGCCGCGGGCCATCACACGAGGCGTCGCGGTGGCTGCTTCGCACAAGGCGTCCAATGTGGCCTTGACCGCCGGAACGCGTTGCAGGTCCGACGTCGTGACGACATGGACCTCCCGTCGTGAGGCCGGCGCGATCGGCAGGGTGACGACGTCAGGGTGGTTGGCGCTACGCAGGATCAGATCGGGGATCAGCGCGACGCCCAGACCCTCGGCGACCAAACCAAGGACGGCGACGTAGTCCTCGGTCTCGAACGACACGTTGGGTGTGAACCCGGCCTTGTGGCACAGCTGAAGAAGGTGACCGCGACAGCGCGGACAGCCGGCGATCCACGACTCGCCGCCGAGCAGGGACAGGTCGCCGACCTCAGCGCTGGCCATCGGGTGGCCCCGAGGCAGCGCGAGGCGGACCTCGTCGTCGAGCAGCTTGTGAATGACGAACATGTCGAGGTCCTCCTCGCCACGCCCGAGATCCGTGCCCTCGTAAGCAAAGGCCACCGCGAGGTCGCATTCGCCGGCACGCAGTGCGGCCAGGGACTCCGGTGGCTCGGCCTCGGTGAAGGTCACCTTGATCTCGGGAAATCGTTCCTTGACCAGGGCCAGCGCGCGGGGGACCAGCGTCGCGGAGGAGGAGGGGAAGGCCATCAGCCTGACCCGCCCGGCGCGCAGTCCGGCGATCGCGGCGACCTCCTCCTCGGCCGCATCGAGCGCGGCCAGCACCCCCACGGCGTGCCTCGCGAGCACCTGCCCGGCCTCGGTCAGGCGCACGTTGCGGCCCACCCGTTCGACGAGCACGGTAGCGGTGCGCTGCTCGAGGCGGCGCACCATCTGGGAGATGGCGGGTTGGGAGTAGCCCAGCGAGACAGCCGCTCCGGTGAAGCTTCCCTCGTCGGCGATCGCGCGCATCACGCGCAGGCCGGCTGCATCAATCATGCCGACAACTATATAACGAGGAGTTATCGGTGGGCCAGTATCTATGTCGTTTGTGTGATCTGGGAACGGTTGTCAGATGATCGTCATGGGCCCCCAGGACGTGGATCTTGTTGCCGCGGCGCTGAGCTCCGTAACGATCCTGGGCTGACCCGCCGCATACTTGTTGATGTGGAGACAGCGCTGAAGCCCGCGCCGGACCGGGCGGCATACGAGCGGCTGGTCGAGCTCCTGCGCGGGGGAAACATCACCGTCCTCAGTGGCGCCGGGCTGTCCACGGAGTCAGGCATCCCGGACTACAGGGGTCCGGACGGCAAGCGGCGGGTCATGCCCATGACGTATGGCGAGTTCGTTGCCTCGCCGGCGAATCGGCAGCGTTATTGGGCGCGCAGCTTCGTGGGATGGCGTCGGTTTGCCGGCGCCGGGCCCAATGACGGACACCGCGCGGTTGCGGATCTTCAACGCCTGGGTCTGGTTCGCGCGATCATCACCCAGAACGTGGATGGGTTGCATCAGATGGCCGGTGCCCATGACGTTCTCGAGCTGCACGGAAACCTGGAGATGGCCCGGTGTCTGAACTGTGGCGAGACCACACCGAGATCCGAGCTCGATGGGCGGTTGGGTGAGGAGAACCCGCATTTCGAGGTGGCCGCGGGGGAGATCCGCCCCGATGGCGACATGGCGCTGCCGGATGAGGTCGTGGCCGGCTTTCACCCGCCGCAATGTCTGGTCTGTGAGTCGGACCTGGTCAAACCCGATGTCGTCTTCTTCGGCGAGTCGGTGCCCAAAACGCTTGTTGACCAATGTTTCTCGTACGTTGAGGCTTCGTCGGGACTCGTGGTCGTGGGCTCCTCATTGCAGGTGATGAGCGGTTACCGGTTCGTTCGGCGGGCGGCCGCGAACGGCATACCGGTGGCGATCGTGACGCGTGGGCCGAGCCGTGGCGACGACCAGGCGACGATCCGGCTCGATGCGCCCCTGGGGGTCACCTTGAGCCGGATCGTGCAGGACCTGCAGGCGTCATGAGGGCGTGCCCCACCTTGGCCAAGGTGGGGTCGTCTTGGCACAGGGGACGGGGTGTGCCAAGACCACCCAGCCTTGGCCAAGACGTGTGCTGTTCGGACCCGCTGTTGGGACCGCGCTGTTCGGACCCGCTGTTCGGGCATACGGTTCAGACCTT
>DHJN01000026.1:338-8859 GCA_002404345.1 Actinobacteria bacterium UBA4719 | reverse complement strand
TCCCAACCAACAAACCTAGGGAGTTTGCTTCTGTTGGGATGCTGCTGAGTCGGTCAGACCCAGCTGGGCAGCCACATCCGCATCCGCCACTGCGGGTACGGAATGACCTGCGCGGTGTAGATCGGGTAGAAGTACGCGAAGCAGGCGACGCTGGCGACGACGAAGAGTCCGGCGGCCAGGAGGCCGATCTGTCGGCGACCCGGCGAGGCCTGGGGGCCGCCGATGCCGAGCCCGAGCACATATGTCACCGCGAGCACGACGAAAGGCACGAACGCGACCTCGTAGAAGGTGAAGATGGTGCGGTGCTGGTAGTTGAACCAGGGCAGGTATCCGCCCGCGAAACCTGCCAGGATCGCGCCGGCCCGCCAGTCGCGGCGCAGGGCCCACATGAACAGCAGGACGAAGATCGAGATCGTAGCGCCCCACCACAGCGTCGGGGTGCCGAGCGAGGTGATCGCCTTGCTGCACAGATCGACCAGGCAGCCGTCCTGGCCCTTCTTCGGCCCCTCGTAGAAGAAAGAGGTTGGCCTGCCCTGGACCATCCATGACCACGGGTTCGTCTGGTAAGGATGGCTCGAAGTGAGGTTGACGTGGAAGGTATAGATCTCCGCGTGGTAGTGCCACAGCGAGCGCAAGGAGTCCGGCACCCAGGCGAAGGTGGTTGCCGGGTGGGTCGCCGCCCACTGCCGGTTGTACGCGTCCTTGGATGCGAACCAGCCGGCCCAGGATGCGACATAGACCGAGACCGTCAGGCTCACCATGAGCAGACCGGCATACAGCCCGTCCGGCAGGATGGCACCCCACATCCAGTGGCGAACCCCGGCCGCGCGGCGCGCACCCATGTCCCACAAGACGGTCATCAGGCCGAAGGCGACCAGGAAGAACACCCCCGACCACTTGCTGCCCGCAGCCAGCCCGAGGCAGATTCCGGCGACCCAGCGCCAGGGGCGCCAGCCGAGCCAGGGGCCGAAATTCATCCCCGTATGCCGTGTGCTCGCGTTGGCCACATCGCCGCGCGCTCGCGCATCCTGCCAGGCAACCACCTTGCGCGCCAGGATCTCGCGGGAGTGGTCGCGGTCGATGAGCAGGGCGCAGAATGCGGCGAACGCCCAGAACATCACGATGAGGTCCAGCAGGCCGGTGCGCGAGTGGACGAAGTGCTGGCCGTCGAAGGCCAGCAGAATGGCGGCAATCGTGCCGAGGAGCGTCGATCCGAACATCCGGCGGGCCGCGCGACCGATCATCAGGATCGAGATGGTGCCGAGCAGGGCGACCCCGAACCGCCATCCGAACGAGCTGGTCCCCCCGAAGATGTGCTCGCCGGCCGCGATGATCCACTTGCCGACCGGGGGGTGGACCACGAGCTCGGCGTCGGTGCCGAAGACGTTCGGGGTGCCGTGGGTGAACAGGACGTCCGGGCTCTTGATGCTCGTGGGATGGCTTCGCTCGTAGCCGTACAGGAGGTAGGAGTAGCCCTGCTTGACGTAGTACGTCTCGTCGAAGATGAGCTTGTGGGGTTCGCCGAGCTGCCAGAACCGCAGGAAGCCGCCGACTGCCGCGACGATCAACGGCGCCAACCAGCCCCACATCACGTCGGTGGGCCGGTATCCGAGCAGCTGCGAGCGCAGCTGCTCGGTCGGGGTCATGGCCGATATCGTATGCAGCCCGGCGCAGGCACGGCGCACGCACTGCCGAACGTGAAGCGACTGAGAGGATCGACGGCGTGACCAACTCCATAGCCGGTGTCCTCGTCCTGGCCGCCACCCCGATCGGCGACCCCGCAGACGCGGCGCCGCGACTCGCCCACGAGATCGCGACCGCTGAAGTGGTCGCCGCCGAGGACACCAGGCGCTTCGGCCGCCTCTGTCGTGCGCTGGAGGTCAGGCCGTCGGGGTCGGTCGTCAGCTATCACGAGCACAATGAGGCGGCGCGCACCACGGATCTGCTGGCTCGGTTGGTGGGTGGGGCGCGCGTGCTGGTGGTGACAGACGCCGGTATGCCGTCTGTGTCCGACCCCGGGTATCGCCTCGTGGTCGCTGCGGTCGAGGCCGGCGTGAAGGTGACCTGCGTGCCTGGTCCGAGCGCTGTCCTCATGGCGCTCGCGGTGTCAGGGCTCCCGGTGGATCGCTTTTGTTTTGAAGGGTTTCCGTCGCGTAAGGCCGGGGAGAGGCTGCGTTCGTTCCAGGCGCTCGCGCGGGAGCGACGGACGTTGATCTTCTTCGAGGCGCCGCACCGACTCGACGCGACACTGGCGGCGATGGCTGAGGCCTTCGGCGCGGATCGCCCCGCCGCGGTGTGCCGGGAGCTGACCAAGACCTATGAAGAGGTCAAACGAGGCCGTCTGGCCGATCTGGCGGCGTGGGCGGCCGGCGGCGTCAAGGGTGAGATCACGGTCGTGGTCGGCGGGGCACCGGATGTGGTGACCGATCCCGAGACTGCCGTGGCCGGCATACAGGCTCGAGTTGCCGCGGGTGAGCGGTTGAAGGACGTGTGCGCCGAGGTGGCCGCGGCGACGGGACTGAGCCGCAACGACCTGTACAACGCGGCGCTGGCCGCTCGACGATGACGCGAACCGACCCTTAGGACGCAGGGGTGACCAGGGAAGCGACCTGTGCGGCTGCGGCCCGCAGCGAGGCATCGGTGCTTGATGATCGGCCACTGTCGACGAAGCCGGCCTCCGCCACCGAGACGACCTGGCCCGTCTGCACGGAGGCGTACCCGGAGTCCGGCATCTTGCTGGGTGCACCCGGGAAGGACCTGCCCTCACGCAGCAGGTCGTTGAGATTGCCCGTCCCGCTACTGTCCAGGACCTGTTTGACAGATGCGGCTGCCTCCGCGGATGCCATCTGTATGTGTGAGATGACAAAGAGGGCCGGGCGACCGCTGACCTGGCCGGTTGCCAGAGATCGCGTTGCCTTCATACAGTTCTGCGTCCCGAACGAATGCTTCGTCCGCCCGTGCGCGTGCTGCGTGCAGTCCGTGATCTCGTCAGTGACCTTCACCGCATAACCCGCGGGCGTGGGGCTCCGAAGGACCGAGGCGCTCGGTCCGGCAACAGTGGCGAACGGGTGTGACAGAGCCACACCGACCCCGATGAGCACAGCGACGACCCCACCCGCGGTGACCAGCATCAGTCGGGACGGCCTCGGCATAGCGGGACGAGCCGGCTTTGCGACCGGTCGGGCGACCGAAGGGGTGGGCACCGGGGGCTGCTGCTCGACCATCACGTCGGGACGGGCGATACACGAGGGGCTCGGCGCGGCATGGCGCTCGGCGGTTCGGCGCACCAGCTCGGCAATGTGAGCAGCGGACTCGTCGGCATCGGCGTTTGACCGAACATGCGCCGACGCCTGAGGCTGGGCGGCGCCCGGGTTGTGCTTGGTGTGATCTCGTTCGAATCGGGGCATGTGCCCTCAAGCATGCCCGCCATGATGCCTCTGCTCCAACTCCGTCTCAGGGCGGTGCGCACTGGCTGAGCCGCCGCCGACCCAGCGGTACTCGACCTCGGGACGCCCGGCACCTCCATACCGCGAGCTCCGGATGACGAGCGCGGAGTCGGCCAGATGCTCGAGGTAGCGGCGTGCAGTGACCCGCGACGCACCGACCTCTTCGGCGACCTCGGCTGCTGAAAGGCCCTGCGTGGACGGGCGCATCACTGCAACCACGGCGTCCAGGGACTCAGGGCTCATGCCCTTGGGCAGGCTGCTGGAGTCGTGGCCGCGCAGCGTGGCCAGCACCCGGTCGACCTCGTGCTGCCCGCTCGCCACGTCACCGGCGAGGTGGCGGTACGCGGCATACCGCTCGAGCTTGTCGCGCAACGCCGCGAAGGTGAACGGCTTCAACAGGTACTGCACGACGCCCTGTGAGACGGCCGCGCGCACCACCTCGAGGTCCCGGGCGGAGGTGACGGCGATCACGTCGGCGCGGTGCCCGGCGGTGCGCATCGCCCGCACCACGTCGAGGCCATGCATGTCAGGCAGATGCATGTCGAGCAGTACCAGGTCCACCGCGTACGACGGGTCGCCCAGCTGCCGGATCGCTCCCGCACCGTCGTGCGCCACTGCGCGCACGACGAACCCCGGAACCCGCTCGAGGTAGGCGCTGTGCGCCTTGGCGGCGATCGGCTCGTCCTCGACGATCAGGACGCCGATCATGACGCCGGTTTCGACGCCGACCTCGCTCACGGCGCGACCTCGACGGCCAGCGGCAGCCGGACGGTGAACACGGCGCCGGTGAACCCCCCGTCGACCAAGGTTGTGCCGACGAACCCGACGTCGTTCGCGCGGCCGACGTCGACCGTGCCGTGATGGCGGCGGGTCGCCTGGCCGACCAGCGCCAGACCGAGACCGCGCCCGATCAGCCGCTCGTCGGCCTTGGTCGACCAGCCTCGGGTGAAGGCGCTCGCCGCGGAGGCATCGTCCAGGCCGGGGCCGCTGTCGCTGACCTGCAGCACCAGCGTGCTCGCAATGCGGTGGCCAGAAGGCTCGTCCTCGATCCACCCGCTGAAGCCGACCCGGCGCGGTCCCGGCGCCGTGGCGGCTGCGTCGATCGCATTGTCGAGCAGGTTGCCGACCAGCGTGACCAGGTCGCGGGCGGGGATCACGCCCTCCGGGACGGAGCTGGCCGGGTCGACCTCGAGGTCGACGCCGCGCTCGTTGGCCTCGGCGGCCTTGCCGAGCAGCAGAGCGGCCAGCACTGGCTCGTCAACGGCGCCCACGACCAGGTCGGTCAGCTTCTGGGCCAGGGCGAGCTCCGCGGTGGCGAAGGTCAACGCCTGGTCGGTGCGCCCCAGCTCGATCAGGCTGATGACGCTGTGAAGTCGGTTCGCCGCCTCGTGTGCCTGCGAGCGCAACGCCTCGGTCAGCCCGCGCGCCGAGTTCAGCTCGCCGGTCAGTGCCTGCAGGTCGGTGTGGTCGCGCAGCGTCAGCACGGCGCCGAGCTCGCGACCCTCCCAACGGGCCGGCGCCTGGTTGACGACCAGCACCCGGTTGGCGGTGAGGTGGATGGCGTCATTCACCTCGCGACCGTCCTTCAGGGCGTCGGTCATCGGAGCAGGCAGCCCGAGCTCGTCGAGCCGGTGCCCGGTCCAGACCTCCGGCAGGTCGAGCAGCCGGCGCGCCTCGTCGTTGGTCAGCAGCAGGCGCCCCTGCGGGTCGAGGAGCACCAGTCCCTCGCGCACCGCGTGCAGCACCGCGTCATAGAACTCGTACATCCGGGCCAGCTCGTCGGGCCCCAGACCGTGGGTCTGTCGGCGCAGCCGACGCGCCACCAGTGCGGTGCCACCTGCGGCGAGAAGCAGCGCGACGACCGCCGCACCGAGCAGCCCGGGCACCAGGTGGGCCAGCTCCCGCGCGATGGCGGCGCGGGTGACGCCGACGGAGACCAGCCCAAGCACCGGGCCACCGTCGGCCCGCACCGGCACAACCGCGCGTTCGGATGGACCGAACGAGCCGCCATACGTCTCGAGCACCACCCCACCGGCGACCGCTGCGTCGATGTGGCCGCTGAACCGCTTGCCGATAAGGTCCGGCTTGGGGTGGGAGTAGCGGGTGCCGTTGGTGCTCATCACGACGACGAAGTCGGTGCCGGTGTCGCGGCGCACCTTTTCGGCGTAGGGCTGCAGGATGGCGGACGGGTCGGGTCCGGTCAACGCGGACCGTACCAGCGGGGACGCCGCCACGCTCCGAGCGACTGCGAGAACGCGGGCGCTGGTGGAGGCATGACTGCTCTGTCGGGCTTGCAGGTATGCCGCCACGCCGGCGGCCAGCACCACGACCGCGACGACGACCACCTGCAGCGCAAAAAGCTGCCGCGCCAGGCTCCAGGTCCGAGGGTTCACGCGGGTGCGCATGTCACCAGTGTGCGGCCCGCCGGCAGCCGCGAGCGAACGCAATGAACGCAAGGTCGACACCGGGCACGAACGAGACCAACCTCATAGGCAACCCACTGCTAGATCCAGGAGGAACATCATGTCCAGCATCGCCGCAGCGTCGCCGCCCGGTTCTAGGCCGGGCGGCGCCCCGCCGTCCGTGCCGTCAGGCCAGCGCGACAAGACGCACTGGCTCTACCTGGCGGTGATCGCGGCGGTGCTGCTCGGCATCGTGGTCGGTTTCGCCTTCCCCGGCAAGGAGGGGTTCGCAGTCCAGCTCAAGCCCCTCGGCACCGGCTTCGTCAACCTGATCAAGATGATGATCACGCCGATCATCTTCTGCACCATCGTGCTGGGCATCGGATCGGTCCGCAAGGCGGCCAGCGTCGGCAAGGTCGGCGGTTTGGCCCTCGGCTACTTCACGGTGATGTCGACTTTCGCGCTTGCGATCGGCCTCGCGGTCGGCAATATCGTCAAGCCCGGTGCGGGACTGCACCTCACGGCAGCCGTGGCCAAGACCGGCCAGGCCCAGTCCACCGGTGGGGCCGAGACGAGCGCTCAGTTCCTGCTCGGGCTCATCCCGGAGACGCTGGTCTCGGCCCTGACCCAGGGCAAGGTGCTGCAAGCGCTGATCGCGGCGCTGCTCGTCGGTTTTGCCCTGCAGTCGATGGGCGAGCGTGGCGTGCCGGTGCTTCGCGGCATCGGGCACATCCAGAAGGTCGTCTTCAAGGTCCTTTCGATGATCATGTGGGTGGCGCCGATCGGCGCCTTCGGTGCCATTGCGGCCGTGGTCGGCTCGACCGGCGTTGAGGCACTTATCAGCCTTGGCAAGGTGATGGTCGGGTTCTATGCCACCTGTGGGCTGTTCATCATCGTGGTCCTCGGCATAGTCCTGCGGGCCGCGACCGGCATCTCGATCTTCCGGTTGCTGAAGTACCTCGGCCGCGAGTTCCTGCTCATCGTCTCGACGTCCTCGTCCGAGACCGCGCTGCCCCGGCTGATCGGCAAGATGGAGCACCTCGGCGTCTCGCGTCCGGTCGTCGGCGTCGTGGTGCCGACCGGCTACTCCTTCAACCTCGACGGCACGGCGATCTACCTGACCATGGCGTCGCTGTTCGTCGCCGAGGCGATGGGCAAGCCGCTCGCGCTTGGTGAGCAGATCTCGTTGTTGGTCTTCATGACCATCGCGTCCAAGGGAGCGGCAGGGGTCAGCGGCGCCGGACTGGCCACGCTGGCGGCCGGCCTGCAGTCGCACCGTCCCGAGCTGCTGGACGGTGTGGGCCTGATCGTCGGGATCGACCGCTTCATGAGCGAGGCGCGTGCCGTGACGAACTTCGCCGGCAACGCGGTGGCGACCGTGGTGGTCGGCAGCTGGACCGGGGAGCTCGACAAGGACCGGGCCGAGCGGGTGCTGGCTGGCGACGACCCGTTCGACGAGGTGGCTTTCGCCGCCGGTGACGATCACGGTGGCGGGGCTTGGGACCATGAACCCTTCGACGACGAAGCGGTCAGTGTCCCCCGTTCAGAGGCGGCCTTGATCGGTCACTGACCCACGGAGTGCGTCGTCGCGGCCTCAGCGGCGAGCTTGAGGTTGGACAGGGTCTTGACCATGCCGCGATGGTTGATCTTCGCGCGGGGACCGAATGCTTTTTCGGCCACTGCGCGGTACCAGCCGGAGCGCCGGTCGGTCCACTCCTCGACGACGGTGCAGGTCGAGGGATCGGCCACGTCGGCGGCGATGACGTACTCCCAGCGGGCGATCTTCAGCGGCCCGAAGGTGATCTCGAAGGCAAGTTGCCGACCGCGTTCGGCGGCGACGACCTCACCCTGGGTCACCCACCGGACCAGCCCGGCCCGGTTGTGGCCCAGGAACTGCGCGCCCTCCGCAGCGGACGTGGCGCCACCGCGCCAGGTGACCCGCTCGCACTCGGGCGACCACTCGCCCATCCGGGGGAGGTCGGCAACCAGGTCGTAGACCGCGTCAGCAGGAGCGGAGATGGTCAGGGACTTGCGCAGGTCGGCCATGGTTGAATCCTCGCACTGTGGGAAACGTCATTGGCGCCGCCCCTTAGGGTTCACATCATGAGCAAGGTCCTGTCTGCCGTCGCCTGGCCGTACGCCAACGGCCCGCGCCACATCGGCCACATCGCCGGATTTGGCGTGCCCTCCGACGTTTTCAGCCGTTACATGCGCATGGCAGGCCACGACGTCCTGATGGTCAGCGGCACCGATGAGCACGGCACCCCGATCCTGGTGGCGGCTGACAAGGCGGGGGTCAGCGCCAAGCAGCTGGCGGATGAGAGCAACCGCGTCATCGTGGAGGACCTCGCCAGCCTCGGTCTGTCCTACGACCTGTTCACCCGCACGACGACCCGTAACCACTACGCCGTGGTGCAGGAGATGTTCAGGACGGTCCACGACAACGGCTACATGGTCGAGCAGACCACGCAGGGCGCGATCAGCCCGTCGACCGGCCGCACGCTGCCGGATCGCTACATCGAGGGCACCTGCCCGATCTGTGGTTATACCGAGGCCCGCGGCGACCAGTGCGACAACTGCGGCAACCAGCTGGACCCGACGGACCTGTTGAACCCGCGCAGCAGGATCAGCGGCGAGACGCCGGAGTTCATCGAGACCCAGCATTTCTTCCTC
>DHJN01000026.1:0-226 GCA_002404345.1 Actinobacteria bacterium UBA4719 | reverse complement strand
TCTTCCTCGACCTGCCGGCGCTGGCCGAGGCGCTCGGCGAGTGGCTAGACGGTCGGGAGGCGTCGGGCACCTGGCGGCCGAACGTCATCAGATTCAGCCAGAACATCCTCAAGGACATAAGGCCGCGCGCCATGACCCGCGATATCGACTGGGGCATCCCGATCCCCCTGGACGGCTGGCGTGAGCAACCCGCCAAGCGGCTCTATGTCTGGTTCGACGCCGTCAT
>DHJN01000032.1:8134-8323 GCA_002404345.1 Actinobacteria bacterium UBA4719 | reverse complement strand
CAACCTGAGCAACGGCCTACGGGCACGCGCGGAGGCTGCGCCGAACTGGAACAGACCTGATCTTCGTTGTTCCGTAGCGGGATCGGCTTGCGGCACAGCCGAAGGTTGATTGGCCACCCATACCTGCGACAGCTCGATCTACGTCGTGCGCCACCCTTCCGGGAAAGCTCGATCCCCCGTTATGACGTC
>DHJN01000032.1:0-7930 GCA_002404345.1 Actinobacteria bacterium UBA4719 | reverse complement strand
CGGATGCAGCAAGGCATTGAGGGCGGGTTTGCAACGCCCCCCGAGGAGACGACTGTCGACCTGTACAAAGTGATGCCATAACTGCACAGACTCGTCGCGGCTGGACCGGTCTTTGTCGTGTCGCTGAACCATCCCGAACCGGAACGCGAGGCCGACGGGGCAGAGCGGCAGGGTGGCCTCAGTTGTGCGACCGTTTCCGCATGGACATAGACGAAAGCTACCTGGCGGCTGCGCAGGTGTTCGCTGATCTGGTCAGGGAAGTGCCTGAGGAGATGTGGGAAAGCCCGGGCCTTGGAGTCTGGAGCCTGCGGGAGCTGGTCGGCCACACGAGCACGGCCGCCCTCAGCGGTGTCCTCACTACCCTTGACAAGCGGGCTCAGACAATGACCATCGCTTCTCCCGAGGCCTACTACGCCATAGGTCGAACATTGGATCCGTCGGTTTACGCAGCGGCTGTCGCCGCTGCCACCGCTAGCGCCAGCACCCATGCCGAAGCACTGGGTATCGACCCCGCATTCGCCGTCCGCGCCTTGGTCAAGGATGTTGCGATCAGACTCAACAGCGCGGATGGCGAGCAACTCGTCCAGAGCGCCGCCGGCGGGATGCAGCTCTCGGCATGGCTTGCGACGCGCACCTTCGAGCTCACGGTCCACACCCTCGACATCGCCGCAGCCACCGGGATAGCGGCGACCTCAACCCCCAAGGCCCTAGCCGACGCCGCCTCCCTGGCCGCCCGCATCGCCGCGACTGTCGGAACCGGCGAAACCGTTCTCCGCGCGCTAACCGGCCGCGGCACACTGCCCAAGGGCTTCTCCGTCCTGTAGCAACGGCAAGACCAAACTCCGTAGAGGGATCGTTGACCGGTCGAGGATCCGCCACGGACAATCACTCGAGCATCGTCGCCACGTCCTCAAACGTGCACTTTGACTTCGTCCAAGGTGGGGTATGAGTCTTGGGCACCTGCTGTCGCCGCCGCCATCGACGCTACCACTGCGGCTCGCCGGGCTGCTGCGACCAAACCCTCTCCGCGGGCCAACGAGTCTGCTACCGCACCAGTGAAGGCGTCCCCGCAACCGGTGGTGTCGACGACGTGGGTCGGCACAGCAGGAATCGGAGTGAGGACTGGGAGGTTCTCCAGGCCGCCCTGGATGACCATCGACCCACGTGCGCCCAAGGTCACCACCACGTCATCCACACCTCGAGCGGTGAATCCGAGAGCGGTGGCATCCCAGTCGATGGTGGGATCGGTCGACCCCAGTAGCTGGGCCGCCTCGTGCTCGTTGACCAGCAGTAGGTCCGCATCAGCCAGCACCTGGGCTGGAACCTTCCTGAACGGCGAGAGGTTGAGCAGCACTGTAGCGCCGGCCTGGTGGCCCAGTCGAGCCGCGGTCATGATGGTCTCGAGCGGACTCTCGAGGCACAGGCAGACGACCGCCGCTGCCGCTATGCGTTCGGCTTCCTGCTCGACGTGGTGTGGCGCGAGTCGGCCATTGGCGCCAGGGAAGACGACGATGCTGTTCTCCCCGTTGGCGTCGACCTCGATGACAGCCACCCCCGTCGAAGTATCGGCGATCCTGACAATCGAGTCCGTGTCGATGCCGTCGCGGTGGGCCGCTTGCACGAGCATGCTGCCGTAGGCATCGTCTCCGACTGCGCCGATGAGCGACACTGCGCTACCGAGTCGCGCCGCCGCCACGGCCTGGTTGGCGCCCTTGCCGCCGGGACGGGTCATGAAGCCGTGCCCGGCAACGGTCTCGCCCGCCGACGGCAGGCGGTCCGTCGTAATGGTGAGGTCTGCATTCAATGAACCGACGACAACGACGGCAAAGGCCGGGGACATGGTATGACTCCTCAGAGCGGGCGCGGAATGCGTGGCTGCGACGTGCCGGCCGGAGGGGTTTCTCCGACCCATCGCGGTGATTCACTCAGAACGGGACTCCGCAGTGCAGGATCACGTTTGCGTAGGGCGTCGATTCCCCCGTGCGCACCACAAGCTGCGTCTCGGGCAACCGCGCCTTCAACTGTTCGTGTGAGATGAGGCTGACGGTGTCCAGACGTGCGGCGATCCACTCATGGGCTGGAAGCGACTGGCTCTCGATAGCGGCCTCCGCCCGATCGACGACCACGGCGTCCAAGACCGCGTCGAGGACCTGTTCGAATCGCGGTATGCCGGCCACGAGGGTCAGGTCGACGATGGTGCATCCTGGGATGCCGTACGGAAGCGGTAGTCCCGCATCGGCGATCACGATCTGGTGGGTGTGCCCGAGGCGGGCAAGAGCACCAGCCAGACGTGCGTTGAGTATGCCGTGACGCAACATCATGGGCTCCTCGGAGAGGCACTGTTTTGGTGCAACAGGGTGGTAGGTATGGCTGGGACGCACCCAGACTTGCGTGGTAGTGGGCCGCCGCACCGGATGCGGAGGCCCACCATGTGGTAGCTGTCGTCAGCCCTTGAAGGTGGCCGCGTTGGCAGGCGTGATGACCGTGGTCTTGACCGGCACATTGGCGTCAGCCTTGCCCGCAAGGGCCTTGACTGCCTGTTGCACGGCCAGCTTGCCAAGCTCGCTGGGCAGCTGGGCAACGGTGCAGTTCAGGGTGCCGGCCTTGACTGCCGAGACACCATCGGCTGTCCCGTCGAAGGCACACAGTTTCACGGTCTTGCCGGCCTTGGAGCCGAGTGCCTTGATGGCGCCCAGCGCCATTTCGTCGTTCTGGGCGAAGATTCCCACGACCCCGGGATGCGCCTGCATCAGGTTGGTCGTCACGTCCAGGCCCTGGGTGCGGTCGAAGTTCGCGGTTTGCGTGGCCACGATCTTGATGCCCGGGAATGACTTCATCCCTTCCGTGAAGCCCTTGCCGCGGTCACGAGCTGCGGAAGTACCGGCGGTGCCCTGCAACACGATGATGTCGCCCTTGCCACCAAGCAGCTTGCCGAGCTCGGCTGCCGCCTGCTTACCACCAGCGACGTTGTCCGATGCGATGAAGGATGCGACATTGGCGCCGTTGACGGTGCGGTCGACGGCGATGACTGGGATCTTGGCGGTGTTCAGAGCCTTGACAGGCGCCCCGGCACCATCGGAGTCCACCGGGTTCACGATGACCGCCTGGACGTTCTGGGACTGGGCGTTTGCGAGTTGGTTCGCCTGCGTTGCCGCGTCGTTCTGGGCATCGACGACGTTGAGGGTGACGCCCTCGGCCTTGGCCTCAGCCACGGCACCGTCCTTCAGGGAAACGAAGAAGGGGTTGTTCAGCGTCGAGACCGCGAGCGTCATCTTTTTCGCGCTGGACCCGGTCGCGCTGGTCGAGGACGAGGTCCGGTTGCAGGCCGCCAGCGGGAGGATCGCCAGCCCGCTGGCCAGAGCGAGAGCGAGGGTGCGGTGAGGGGTGAAATGCATCAGATTCTCCAATGGACAGGGTCACGCTGTGACCGTGGATAGTGCGGAAGTACGTGAAGGCCGTGGCGGCCGCGATGGACTCAAGTTCGCTTTCGGCGCAGCACATCGATGCCGACGGCCACTGCGATGACGAGACCGATGATGACCTGCTGCCAGAAGGCGGAGACATTGAGCAGGTTGAGGCCGTTGCGGATGACCGCGAGGACGAGAGCGCCGATCAGGGTGCCGGATATCCTCCCGACCCCGCCGGCGAGACTCGCACCGCCGATCACGACGGCGGCGATGGAGTCGAGCTCGTATCCTGTGGCCGCCTGGGGCTGGGCCGAAGCGAGTCGTCCGCTTAGCACGAGGCCCGCGACGGCGGCGAATATGCCGGACAGCGCATAGACGGTGACCAGGACCCGTTTGACCGGGATCCCGGACAGGCGGGCAGCCTCGAGATTGCCCCCGACGGCATACATCGCCCGCCCGATCGATAGCCGGTTCAGGATGAACCAGCCGATGGCTCCCATCACGAGTAGGACCACAACCGGCATCGGGATCGGGCCAACGCTGCCGCCCAGCCAAGTGACGACCGACGGGGTGGGGATCGGAATGCCGTTGGAGACGACGAGGGTCAGCCCTCGGGCAACGCTCAACATCGCCAGTGTGGCGATGAATGGGGGGAGCTTGCCGTATGCGGTGGCCGCTCCCGAGGCCATCCCTGCGGCCAGACCTGTCAGTAACCCAAAGAGGAGGGCCACCATTGGCGGCATACCCCATGACTGGCCGGTGAAGGCCGCCACCATCGCGGACAGGGCTGCGACGCTTCCGACGGACAGGTCAATGCCGGCGGTCACGATGACAAAGGTCTGGCCGAAAGCCAGGATGGCGACGACAGAAGCCTGGATGCCGACGTTTAGCAGGTTGTTCGGTGTGAGGAAGTCGGGCGTGGCGACGAACATGGCGACACAGAGGACCAGAAGGCCGACCAGAGCGCCGTTGTCGGAGATGAAGTCAGCGATTTTGGCCCGCGTTGACTTGACGTCGGCGCTCGGTGCTTTCTGGGCGGTGGGTGTGGTTTCTTGAGTGTTAAACACGGTCGGACTCGACTTCCTTGACGGCGAGGGACATCACGGTGTGTTGGTCGGCGTCGGCTGCGGCGAGCACGCCGGCCACGCGCCCGTCGGACATGACGAGGATGCGATCGCTCATTCCGAGCACCTCCGGCAACTCGCTCGAGACCATCACCACAGCTCCGCCGGCGGCCGTGATCTCGTTCATGAGCTGGTAGATCTCGACCTTGGCCCCGACGTCTACACCGCGCGTGGGCTCGTCGAGAATGAGGACCCGGGAGCCGGCTGAGATCCACCTCCCCAGGACGACCTTCTGCTGATTGCCGCCGGAGAGCGCGCCGACCTGCTGGCCCAGGCCGCGCATCCGGACTGCGAGCCGTTCGGCGACCGCGCTGGCGCGCTTGGCCTGACCGCGGCGATCGACCAGCCCGTATCGGGCGCTCGACATGAGCGTCGCGTACCCGAGGTTGTCCTCGACCGACGCACCGAGCACGAGGCCAAACGCCTTGCGGTCCTCGGGAACGAGGCCCACGCCAGCGGCGATGGCCGCCGCGATGCGCCCCTTTGGCAGTGGCTTGCCAAGGACTATGACCGTGCCGGTGTCGTAGGGATCGGCGCCTGCGATCGCTCGGACCACCTCGGTGCGACCCGCGCCGACGAGGCCGGCAATGCCCAGGACCTCTCCGGCGCGCACCTCGAAGGAGACGTCGGTGAAGGAGCCCTTCCGGGTGAGGCCCTTGACGCTGAGCAGGGGCTCCTGGGGCGGGGTGGCGCGACGAGGGAATTGCTCGTCGATGCTCCGGCCCACCATCAGACGGACGAGTTCCGGCTCAGGGGTCGTAGCGGGAACCTCGGCGACGAACTTGCCGTCGCGGATGACGGTCACGCTGTCACCGATCGCGGCAATCTCTTCGAGGTGATGGGAGATGAACACCATTCCGACACCCTCCGAACGGAGCTGACTGATTATGCCGAAAAGGTGCTCGATCTCGTGTTTGGTGAGCGAGGCAGTCGGTTCGTCGAGGATGAGCAGGCGGGCCTTGAGACTGAGTGCCTTGGCGATCTCGACGAGCTGTTGTCGCGCGATGCCGAGCGCGCCGGCCGGCATGCGCGGATCGACGTGTAGCCCGACCGTCGTCAGCGCCTCGGTCGCGAGGCGGTACATCTCGCCTTTGTCGACGAGGCCGAATCGCTGGGGCAGCCGGCCCATCATGATGTTCTCCGCGACGCTCAGGCTCGAGACGAGCTGCAGCTCTTGGTGGATCGTGGCGATACCGAGCGCCTCCGACGCCTTCGTGTCGGGGATCCGGGTGGGGTGGCCGTCGACGATGATCTGACCGCTGCTCGGCTCATGGACGCCTGCCGCCATGTTAATGAGGGTGGACTTGCCGGCGCCGTTCTCGCCTAGGAGGACCTGAATCTTGCCCCTGTGGATGTTGACGGTGACGTCGTCCACGACGGTGATCGGACCGAAGCGTTTACTCACGTGGTCCAGGGTGAGAATCGGCTGGTCACTCATCGGTGGTCCTGCCTTCCGGTGTGAGGTGCTGGTGCGCCCTGAAACCGTTCGGTGCCTTGGAAAGCAACTTACGGGCCTGCGCCAGTGCTCGGCAAGAGCCGCACGACAAGCCTGGTCGGCAGTACCGCGCATGCGGGGCGCTCCCCGCGGATGACCGCCCATCAGGCCCTCCCCCGCAAGACGCCCATCGCCTCGGCGTCCTGGTCGATGACGGTGAGTCGGGATCGAACAGGCCGGCATACGGCAGCTCGTCGAACGCGATCACGTAGACGTCCCGGCCAACACGCAGCCCGCGCGCCTTCAAGGCGACCAGAGCCCCGACTCCCATCAGGCTGTCGGCCGCGATCAGGGCCGTTGCCGGGTTGGCGAGCGACATCAACAGGTGAGCTCCGGCTTCTCCGCTGCAGGACTGGAAGTCGCCCTGGGCGACGAGCTCCGGAGGCTGGGGCCTGCCGGTGTCACGGGCTTCGCTGGGGAAGACCACCAGCCACTTGCGGCCCAGTGGAGGTCGCCTGGGGTCCGGCGATGAAGCCGATGCGATTGTGTCCGAGCGATCGAAGGTGGGCGAGCGCCTCCCGGAGCCCCGGACGGGAGTCGCTCGTGACGGAGGGGACGTCCAGACCGTCGATGGTCCTGTCGAACGAAAGGCACTGACAGACCAGTGCTACAACAATCAGGCGATATCAGGCATGCCGACCCCGGTGACGGTGACTCCAAGTGTGACCGGGACGATCAGCGCGGCACTTATCAGGGGCACGACGGTCTCGGGCACCGTGACTGATTCGGGACGCTCCATGAACGGCCTGGCTCATGTATCGGTAGAGGTGTCGTCCACGTCCACTGGGGCCCATGCGTGGGGCGCGACAGCTGCTGATGGCAGCTATGCGGTGAAGGGTCTGTTGGTCGGCACCGACTACTAGGTGTGCTTCCACGGTTCCGTTGCCACGGGCGGGTCATCGGACGCGACCGGGTACGTCGACCAGTGCTGGCAGGACCAGGCGACATCGGGCACGCCGACCCCGATTCCCCTGACGTCCGGTGCGACCACAACCGGGGTCAACGCCGCCCTTTTCGGAGTGGGGTGACCTCGAAATACGTTCTGCCCGGCGAGAGGCACCATCACAGCCTGAGGGGCATCTAAGTGATCGAGTACTCCCTGTCCACTGCGGTGCGCCCGCTCATCGGCTGGTCGTGTTTTGTCCGACCGTTCACCCGACCCGTAAGCGGAACCCCTTGGTTACGTCCCCAGGGGTGCGGTCTCCAGAGGGAACCTGGGCTGGCTACCTTCCCGTATGCCCCGTCCGCGGCATTCACCGGGACGCGGGCGTCGAACGGAGACGGCATCCTTCACATCCTTGGCAGTGAGATGCCCTGCTGGGGCCCCCTCGGCGTGGTCATCGCCCATCGACAGCCGTCGCAGTCCTTCGACGCAAGAAGCACGTCGGCAGTCGAGCACGCGCGAGTGAGCTGAACCGCCACCTCCGCGAGGTGCAGCACGCCGCATTGCCCGTGGATGTGCGAGCGAATCTTCATTGACAAGGTCTTCGGGTCCGCGACGACCGCGCCCCGGCCTCGCCAGGCGCCTCGACTGCCTACGAGCCCGGGGATACCGTGTCGCCCCTTGACCGGCTCGGCCGGTCCCTGTCGGTGGCCATGACGACTACTTGGACCACTACTGGCCATCTCGTTATATCTCTTGGCCAGGATGCTGCGCTCAGGTACGAGCCTCTCCCGTGGCCTTCTGTCAGCCTTCTCCCTCTCTCGCATTTCTACGCTCCACCGGCGAGCAATCAGGCCACTGGGTGTGGGCGCATCCGTGGGCGCAGACTGTTAACGGAGGCCTGGCATTGACCGAGACTGGGCAACAGCAACGGCTCCTGACTGCGTGCTCAGGCAGCACGGGGCGAGAGGCGCTGATACGCAACGGAATTCGCCCCCGTACGGATCAGAAGGTTGGGGGT
>DHJN01000261.1 GCA_002404345.1 Actinobacteria bacterium UBA4719 | reverse complement strand
TGACTTTGCCGGGGCCCTGGGGCAGTAGCCGTGGCACTGGTGTTATTCGCCGTGCCGCTGGCGATCATGGTCCGGTCGGCCTTCTTCACCCAGGAACGTGTCGAGCTCGAGCGAGCGGCCCTGGCTGCGGCCCTGCACGTAGGCCCCCAGTTCGCGTCCGGCGACCAGGTGGAACTGCCAGCCACAACGGTCGACAACCCCGTAGGGGTCTACGACCTGAAAATGCGGCTAAGAGCTGGACGAGGCCCAGGCACTGCGGACCGGGTCACCCAAAGTGCGGGTAGGGGCGCGGTGGCGGACGGACAGATCGGCAGCGACATCGTAGTCGCGGTCCCGGTCACATCCGGAGAGAGCATTGTGGGAGTGGTGCGCGCCTCGGTGGCGGACACCGTGGTCTGGGCGCACGTGATACTCGCTTGGCTGGTGATGACAGCCCTTGCGGTCACCGCCCTGATCGTGGCCATCCTGGTCGCGCGGCGACAGGCCCGCCTGCTCAGTGAGCCGCTGGAGGCATTGGCGACCGTATCCCGACGTGTCGCTGAGGGCGACCTCGCCGCCCGCGCCGAGCCAAACGTCATCCCGGAGATTCACCAGGTCGCCCTGACACACAACGCCATGGTCAGCCGGCTCACAGAGATGATCGACAAGGAGCGGCACTTCAGCGCCGATGCCTCCCACCAGTTACGCACCCCCCTGACCGGGCTCCAGCTCGGCCTTGACGCAGCCCTGGCAAACCCACCAGCCGACCTGCGCCCCGTGCTGCTCACCGCGGCGCAGCACGTACGCGAACTTCACCAGACCGTGGACGAGGTGCTCGCTCTGGCACGACTGGGCTCCGATCAGTGGCTGGTCGCCACCCCCCGTCCGCTCGGTCAGCTGATGGACGAGGTCGAAACCCGTTGGCACGGCACGCTGGCCGCACAGGGGCGTCGCCTTCTGGTCAACGTCGAGACCGACATCGAAGCAATCGAGGTCCCGGGGAGTCTGGTCACGCAGATGCTGAATGTGCTGATCGACAATGCCCTTCGCCACGGCCGGGGTGCTGTGACGCTGACCGCCCGGGAGACCAGCGGCGCGCTTGCGGTAGATGTTGGCGATGAAGGCTCGATCGTTCTGGACTCAGCTGCCGTGTTCGATCGAGGGGCTTCAGGAGGCGACGGCCAAGGCATCGGCCTGTCGCTGGCCCGGTCCCTGGCCGAAGCCAGCGGTGGGCGGTTGGTCCTGACCCGCCGATCGCCCGCGACCTTCACATTGCTTCTTCCAGTAGACACGAGCGAGGCCGCGTCGCCCTTCGGGCTGGCTGACAACGACTGACCCAAACATCCAAAGCAGCCTCATGATGAGTGTGGCTTGCCCAGCCGAGCCGTTGGCTCAGCTGCCCGAGATGGGATCTCGGACCCGATGGTGACGCCGTGCCGTTCCACGGTTTCGGGTGGAAATCCTGAAATTGATGGATCCCGGCGGCGTCGTCGATGTCAGAGTAGGTCTGGCCGTTTTGTCGTCGCCGTAGGCAGCCGCAGCTCGAAGACGGCCCCTTCCTGCTCGACCCCGAGGAGCAGTTCGAGCGATCCGCCGTGGGCCTGGGCGATCTCCCGGCTGATCGCCAGGCCCAGCCCACTGCCGCCGCTGTCGCGGGCACGTGCCTGGTCGAGGCGGGTGAATCGGTCGAAGATCCGAAGGCGGTACTCGAGTGGCACACCGGGGCCGTCGTCGGCGACCTGCACGACCACCCAGTCACCGTCGCGGCGCAGCGACAATGACACGGTGGTGGCAGCATGGCGGGCGGCGTTGTCGGCCAGGTTGCCGACGACCTGGGCCAGCCTGGCGCCATCGCCGCGGACCCGCAGCGCCGGCAAGGGAGCCACGTGGACCGTCACCGCGGCGTGCCTACGTAGCCGTTCTGCCTCTTCATGCACCACATCGTCCAGGTCGACATCGTCGTGAGCCAGCGGGATGCGCCCGTCTAGGCGGGCCAACAGCAGCAGGTCCTCGACCAGGCGCCGCATGCGGTCGTACTCGCCCTGGAGGTCTTGGCCGGTCTCCTGCCACAGGTCGAGGTCCTGGCGGGCAAGAGCCACTTCGAGGGATGCCTGCATGTTCGCCAATGGGCTGCGTAACTCGTGGGAGGCATCGGCGACAAACCGTTGCTGGCGCCCGGCGGAGGCTTGCAAACGGGCGAGCATCGAGTTCATGGTCTCGGCGAGGCGGTGCACTTCGTCGTGCGCTGTCGGCAAGGGCACCCGCTTGGACAGGTCGCCACCGCCGATCTCGGCCACCCCGCGGCGGATTCGCTCGACCGGCGCCAATGCGCGACCCACGCCCAGCCAGGTGACTAGTGCGGTCAGCAGCAGTGCCGCAGGCAGGACTTCAAAGAGCAGCGACCGCGCGCTTTGGACCGCCCTGTCGGCTGGGGCCAACGACAGCGCCACCACGACGGTGCGCTGCGCCGCGGGGGGGCCGGCCGACTCCTGCAGGACCCGGAAACGCTCACCGCCGCCGATCGGCAATGCGGACAGCGTGCTGATCTGGGCCCCCTTCAGTCCAGGGTTCGGCCGAACCAGCGCGTGCTCACCCTCAATGTTGCCGCTGGCCGCCAGGACGCCGCCGCTGCTGTCGAGCACCTGAACGAGGCTGCCGTCGTCCTTGGCCGCTGGCAGGACCGGCGGTAGCTTGCCGACGCTCAGCGCCGCGATGTCTTGGGCGCGGGTTCGCGCCGATGCGTCCACCCCCGCCAGCAGCTCGCGCTGGAGCAGGAGGACGAACGCGAGGCCGGTCATCGCCAGCACTACCGCAACGGCGGCGGTGGCCGCCAGTGTGATCCGCGCGCGGACCCCAGGTCTGGCCAAAGTCACCGGATCCGCCCGACCAGGCGATATCCGACACCACGAACTGTTTCGATGCTGACGTCCTGAGACGACGAGAGCTTGCGCCGCAGGTGGCCGATATAAACCTCGACGACGTTCGCGTCGCCGTCGAAGGCCTGGTCCCAGACGTGTTCAAGGATCTCAATCTTGCTCACCACATGGTCGGCCCGGTGCACCAGGAAGCCGAGCAGTCCAAGCTCGCGGGCGGTCAGGTGCAGCTCCTGTTCACCCAGCCAGGCACGTCGCCGCTCGGGTTCGACCCGCAACGACCCGATCGTCAGTGACGGATCCGGGCCGGCACTGCTGCGCCGAAGCAGAGCACGCAGCCGGGCCACCAGCACCACCGGGGAAAACGGCTTGGACACGAAGTCGTCGGCACCGATGTCCAGGGCGTCCGCCTCGTCATACTCACCGTCCTTGGCAGTCAGGAACAAGATCGGCGTCTTGTCCCCGGCTGCCCGCAGATTCCGGCAGATGTCATAGCCGGACATCCCGGGCAGCATCACGTCCAGGACGATGACATCGAAGTCGTGCTCGCGGGCCGCCCAGTCACCATCGATGCCGTTGGCGGCAAGCATCACAGTGAAGCCCTCAGCCTCCAGGGTGCGGCGCAGTGCCCTCCCCAGGGGGCGTTCATCCTCCACGACCAGGACCCGCACCGTCGCCTCCTTGCCGTTGGTCTGTTCAACGCCAGAGTAGACGCCGCGCATACGTCCGCGGGCGGCCGAGAACCACCTCGGCCGCCCGCGTTCGGTACTCCTCCTTACTCGTTGCCCTCGAACTGGTGGTCGACGCTGCTTCCGCCAGCGTCGGCGTGCCCGCCCGGGCCATCTGACACCCCGGACTCGGTGCCGGCCTTCTCGGCCGATGCCGCCGTGTCTGGGGAGCTCTGGTCGCCCTGCTGGACGTTGTCGCCGTCGGGCTGACCGACTGCCTCGACGCCCGCCTTCTCGGTGGATGCGGCGGTGTCGGGGGTGCTCTGGCTTCCCCGCTGGACGGTGCTGGTCTGGTGGGTGTTGGTGGTCGGTGCGGACGCGAAGGCCGTTCCCGTTCCGGCCAGAGCCGCAATGCCGAGGGCCGTGGCGGCGGCGCCGCCAATGACGATCTTCTTGACATTCATGAAGTTCCCTTTCGGTTGGGGTCGTTCGAACAACCCCACTGTGCGAAACCACCCCTGAGGGGAACCTGATCGAACCTGTCGATCCATTCAGGTTCGACCACGAACACAACGATCAGGCCAGCACGGAGGATATTCAGGTGTTTCTCAGCGGCCGTCACCGACAATGGGCCGCGAGTGAATCAGGTCGCCGCGGCGAGGACAACATTAAGGATGATGACCGTGCACGTGCTAGTGGTTGAAGACGAGGTACGGCTGGCTGAGACCGTCAGGCGCGGACTGACCGACGGCGGGTTCGTTGTCGAGGTCGTCCACAACGGTGAAGACGCGGTCTGGATCGCGACCGAGACCGCGTTCGACGTCATCGTCCTGGACATCATGCTGCCAAAGCTCAACGGCTACAAGGTGTTAGAAGAGTTGCGTCGGCGGGGGGTCTGGACGCCGGTGCTCATGCTCACGGCCAAGGACGGAGAGTATGACCAGAGTGACGCGTTCGACCTGGGCGCCGACGACTACCTGACCAAGCCGTTCAGCTTCATCGTCCTGGTGGCACGACTGCGCGCCTTGATCCGGCGCGGTGGTCCCGAACGACCCGTCGTCCTGACTGCGGGCGACTTGTCTTTGGACCCTGCCCGGCGACGGGTCGAACGCGCCGGCCAGGAGATACCGCTTACCCCCCGCGAGTATGGGCTCCTAGAGTTCCTGATGCACCACCGCGGTGACGTCGCAACAAAGACCGCGATCCTCGACGGCGTGTGGGATCCCGCCTTCGACGGCGACCCCAACATCGTCGAGGTGTACATCCGGTACCTGCGGAACAAGATTGACGTCCCGTTCGACCGGCACGCCATTGAAACGGTTCGCGGGATGGGCTACCGGCTTGCTCACGACGGCGGCTGAGGGCGCAATGATCACCAGTCTGTTTCAGATGGTCATGGCCCTGCACGGGTGGCCGGTCTATGCCATTTTGGTCGCATTGGCTTTCTTGGAGGCTGCGGCCTTTGTGGGGCTTGTTCTTCCCGGGGAGACTGCCCTATTGGTCGCAGGCGTACTTGCCGCCCGCGGCAACATTGATCTGACGGTGTTGTTGATGCTGGCCATCGTCGCCGCAATCGCCGGCGACTCCGTGGGCTACTTGGTGGGTCGTCACTTCGGTCCTCGCCTTCGCCTCACGCGGCTGGGTCTACGGATCAAAACTCGCCACTGGGACCGGGCTGAAGAAACCGTTGCCGCGCACGGCTTTTGGGCGGTGGTCGCCGGCCGTTGGGTGGGCGTCCTGCGGGCGCTGGTGCCGACGGTCGCGGGGATGGTTGAAATGCCCTATCGCCGGTTCTTGTCCGCGAACGTTCTGGGCGGGACAGCCTGGGCTGGGGCTGTCGTCCTGCTTGGATACAGCGCCGGATCCTCGCTGACTCACATCCAGAGCATTCTCAGCCATATTTCGTTGTTGATACTAGGCGCACTCGCAGCTGCCGTCGTTCTGGTTGTCGTACGCGCTCGACGTCGCCGGGGCGTCAGCGCGGCGGTCACTGCGGACCTGGAACAGGAGGGCGACCTTGAGCCCACGTTGAGGCGGCCCAGTCTGCTGTGACCACCGACTAAAACCTGCGATGGTCTCGCCAACACGGAGGAACTGCTGGAGGAACCCGTTCGCGGTGCGGCACAGCGACCAGAATCAGCCACCGGCTGGTTTCACCCCGGAGACAACACCCGCCTCAGCCACCACGTCGTTCTGGAAGACCTGAGTGAACCCGGCCTGCTGCAAGGCGCCGACCCACCACGCGGGACTGGCTGGCCGGTTCTCACCAACGCCGAGGCTTAGCTGTGCGGCGTTCCGAGCGGCGCGCCACCAGCCGGCGGGGCCACGGGCCGACAGCCGCCGGATCTTGGTCGCCGCGATGCTGCGGTCACGGCCACTGCCACCGTGCCCGAGCATCATGTCAGCGATGACAATCCGACCCCCGGGCGCTAGCCACTGGAAAGCGTGCCTCAGAAGAACCAGCTTGTCCTGGTGCGGGACCGAATGAAGCGCATAGTTGCTGACCACCAGATTCAGCGATAGGGACGGAAAATCGGCCCTGGTCATGTCCCCGACCTTCGTCTGCACGTTACCCAGACCAGCGGCAGTCGCACGCGAGGCCAGACGGTTGAGCATCAGCGGTGCCACGTCCACGGCCACGACATGATCAACCCGCGCGGCTAAGGCCAACGTCAGGAACCCACTGCCCGCGCCCAGGTCCACGCAACGGTCGGTCAGTTGGGGGTCGGCGCGCTCCAGAACCACATCGCGCACTCTGGCGAATGCTGCCGATGACTCCACTTGTTCCGACCAGGAGTCGACTCGGGCGTCCCAAGAGGACTGCAGCTGACCGCGGAGAGCCCCGTCATGAGCCTCCAGCCCGTGGACCTGAGGCACCTGTTCGCCGCCCCCAGGGAGACCCGTGCCCCCCACCGTCCCCGGACCGGTATCCGGCCGCAGTCCTCTTTGGCTCATCGCTAATCTCCTTGACCAGGGCCTCCACCGAACGGCGGCCATGAGCCCACCGTGCACCAACGTGGCTGAGAGCAGCCTGAAAGCTCCGGCCCGGTATTCGCCTGGGCTTCCCACGGGTGCGCGATAGGGAATTCCCGTTGGGGTCCTGCACCATCCCGGCCGTGTCACGTGTCCAACCGCGTAGATCACCCGCCGCGAGAGACCGGGCCGGATCTGCCGGACTCCATCTGATGAGGCGAAGCAGTTGTTCGCGATCACAGGACTTCGGTTGCACTCAGGCGGTTCGCGCAGTGGTTCGCTCCAGGCGTGGTCCATCGTGGGCCAGGTGGCCCGAACTGGTGAACGTCAGGACAGCCCCCACAGCGATGGCGCCCAACGCGCCCAGATAGAGGACTGCCGACGAGTCAGCCAGGCTATCGCCGCTACCCGGCACGGGCACGGCCCCCCAGACGACAGCTGTCGTCGCGATGACCCACCACAGGGCCGGCCGCGCCCAGTCTTTAGCGGGCGTCAGCCAACCAGCCATGGGAAGGCAGTTGCGCAATGATGCGTGGCGGTGGCCACGCGCCTGCATCAGTTGGTAGCCCAAGGCTGCCATTGCGAGACCTCCGAGGACGTCGCTGGGCCGGTGCCACCCCGCGGCGATTGTCGCAGTGGCGGTCAGGACCGTCCAGGCCAGCAGCGGACCGGCGAGCCGAAGACGCCATGCGTTCGAACTGACACCCAGGACTGCAAGCGACATTGACGCCGCGATAGTGGTGTGTCCACTGGGGAAGGAACCCCCTCCTGTCCAGGTCCAGACAGGGTCGACCACGCCAGCGTGAGGCAGGGCCAGTTTGAGGAACTCCGCACCGAAGACTGAGACCAGGACTGCGCCGACAGCTCGTGCCGCAAACGCCACTTTGCGCGTCGATGCGCCCACGACTCCGAGCGTGAGCATCCCCACGAACAAGGTGGTACCATTGACAACGTTGAGTACGGCTGCGTTAACCATGTGCAAACGCCTGCCGGTCTCGAACCGGCCGGCGTAGGCTGCGAGGTCGAGTGAGCGGCCCCACGGGCTGGTGGCCAACACCAGCCATATCCCAACGAGCGCGACGAGTGGGACGCTAACCCGTCGTGCCATCTTGCGAGGACCGACAGGTGCGCTGACAGCTGACCTCGTCAACGTGTCTGTGCTGGTGGCGGTCACAGGGTGTGTTGGCATGCCTCATGATCACGCTCCGGGGCTGAGGTAAGCCTGAGCGCCTCAGCAGTCACACAACACCCGATTCCCGCGTTGGTGTTCATGCGCCGGTTCCAGACATTCCAACTCCGATAGGACTTCGCGCGTTCAGGCTTTTCTCAGGGCTCAACTGGCACTCTTCTAACGGGCCTCCTCCCTGGCTGGGCCAGGCCGAGGACGATACAGGAGGAGCAACGTGGATCTGGCGGCACTAAGCGACAATCAGACGAATTCCCCCGAGGCTGGTCGCCGACCGGCAGGCCATGGTGCTCCTCGGCCGAGCCGTGATGTTGACCTCGGATCTGCGGCGGCCCCCGTCGTCGCCCGACACCATTCGCAAGCTACTGGTGATGGACTCCTTCCGGCCCGAAGTCTCCTGCAACATCTCCAACCGCTGTTTTCCGCGGGCACAGAACAGATCATGTTCGAGTCGGACTCGACCAACGGTTGGTCCAATTGCCACAATGGCAGTCATGTCTGATGACGCGAGTTTCGAGCCCCCGAGCCCTGCTGGCTCGGTCGATCGACGCACCGCGATCTTCACTCTGGCAGCGGTACTCACAGCAGCTGGATGCTCCAGCGAAGTCACCCGCGGTGTCCCACGATCAGCCGCTGGCCCGGTCACCCCAACCGCCAAGGTTGGGGCCTCTGAGTCGTCAGCCTCATCGAGCGCTCAGACTGCGACCACCCAGGTCATGGGTCCAAGTCCCCAACCTGCCATCGCCGGGCGAGCAGGCCCGGACATCGTTCACGGTTTGCGGACCCGACAAGAGGTGGCACTGACCTTCCACGGCGCCGGGGACCAGGCGCTAACCCAACAGGTCCTGCGCGACTGCGCCGCCCACGACGCCCGCATCACCATCTTCGCTGTCGGCATGTGGCTTTCCGGCGCACCATCTCTTGGCCAGCGGATCCTGGCGGCCGGCCACGAGGTCGGCAACCACACGTGGAGCCACCAGCAGATGCCGACACTGTCGCCGGGAGCAGCCCAGGATGAGATCAAGCGCGGCGCCGAGGCTCTGCGCAAGGCGACAGGCTCGACTGGTTGGTGGTTCCGGCCCTCCGGAACGCCACACAGCACAGCCACGATCCGGGCTGCGGCCAGCCGATCGGGATACCAGCGGTGTATCTCCTATGACGTCGACCCACAGGACTACCGCGACCCGGGATCGGCCCAGGTCGTGTCGCGGACACTGGCGAAGGTGCTGCCCGGATCGATCGTGAGCCTGCATCTGGGTCACGCCGGCACGGTGGCAGCTTTGCCGCAGATCCTTGCCGGCCCGGCATCCCGGCAACTGATACCCGTGACACTCTCGCGGTTGCTCCGTGAATGACCTACCGTCTGCCAAGATCGATCGATCCAGATAGCCGCCCAAGAGATTGGCTTGATGTGTCTCGTGCGTTCTCCCGATCACTCCGGCTGGTGGCGGCCGCGGCCGCCATCCTGCTGCTGAGCGCCTGCGCCGGGCCGGCCTCGGGGAAGGCCGCTTCGATCCAGACCAGACCACTGCGGTCGACCTCTTCCACCCCCAGGGGTCCTGACATAGCTGTCG
>DHJN01000157.1:26874-34065 GCA_002404345.1 Actinobacteria bacterium UBA4719 | reverse complement strand
TCATCGTGCTGTCCGAGGGCCGTCTGCTCAACCTCGGCAACGCGACCGGCCACCCGAGCTTCGTCATGTCGAACTCGTTCGCCAACCAGACGATCGCCCAGATCGAGCTGTGGACCAAGCCGGGTGACTACAAGAACGAGGTCTACGTGCTGCCCAAGCACCTCGACGAGAAGGTCGCGCGCCTGCACCTGGACGCGCTGGGTGTCAGGCTCACCGAGCTGACCAAGACCCAGGCCGAGTACCTCGGGCTCGATGTCGCCGGCCCGTACAAGCCGGACCACTACCGCTACTGAGTCGAACCCCAAGCTCCGAGCAGGGGCTCGACCAGCAACACCTCCACCAGCAACAAACGGTATGCCGCCCGCTCACCTGAGCGGGCGGCATACCTTTGCCTGGGTGGTCCACAGCAAGGCGACGAAATCCCTGCTCGGCAGTGGTTTCATTCGATAGACGACACGCAGCTTCGGGCTAGGTCGAGCCGGACCACTCAGGTGCTACTGTCGCCGCGTTCGCCTTCCACGGTCAGAAGGGAACCCACATGAGCCCAGAGAGCCCCGAGCGTGAGCTGTTTGTCCCGTCCCGACCTCTGTGCAGCTTGGACCACAGCCCGTTCGCCAGGCTCGCCGTCGCGAAGCCTGTGGACCGCTACGACTACGTGGCCCAGGCCTGTCGTGGCGAGCGTGTGCTCGATCTGGGTGCCTACGACGAGACCGAGGTGTATCGGCACGGGTCCAGTTCCTATCGCTGGTTGCATGCCGACATCGCAGCGGTCGCCGACGAGGTCTTGGGCGTCGACGCGGCCGAAGCGCTGAGGTCGTCGGGCGAGGTCGAGACCACGGAGGGCACGAAGATCGTCTACGGTCTGGTCGAGGACCTTCACGACATCATCGCGAACTTCCGGCCGACGGTCATCGTGGCTGGTGAGTTGATCGAACACACTCAGGACACTCTGGGCTGGCTCAGTAGGGTCGCCGCACTCAGCCCGGGGGTGAGGTTCTTGGCGACCACGCCGAACACGACCGGCGTCATCAACCTGATGCTGGCATTCCTCAGCCGCGAGCTGGCCCATCCCGACCACACGCAGGTCTACTCCTACCGAACGCTCTGGACGCTGGCCGGTCGGGTGCCGATGACCAACTACCGGATCGTCCCTTACTTCTACAACCGTCACCTGTTCTTTGAGCGCGTGCCGAAGTGGTGTGCGCCGCTCGTGACATTGCTGGACAAGGTTCTGCTCCTGCCGGTGCAGAGGCTGTTCCCCCTGACCTCAACTGGGTTGATCCTCGACGGCACGATGGGCAAGGGCCCCGAGAGCTGACTTTGGTCGCTGCGCGGTGAGGTCTATGTCTATGCCGTATGTCTACGCGGTGGTGTCTACGTCGAGGTCATTCCCGTTGGAGATAGCACGATGCGCTCCCCTGATGAGGATCGCGATCAACACGGCCCATAGAAACGCGGCCAGGGCGACCTGATCGGTCGTGAGTGGTTGCCCTTTGGCCATCTGGAACCAGGGCAGGTCGCCATTCCAGTGGTCGTAGACCTGATACAGGAAAAAGCCGCCGATGACGTTATAGAGCGTCGCGGACCAGAAGTCGAGCAGATAGGCCAGTGCTACGGGCCAGGCAAGGTACTGGACTCCGAAGGCCGGGGAAAGGATGAGAAACGCGACCATACTCATTGCCACCGACTCCATGATGAGCTTTGGTCTCCGCCAGGCCAGGGTGGCGGGGATGAGAGCACACAGCAGTAGCACGAGGTACTTGCCGGGCCCGATCATGAATTGTGACGCCCAGGACCAGCCGAGGTCGTCTGCGAATCCGACGAGCCCCCACGGGCGGTCGTTGATGCCGGAGTATCCGAGAACGTTCCGCTTCAGGCCATCCCATTCGCCAAGGATCGCCGGGACCCAGGTGACCGCAAACACTGTTCCGAAGCCTGCGGCCGCACGGACCAGCAGGTCACGACGGTGTTTCACGAGATACACCGCGATGGTCGGAAGGACGACGATGGGCACGAGCTTGACCCCGATCGCCAGCCCCAGGGCAACACCACCCGCGAACGCCATCCGTGTGTCAATGATCAAGAAGCTGCCCAGTATCACCAACATCACGAACAATGGATCAGTGTTGCCGTGGTAGCCCGAGATCAGGAACAGCACGGGGCTGGCGGCCACGGCAAGGCCGGAGATCGACGATCGCAACAGGGAACTGCGTCGGCGAAGGATCTCGAACACGAGCAGGCTTGAGATCACGTCTGCAGCGCTGGCCAACGCTCGGATCGTCACCCTCAAAGGGACTCCCCACTGGGAGAGCTTGTTCACCACCTCGAGGTAGTAGCCCACCAGCGGCGGATGGTTGTACACGGTGCCATTGAGCCTGCCGAAGTTGATTCCGTAGATCCCCACGGGGCCCCGTTGACTCACACCCTGGGCAAATCCAGCCCACGTGTGGATGTCCTGGGTGCCATAGGTCCGCATGGAGATCAGGAGCTTGGCGAGGAACGCGCAGAGACCAATCAGCAGGACAACACGTCGCGCCTCCCCGCTGGTGAAAGCCCGCGGGCGCGCGTCATCAAGGAGTGCCCGAATGAGTGTGAGCAACCTCGCGGACCTGCGCCTCGCCGGCGCCTTGGCCGCGGATGGGTCCAATGCAGGGATAGTCACCCTGACATCATTCTTCACGGTGGCGGATTCGCCCGTTCAGGTTGCGTCGGCCAGGCAACTGCCGCGATGAGGAACGCGCCGCTCACGAGGAAGTAGTAGTTCATGAAGGCCTGCTTGGACAACAGAATCGTGACCAACAGGGTCAGGCCTATGCCGGCGGCAAAGGCGGCCGGCGTGCGCGGAGCGCGAAGAGCGAGGGCCAAGGCGGTCAAGCCTCCGCCGACAAGCGGCAGCAGGCTGTAGGTCCACGGCGGGGGCCAGCCGAACGTGTTGACGCTGGACACGAGCAGTGACACCGAGTCAGCGCGGAACGGCTGGACCAGCTGGAACGAGACGATCGCCTTCCAGAAGGCTGCAGGGTTGACCAGGAAGAAGGGCAGGGTCACGGCGGCAGCGACGCCGACGCCGATGACGATCACGCGGCGCGTCAACCACGCGCGGATGAGCCAGATCAGCGGAATCGCGACCACGACATACTGCTTGGACACCATGAAGAGCCCGAGGAACACGGCCACGAAGGTGTACCGCCGCCGTTCGAGCGCCAGGACCAGGCAAGCCAGGAGTGCCACGAGGGTCGGTTCCGTCCAGGCCCCCAAGAGCACCGGGATGGCCGCCGGGGAAGCAACGCCGAGAACCGCAGCGGCTCGGCCGATTCGGTCCGTTGCCAGCCGGCGTAGGACCAGTGCCGTCACCAGCATGGCGATCAGCTGGCTGTACCTGACGTCTCCCAGCAGTCGCCCGGGGATCGCGACCAGCAGGGCAATGGGCAGGTACGGAAAGCCATAGGTGACCCGCCCGTTGACGACCACTCCGGGGCCGTAGAACTGCTCTGTGGCGGGCGACTGGTAGATGTTGGGGAAGGTCATCGAATAGGGGTTGTGACCATTCAGCAGTGCTCCCGCACCATCACGCAGAAACATCTCCACGTCGATGGCGAAGGGTGACGAGCGCAAGAACGCCACGGTCACCGCAGCGTGAGCCAGGAGAAACAGCGCGAAGGCCCACTTCGTGTGGGGCAGCCTTCGGACCAGCATGAGCGCCCCGACGAGCCCCAGGATCGTGTAGACCGCCATCACCGTGAGCCACAGAGGCGACCCAAGCCTGGCGAACGGTCGGGCCAGAGCGGCAGCTGTCAAGATAAGCCCAGTGAGCAGAAGCAAGCCGATCATTGCCCATTCTGCTCGTCGTAACCCACCCGGGTCGCGCGTGGCTATCGGCTTGAACAGCGCGACCCCTGCTGCCGCGGCGGCTACGAGCAGTGCTCCCAGCTGGGGCGCAGTGCTACCTGGGGCGACCCAAGGGAACAGCATGACCATCAGGGCACCGAAGAGCAACATAAGGCGCGAGCTGTTCGCGCTGGCCTTCCGAAGTGTTCTGACGCCCTTGGCTGTCGACTGCACGTCCAGGCTCATGCTGCGGCGACCGCCACGCTGGCACGGGTCGAGGCCAGGACGGTGGCTACATCTGGCGTGACCGTCGCACGGACGAAGATCTGGTAGGAGAACAGGCCTGGGCGGATATGGATCAGCACCTGGTTGAGCCAAAGCAGTGCGCGCGACAGGCGACTGTCGCCTATGGCCGCGTCGTCAAGTCGTGCCCGGAGGCCGTCGAGGAACAATTCGGGATCCTTAAGATGCTCGATCACGTCGAGCATGACGTAGTAGTCGTAGTCCTGGATGGGTAGGTCAAGCTCTTCGTTCAGATCGGCGACGTGGACCGCGACGCCCGGGGTCGACTGGGTGGGTGCGACAACGTCAACGACAGCGGTCTGGCAGCCTTTCTTCGCGAGCTCGGCAGCCAGCCCTCCGGGGTCGGCGCCGAGGTCCAGCACCCGGGCACCGTCCGGCACCGCGTCCAGCGCCCAGCTGTGACTGCTGGCGAACTCCTCGGGTGCGTACTGACCATCGCCGTGAACCAGGGCGACGATGTCGAAGCCCTCTTGTATGGCGTAGGTGTATCCGACCTTCTGGTTGCCGCCATACCCCTGGTTCGACCTGTTGCGCAACACGGTGAGGGGAAGATCGACGTGCGCTCGGCGATACCGCATCGCGTCCTCGAAGGTGCCGTCCTCGGAGGCGTCATCGATGGCCAGGACCTCGCAGTCGTAGTCGAGCAAGATCGCAGCCGGGAGCCGATCCAGGACTGGCGACAACGTGGACTCGGCGTTGTACGCCACGATCAATATCAGCAACCGGAGTCGATTGGTGGTCACCCTCACCACTGTGCCAGTCAAAACCAGATAGCGCTGGTTTTGGCGGACAAGATCAGCCGAACGGGTGATGACAGTCCTGCCCACAAGGGCGATGGAGGACTCATGCGCACGGGTCGTTTCGCGGCGAAACGCTGAATCGGTCGGTCAGGGTCCGTAGTGTGAGGTGGACATAGGGAGGACGCCGTGTGTGAACTTTGGCGACTCGGCAGGCAGGTGAGCAGGGCGAATGGCGTAGAGGTCACCCGGCTGGCAGGACCACCTTGGGGCCAAAGTCGGGGGTGGTGTCAGTGGGGGGCGCCGGAGGGACGTTGTCCATCAGAGCTTGGGTGAACCAGCCGATCAGGCATTTAGCCGGTTCAGTACAGGGTGCGGCGGCCAGGGGGTTTATCGAGCCCTTTTCATTGCTGGCGCTGAAGTGCCAGCCACTGAGATAAAACGCCGCGTAGCCAACGATGTGGTAATTCGTGCTGCCGCTACCGTGAGCAGACGTGGTGCAGTTGGTGGCGCCGGGTTGGCCAATAGGGATGATGGGGTTCACGATGGTGTCGGCGACGCAGTCGAAGACCGGTATGAAGGTCATCTTCTTGTAGTACGCATCGAGTGCGCAGTAACCGCTCATGCCGGTTTTCCCGGGCACCCAGCCATTGATGACGTTGGCAGCGCAGTCGGTATTGTCCAGCCAGGAGAACCCGCCGGGTGCGGTGTGACCGTTCCACGTTGTGCAGGTGGACGAGTCATCCTTGGCAAGAAGGACTGAGATTTGCGCGGCCGCAAGTGGCCAGGGGCGGGCAGTAGTGGTGTCATAGCCCGGGTCCGCGCCCTGGGGCGGGTTCTGGAAGGTGCCGGGGTGGGCTGCGTCCACGTAGCCGACCGCGGCTTTCCAGTCGCAGTAGGACATGGCGATCGGCATGGTGTTCTGGGGGCTGGGAGTGGGCGGCCCGAAGGCAACTCGAGCGCAGGCCTGGACGTTCGCTCCCGGGAACCCCAGAGCCTTGGCCACGGTCGAGGGCAGGAGATGCGCGCCGTTGACCAGCGTCTGGGTGTGAGCCTCGACGTAGGAGACACCGGCCAGGCTGCTGGACATCGGGGGGCAGTCGACAAGGGTTCCCGACGGGGTGTTGCACGCTGGGAGGTCTGTGGTGGTGGCGATGGGAAGATTCTCGGCGCAGATGCCCGCCGCGTAGGACGGCTGGTTGGTGGCATCACCCAGAGTTGTCTTGCCGTTCATGGCTGCCAGCGTCGACAGCGCCAGGGCCGACGAAGCCGGGCAGTTGCGCGTCTTCACGCAGGTCATTGCCAGTGACCCTGCTGCGGCATCGGCGCCATTCTGCACCTCTCGACGCTGGGCGTAGAGCCCGCCCACGTCAATGGAGATGGCGGCAGCGCCCAGGAGGACTCCCATACCGACAAGCATGGCAACAATGATGGCAACCGCGCCCCTGTCGTTGCGACGGAGGGACCGCATTCGATGGCTCATGCGCATTGCATTACTCCGATCGCGCTCTGCTGGCTTGGTGTCGGGAAGGTCGCCGGCCCGAAGAAGCGCGACATCGAAGAGATTCCGGTGATCCAGACGAAACCCGTCGTCACGGTCACCCGGGCGTTCACCACGCCGGAAGTCGTGCAGCTGCCGCCTGCCACCACAGCTCCGGCACTGTCGAGGTACTGGATCGAGATGCCAGAGGGAGGTGTCACGAAGTCCAAGGAGGGGGCCGCCTGGGCAATGCGCACGTTGACGTCGGCAGTGGATTGCATGGCTACCAGACGGACGCCTTCGCGGGCAGCCTGACTGAGCTGGATCTTGGTGTCGTATGCCCGGCTGAGATCCACTAGTGCAAAGATCACGAAGAGCAGGAGCGGCATGACCAGGGCCATCTCGACGGCGGCTGTACCCCGTTCAAGGCCCTCTGACATGCGCTTAGAGACGCGCCAAGTCTTACGCTGCGACGCGGCCAGCCTGAATCGGGATCCTGCCGCATCCGCGGCGCTCCTATCGAGATCCCTTGGTATTCGCACTTTGTCAGAATAGGCATGCTCGGGCGAAGAACTGAGACATTCGAGATTGTCTGACCGTTCGGCTGAGATCGGTCTAGGCACTTCGGATTGGCCCGATCCAGGGTGTTGCCCTCAGCGGCGAGGACGTATAGCCACGCCTGATATGCCATGCATGAGACGATGCTCTCAGGTCTGTATAGCGCGGACCGACGCAAACCTGAGAGGACTTTGGCGTGAAGGGTCGCGTACTCGTTGTCGATGACGACCTTGCGTTGTCGGAGATGCTGGGCATCGTCCTGCGCAACGAGGGCCTGGACGTCGT
>DHJN01000157.1:21938-26752 GCA_002404345.1 Actinobacteria bacterium UBA4719 | reverse complement strand
TCGACGTCGTGGTCGGGCTCGAGTCCGGTGCTGACGACTACGTCCTGAAGCCGTTCAAGCCACAGGAGCTCATCGCACGCATGCGCGCCCGACTGCGTCGCGGTGACGAGCCGGAGCCGGGGCAGCTTCAGATCGGCGACCTGAGCATCGACGTCGCTGGTCATTCGGTCAAGCGGGAGGGCAAGCCATTATCGTTGACCCCATTGGAGTTTGACCTCCTCGTCGCCCTGGCACGCAAGCCGGGGCAGGTGTTCACCCGCGAGGTGCTGCTTGAGCACGTGTGGGGTTACCGGCATGCGGGCGACACGCGTCTGGTCAATGTCCACGTCCAGCGCCTGCGGTCCAAGATCGAGCAAGACCCCGAGCACCCAGAGATCGTCGTCACCGTGCGCGGCGTCGGCTACAAGGCGGGCCCCCCCTAGGCCATGTTCACTCCGAGTCGCTCGGTCAGCGTGACAGATGGGACGAGGTCACGGTTGGCCACCGTGCGTGCGCTGGTTGCGTCGCCGCTGAAGAGGCGGTCGAGAGCCGCCCGGGCCGCAGTGCGGACGGCGGCCCGCTGGCAGCTGCACCGCTGGCGGGGATCCCTGCAGCTAAGGGTCATCGTGTCGACGATGTTGCTCGGGCTCATCGTCGTCCTGGGGCTGGGTTCCTATCTGTACCAACGGATTGCAGATGGTCTGGTCAACGACCGCATCCTCACGGCCCGTGCCGAAGCCACGTCCCAGGCCCGTGCTGCCCAGTCCCGGTTCGACTCCGCGGGGCGGTTGGATGCCGTCAGCCTGACCCAGCTCGCCTTTGACGTCGTGGGGCAGCTGTCATCTCCGGGGGCGGACAAGTCCCGCGAGGTGATCCTGACGAGGGCAAGGAGCAACACCGGTCGGGCGAACGTCCCGACGGTGCTCTCCGGTGATGTGGGGCTGCCCAGTGTGCCGGCCAGGCTGCGGGAGGCGATTGCCGCGGACCCGAGCCACCAACAGGTGCAGATCATCTCGATCAGCTCGACCAACGGTGGGACCGTGCCCGCGGCCATCGTCGGGTCGCGCGTGACCTTGCCGGCGGCGGGGCAGTACGAGCTGTATTTCGTGTTCCCCCTCGAGCGCGAACAGCAGACGTTGAGGGTCGTCGCGAGGACCTTCGCCCTGGGTGGTATCGCCCTGGTGCTCCTGGTGGGAGCGGTCGCCTATGTCGTGACTCGTCTGGTCGTCGATCCGGTACGACGGGCTGCGCTCGTCGCAGAGCGGCTGTCCTCCGGACGGCTGCATGAGCGCATGCGCGCACGCGGCGAGGACGATATCGCGAAGCTGGGCAAGTCCTTCAACGCCATGGCCGACAGCCTGCAGAAGCAGATCCGCCAGCTCGAGGACCTCTCTCGAGTGCAGCAACGGTTCGTCTCCGACGTGTCGCACGAGCTACGCACCCCGTTGACGACGATTCGTATGGCCGGCGACCTGATCCACGACTCGCGACACGACTTCGATCCGTCGGTTGCGCGGTCAGCAGAGCTGCTGCACAACGAGATTGACCGTTTTGAGTCATTGTTGTCGGACCTGTTGGAGATCAGCCGATTCGACGCGGGGGCGGCCGCGCTCGATGTCGAGGCCACGGATCTGCGCGCCACGATTGCGCGCACCATCGAGT
Organism: Actinobacteria bacterium UBA4719; assembly: GCA_002404345.1. GTDB lineage: Bacteria > Actinomycetota > Actinomycetes > Actinomycetales > Dermatophilaceae > UBA4719. Next base: position 25,111 of record DHJN01000157.1, on the reverse strand, counting down.
CGACGGCTGCGCTGGCCGCGCGCGGGGGCAGCCGCCTCGAGGTCATCCCGACCGATGGACCCTGCGTTGCCGAGATCGACCCGCGCCGGGTCGAGCGGATCCTGCGTAACCTCGTGGTCAACGCGGTCGAGTACGGCGAGGGGCGCCCGGTGAGGGTTCAGCTCGGCCTCAACGAGAATGCTGTTGCCGTGTCCGTGCGTGACTCAGGGGTGGGCCTGCGCCCCGGCGAGGCTGCCCTGGTCTTCAACCGTTTCTGGCGTGCCGATCCTGCCCGGGCGCGCACCACCGGCGGCACCGGGCTCGGACTGGCAATCTCTCGCGAGGACGCTGCGCTGCACAAGGGTTGGCTGCACGCCTGGGGTGAGCCGGGAGTGGGGTCATGCTTTCGGCTGACGCTGCCCCGGCACACCGGCATACCGATCGAGCGTTCCCCGTTGCCGCTGCGACCGGAAGAGGAGCGAAGCGCAGCCAGGCTGGCCCCAGACCCGCCAGACCCGCCATACCGGCCGGCCGCTGCCTCGGGGGGAGCGCGGTCATGAGGTGCGCGGTCATGAGGTGCACGCGCCCGGTGACGGCAGGTCTGGCGATGGCTGTTGTGGCGATGGCCGCGGTCGCCGGGTTGACCGCGTGCGGCGGGCTGCCCACCGGCAGCGCCGTACAACAGGGTTCGCGGGTAGGGGAGCCTGCGCTGCAACCCGTTCGGCTGCAACCGGACGGTCCGGCGGCCGGCGCGACTCCGGAACAGACCGTGCTCGGGTTTCTTCGGGCCGGTGCCGGTGCGGGCTTCGACGATGACCACGCGATTGCCCGTTCGTTCTTCACCCGCAGCGTCAAGGACGAGTGGCTGCCGGACTCCGGAGTCGAGGTGTACGGCGACGACTCTGCGCCCAAGGTCGAGCTGGTGACCCCGCGCACCGTTCGGGTGAGCGCCTCGATCGTCGCAAAGGTCGACAGCGTCGGCCGATATCGCGAGATGCCCGCCGGCACCTCGGCACAAGTCACCTTCGGGATGGAGAAGCTGGGTGTGGGCTGGCGAATCTCGAAGCCACAGAAGGGATTTGGTTTGTGGCTGAGTGCCAGCGACCTGGCCCGCAGCTATCGACCGTTCACCATCGCCTATGTCTCCAAAGCGGCTCAGACGATGGTGGGGGACCGACGATGGTTCCCGCTCACCCCCGGGCTGGCCACGACGTTGGCGCGGGCGCAGCTGGCGCCGGTCCCCGGCTACCTGGCCGGCGCCGCACAGACCGGCGTGCCCGCGGGGACGACGCTGGCCGTGGACAGTGTGCCGATCCAGTCCGGCCGGGCCATCGTCGACCTGTCCGCCTCGGCGCTGTCGGCCAGCCCTGACCGGCGACGGGCGATGTGGGCGCAGTTCGTCACGACGCTGCTGCAGGTGGCGTCGGTGTCCGAGGTGTCGCTCGAGGTCAAGGGAGCCCGGCTGGACCTGCCCGACACATCAGATCGCGTGTCGGGCCTGACGACGTTGGGTTACCAACCCGCCGCCTCCCCTTCGTTCAGGACGGCCGTTCTCCGCACGGGCAGCGAGCTGAGTCGAATCTCCTCGGATCGGCCACCCGAACAGGATCAGCCGCCCAAGCCGCCGGCCGGCTCCGTACTGCCCAAGATCCCCACCGGGTGGGTCTGGCTGGCCCTGTCGTCGAACGGTCAGGAGATCGCGGGCGTTGGCGGCGATCGTGGCGACCTCGCGCGCTGGCAGGGGAATCGGCGCTTTCAGCTGGCCAGGTTCGGCAGCAAGCTGACCAAACCGTCGTATGACTCGCTGAATGGCCTGTGGGTTGGCGGGCAAGCCGGCGGCGAAGCAAGGGTGTGGGTGATCGACACCTCGCTGAGCGCGATGGAGAACGCCAAGCCACGCCAGGTCTTGGTCCCCTGGCTGGCCAACCGCTCGGTGCTGGCTCTGAAGGTGGCCGCGGACAACCAGCGGGTGGCGCTGATCAGCAGCGACCGCGCGGGCGGGGACGAGCAGGTCGAGGTTGCGGGGATTGTGCGCTCTGCCAAGGGTGTGCCGGTCTCCCTGGCGGCCGAACCGCTTCGGGTCGGGTGGACGCTGACCGCAGCCAGGGACCTGGCGTGGGTGGATGACAGCACCCTGGTGGTTGTCGGACGGGTCAGTCCCAACGACGCCATCGGGCCTCAGCTGGTGGAGGTCGGCGGCAAGGTCACGGCGATGCCGCCCCTTGCCGGCGCGCGGTCGGTCACCAACACCGGGGGGCTACGAGGCGTTGTGGTGATGACGGATCGGGGCAAGGTCCTGGCTCGCGCAGGCGATGGCTGGCAGGTGCTGCAGACCGGCACCGACTTCTTGATTCCGGGGGAGTAGCCCGTTAAGGAACATGGTCGGACGGCGCCGTTGAGGCCAGGAAGGTAGACACCCACACCCATTGCATGGCAAGGCCGACGACTGCCAGCATGACGATGAGCAGGATGCGGAACCGTCGCTCGGACCACGTCGTGGCCTCCTCCGGGAACGGCCATATCAGCGGGAATGCCAAGAGCATCCATCGGATCACGCTCGGTCCCGGAGCGGTAGCGAGGAGAAGATATCCGGGGTACGCGACGGACCAGGAACGCAGCTCCGGTCCCCACGCTTTCGCGCCTGGGCGCAGGACTATTCCCAGAGTGAGCAGCACGATGAATGCCAGCATTGCGAGCGCCGGCCAACCGTAGTTGAACAGCAGGGAGGCTGGCCATCCCAGTCCTGGTGCGAAGTGAGGCCCGGTCCACCAAGCTTCGTGGGTCTGCGACCAGGCCAAGATGTTCCGGGTACTTGAGGCGACGATCAATGGCCACAGCCCTGTCGCGGCGACGCACCAGGCAGTCAGAAAGGCAACGGCCCCCTGATCCATCCGAGAGAACGGATCGGTTCCCCGCCCACGCCAACGGCCAACGCCATGCGCGATCACGACGGGGATGAAAGCCAGCACGACCGGTCGGGTGAGGGCCAGAATCAGGAGAAGAGCGGCCACCGCGACGTACTTGCGTTCCCGCAGCATGAACAACGCGCCAGCAAGTAGGAGCAGGGCCAGGCTCTCGGCATACGCGAGCTGCAAGACCGGCGCAGCCATGAAGGTGCAGGTGAGGACCACGCAGGCACAGGCACTGAAGCGACTGACGGCGCGCTCCATCAGGACGAAGATGACAACCATCGC
>DHJN01000157.1:5927-21861 GCA_002404345.1 Actinobacteria bacterium UBA4719 | reverse complement strand
GATGGCCATGAACGCACGCACGATCATGGGGTAGGCGGGCGAGAACGCCCAAGGGTTGGGCCCGATATGCCCATGGACGTCAAGGGGTAGAGCGGAGGGGTATCCCTGGGTGGCAATGGTGTGGTACCAGCCACCATCCCAGGCGGTCGCCAGGTCGGCGTATCCCGATCGATGCGCACTGTCAGGGGCGGCGACCATGAAAGCGGCTGTGATCAGACGTGAGATGCCGTAGACCACGAGCGGATACCACAGCTGGAAGGGAGGCGGCCAGCCACGTCTCCATCGGGCCCGTTCACTCAGGCGCAGAGCGACGACTCTCTGATCCAACATGGCGCCGCACCCCCTGGGCGTTGGTGCGACGTACGCACTCCGGGAATCTGAAACGAACACTGGTCTGCGACAAGGATGTGGACAGTCACAGGATTTCAGTTTGTTGATAGTCGCGTGAGCAGATTGACCAAATTGGTGTGTGGCCGGGGCGTCCGTTTCTGCATCCAGAGCCATCCACAACCCGTACTCTTTTGGCTAAGTGCCAGTCCAGGCGGCGTAGGGAGCGGTTCGGTGACGTGGGACCAGGCATGTCCGTAAATGGGCGCTTCGCACTGATAAATGGGCGCATGTCCGTAAATAGGCGCCTTCCACCGATCCGGCTGTTTGCTGTCACGATCGCGGTGCTGGCACTTCTCTCACGCCGGTCCACGACGTTGTGGACGTTCATTGATCTGAGCGTCTACCGAAGCGGAGCCGCTCAGCTCCTTGCGCAGCACTCGATCTACACCGGACCTGCCCACCGGATCGGGTTCACGTACCCGCCGTTCGCAGCCCTGATGTTCATCCCGCTTCAGGTCATCGGTGAGCATCCCGCGAACGTGGTGATGACCCTGTTGTCACTGGTCGCCTTCGCCGTTGTGGTGGTTGTCCTGGGCCGGGAGCTACAGCTGCCACGCTGGACCACCGTGGTCGTGGCCGGACTCGGTGGCCTGGCTCTCCAGCCAGTGCAGTACAACCTGTGGCTGGGGCAGATCAACCTCGTTCTGATGGCCTTGGTCCTGCTGGACGTCTTCGTCCTGCCGCGACGGTTCAGGGGCGTACTCATCGGGATTGCCGCAGGCATCAAGCTCACTCCCGGCGTCTTCTTGCTCTACTACATCTTGCGCCGGGACGGGGCAGCCGCGAGGCGAACGGTCATCTCGTTCGTCGTCACGGTGGCACTCGGGTTCACGGTCGCCGGGGCGGATTCCGTGCGGTACTGGACGCAGCTCTTCTTCGACAGCAACCGTATCGGCGACATCGTGTTCGGCGACAACCAGTCGATCTATGGAGTGATGGCGAGGGTATTTCACACCTCGCAGCCTCCGAGAGTGTTGTACCTGGCATTGTCATTCGCCACGATCAGCCTTGCGGTTCTCGCGGCGAGGCGTCAACTTGCCCAGGGATCGGATCTGGGCGCAGTGGTGTGCCTGGCAGTCGGAGGTCTGCTTGTGTCACCGGTCTCGTGGTCACACCACTGGGTCTGGCTCGTGCCGGCGCTGCTCATCTGGTTCGACCGGCGACAAAGTGTCCTGGCGATGCTCGGGGCGGTGACGACGTTTCTCGCTCCTATGTACTTCACTCCATTAGGGGGGGACAAGGAGTTCGGGCATGTCTGGTGGCAAGCAGTCGCGTGTGCGAGCTACGTGCTTGTCGGACTCGTGTTCTTGATCTCGATGCTGACGACCTCACAGCGCCATACGGCAGCGCGAGCAGTCGATCAAGGGGCCTTGAGCAGCACGTAGTCGGCGTCCTTGCCCACGGTCGTCCACCTCAGCTGTTCCTGCAGCGCGGCCGCCAGGGGAGCCTTCGCCTTCAGCAGCGCATATGTGGGCTTGGTTCGACCAAGGAACTTCTGCCAGCCAGCGCGCACCTCTTCGGTGCGCCTGTAGGCGCGGATGTAGTCCATCGAGTAGATCTCGGAGCGCAGGTCGATGACCGGCGTGAGCTGCGGCTCGGCCCACAGGAGCCACCCTCCGGCAGCGAAGTCGTTCAGGACAACAGTCCTGGCAGGGATGGCGGCAAGCTGCGGACGCAGCCCCTCTGGCCAGTCACTCGGTCGTTGTGCCACAGCCCCGGCGATCGGCACCGCCACGATGGCAGCGGCGGCGACCAGTCCGATCCAGACCGATGTGCCTCGGCGTGTTGGTGGCGTCGCGGGGTGTCGTCGCTGCTCCTGCAGGGCAGCCGCCAGCAGGGGAGTCGCAATGATCGACCCGAGAGGGATGGTGCGAAACATCGCGAGGGTGCAGACCACCGCGGTCCCCGCCAGAGCGATCTGCCACCACGGTCGGGCCGATGTGCCACGAATCCATGGCAGCAGTGCGAGAGCGATCATCGCCAGCGTGACCGCAGCGAAGAGGTCGTGGACATTGGTCGGCTGCCACTCCTGCACGAACTGCGCGGCGTTGGAGGACACCTCGAACGGAGTCAGGAGCAGTCGCGGCCCGACCGGAGTCAGCGCGGCGGCGGCCACCGAGAGGGCCGGGACGGCAAGCAGTCGCACAGCGGTACGCCGGTCCAGCCGTCGGTCCAGCGCCAGGCCCGCGACGACGGCCACACCGATCAGCACGCCGATCCCCCACAGGCCGTGGCTGCAGGCCCAGAGGAAGGTCAGCGGCGCAAGCCACCAACGAGGTCGCAGATCCCCGGCAGTTTTCCACCAGGCTCCGACCGTGATGGCAAGCAGGACGAAGCTGATGAGCTGAGGGCGCTCGGACAGGCTTCCTCCGGTGCCGATGAGTCCGGCGAGTGAGGCCATGATCGCGGGCACGGCGTCCGCAGCCTGCCGGGCAGCCCAGACAAGGGCGGAGATCAGCGCCAGGAGTGCGGCGCACCGCAGCCAGGCGACCGCTGGCAAGCCGAAGAGCGAATAACCCTGCTGGGCAACCACCTCCGGTAACCACTGGGTGAGTACGAAGGGCCGTGACGAGAAAGGCACCCAGGGATCGGGTCCGTTGAACCGCCAGTGGGAGAGCACGTACGCGCCCGTCTTGAGGTGCCACCACGCATCGGGATCGCTGACGGGGCGGATCCCGAGCTTGACCGTGGTGGCGATAGTGAACAGGGCCAGCGCGGGCACCAGCCAACGGGGGTCCCGGCCGGGGGCCAGGGGGTTGGTCTGCCTGGCCTCGGCGTCCTTGCCGACTGCCTCGCCGGTGGCGACGCCGACGCGCCTGCTCAACGGGCTCTCAGCAGGACAAGGCCTGCGTCCTTGCCGATCTGGGACCAGCCGGCGCGCTCCACGAGGGCGGTGGCGATGGGTGAGTCGGAGCCGACCAGCGCGTATCGCGCTCGGGTTCTGTCCACAAACTGCCGCCAGCCCGGGCCGGCGGCCATCGCCGACACAAACGCGCGAACGTGTGCTGGGGAGTAGATCTCGATCCGCGGGTCGAGCACCGGCCGCACCGCAGGCTCAGCCCAGAAGAGCCACCCGCTGATGTCACCTTCGGCAAGGACAACCGTGCCCGGCGGGATGAGGGACAGCTGTGGCCTCAGTCGCTGCGGCACTGCCACGGGGTCTTGCGCCCGGAATGCGGACAGGGGTGCCGCCACGACCAGGGCAGTCAGGATCAGGGCGGCCCAGGCCGAGCGGGACCGTCGCGTGGTCGCGACCACGGGGCGACCGCGATACAGCTGGATCTCCTGGGCAAGGAGCGGGGCGGCAATCACCGCCCCCACCGCGATCGTGCGCGTCGTGGCCAAGGTCGCGCCGACGCCGGTCAGCAGGAGGCCGATCGCCCACCACTGTGGTCGCCGTCCCAGGCGAACCCAGGTCAGGATGATCAGTCCCAGCATCGCCAGCGTCACGAGTGCGTAGGGGTTGTGGACGGAGGTCGCCTGCCATTCGCCAACGAACTCGCTGGCGTTCTTGCCGACGGCAAAGGGACTGAGCAGAAGTCGGGGGCCCAGTGGGGTGAGGCCGGCCGCGACAAGGGAGAGCATGGGTATGGCGAGGAGCCGGGTCGCGGCCGCCCGGGTCAGTCGGCGATCCAGCAGGAGACCCGTGATGATCACGAGTCCCAGAGCGACACCGACGATCCAGAGGCCGTGGAAACAGGCCCAGAGCCAGGTCATCGGCACGAGCCACCAGCGGGGCTTCACGTCCAGCGCGGTCCGCCACCAGGCACCGACCGCGACGGCGAGGAAGACGAAGCCGACCAGCTGAGGTCGCTCCGTGAGACCGTCGTACGCGCCGACAAGCGCGACGAGGGAGACCAGGACGGCGGTGCCGGTGTCCGCGGATCGGCGCGCGGACCACACCAGCGCAGACAGCAGGCCCAGAATCCCGGCACATCGCATCCAGGCGATGCCGGGGAGGCCGAATGCCTCGTGCATCTCCTGGCCGATAACTGCCGGTAGCCACTCGGTGGGGACGTACTGGCTGCTGGCGAAGGGCGCCCAGGGATCAGGTAGGCCGAAACGCCCGCCGTGCAGGAGGAAGTCGCCAATCTTCAGGTGCAGCCAGGGGCTCGGGTCGCTGACCGGGCGCACGCCCATGACCACGGTGATGGACACCACGATCGTTGCCATTGCCATGGGAAACCATGGCCGGGCGTCGGGTGCACTGGCGTCGGGTGCACTGGCGTCGGGTGTTCTGGCAGCCCCGGCACGGATCCCTGTTCGTCCGGGCGGCGTCGACTGGCCAAGGGTGGCGTCGGCGGGCATGTCTTCCAGTATGGCCGGATGTGACCGTTCTCGCAGGCAATGGCCCATTGACCGAACAGCCGATGTGCCATCGACCACAAGTGGCAAAACGTGGACGAATCGCCCGATGTTGACTCGTTGGCGCGAAGGGCATGCTGAAGAAGGTTCCAGAACAATCGTTCCCGGAATACGCCACCAGTCCTATGAAGGGGACCGAAATGCTCTCTCGACTCGTCAAGTTTCAGGTCAAGGTCGCTGCACTGCGTAGTGACCGCGGCGCCACCGCCGTCGAGTACGGCCTCATGGTTGCCCTCATCGCCGTCGTCATCATCGCTGTCGTCACAGTTCTCGGCCAGAACCTGAGCACCCTGTTCACCAAGGTAGCCACCAGCGTCTAGCTTGCCGTCGGGCGCCTGGCCATAAAGGTCAGGCGCCCGATCATGAATTTCCTCAAACGCTGCGCACTGGGTCGTCTTGGGCTGCAGGCTTGTGAGAGACCGCGGCACCGAGCGCGGTTGGGTATGGGCTTCAGTGAGTCCGTGAAGGGGCTGTTCGAGTTTGTTGTTGCGTCCATCCCCTCTACCTGAGGTGACGCAACGTGCGAATAGGTTTCTTAGCAAGGGGATGTCCTGATGGGTCGTCGTGTGATGGCGGTAATGGCCGCCATAGTGGTTGGGTTGATCGGTGTCGTTGCGGTGCTGTTCTACGCCAAGGGGGCTGACACCCGCGCGGTCGAAGATCAGCGGCCGCAGACCGTGTTCGTCGCCCAAGCGCTGGTGCCATCCGGCACGACCGCCGCCGAGGCCGTGGCCAAGGGGTTGATGGCGCCCACCCAGATCGCGGCGAAGGGGGTTCCGGCCGGAGCCCTGAGCAAGGTCGACAAGGCGACCGGCAAGCTCGTGGCTCTCTCCGATATCGCGCCCGGTGACTTCGTTGTCGCTAGCCGCTTCGGCACAACTCCCACGGGGGAGAAGGCGATTGCGGTGCCCGACGGGCAGGTCGCGATCTCGGTCGCCTTGGGCGACTCTGCCCGCGTGGGCACCTTCGTGACTCCCGGTTCGCGCGTCGTCATCTACGACACCTACATCCCCTCGGCAACCTCCAAGACCTCGTCGTCCGGGTCCAAGGAGACCAGGGTGCTCCTCGACGACGTCCTGGTCATCGCGGTGGGGTCGACCTCCCTGACGCCTGTTGCCGGCGCCGACGCCGGCGGCCAGGCGCCGCCCGCCGCCACAGGCGGGCTGGTGACCGTCGCGCTTCCGCCGGCAACAGCGGCCAAGCTCGTCCACGGTATCCAGACAGGGACCTTGTATGCCGGGTTGCGCGGCACCGACACCAAGGCAAATCTCAGCCAGATCGTCTCTGACTCAACCCTTTTCACCAAGTAAGCAGGGGGCTCCACCATGACCATTCTTTGGGATAGCGATCCCGCAGCCGCCCAGAACTACAAGTTCGCCCTCGGCGATCGGATTGAAGTCGTCGAGGTCGCGCAGATGGTGACTCGCGCGATGATCACCAATCCGCAGGAGCTGTTGGTCATCGTCGGACCGGACGTCGACCTGCATGCCGCTTCGTCCCTGGCCGAGCAGGTCCGCAGCGAGCGGCCGGAGGTGAGTGTGATCCTGCTTCGTCGGCGACTCGACGTCTCAGTCCTCGCTGCGGCACTGCGGGCTGGTTTCCGCGAGGTCGTCGCGTCCGACGACCTGACCTCTCTGTCCAGTGCCTGCAAGCGAAGCCTGGACATCTCTCACCAGCTGGCCGACATCGCCGGCCTCGCACCGACCCTTGAGGGAAAGGTCATTATCGTCTTCAACGCCAAGGGAGGGTGTGGCAAGACGACGATCGCCACGAACCTTAGTGCCTACGTTGCGTCCACAGGCGCAAAGGCCCTCTTGGTCGACCTCGACCTGGCGTTCGGTGATGTCGCGATCAGCCTGCAGCTGCGCCCGGTGGCGTCGGTCGGCGATCTGGTGGCGATGACGGGCCATATCGACGCGCAAGGCCTTGCCTCGGTCGTGACCAAGCACGACAGCGGACTCGACACCGTGTGCGCGCCCAGCCAACCCGGTGAAGCGGACCGGATCACGGGGGCCACGGTGGGTGAGATGCTGCGAGTCGCCCGTCGCCTGTACGACTACGTCATCATCGACACGCCTCCGGCCTTCTCCGAGCACGTGCTCGCGGCGTTGGACATGTGCGACGTGGCGGTCCTTCTTGCCACCTTGGACATCCCTGCGGTCAAGAATCTCAGGCTCACCCTGGACACCCTTGATCTGCTGGGGCACCCTCGCGACGCTCAGGTCGTGATCCTCAACCGTTCTGACGCCAAGGTCGGGTTGCACACCGAAGACGTCGTGGCAGCGATCAAGCAGCCGATAGCGGCAATGATTCCCAGCAGCTCCCACGTGCCGGCCTCGGTCAATCGAGGCGTGCCCATCATCCTGGACGAACCGAAACACCCCGTGTCGGTGGCTCTGCGCGCCTTCGCCGACAAGTACATCATCAACGCCCCGGCGTCGAGCCTGTCGGCCTCACCGCGTCCCGACGGTCCGTTGGCCCAGACCAGACGCTCAGTGCAGCAACCGAGCGCCCCGAGGCACCTCTTCCGTAGAGGGGTCAGGTAATGAGCCTCACCGAGCGCCTCGAGCAGGCCCGAAGGTCGCAGCCGGTGGCAGCCAATGGGCAGGAGTCCCCGGCGGGAGAAAGTGCCGCAACGACCCGACTGCACGACCCCTACGCCCGGGTGAAGGCTGGCGTCCACCAGGCGCTGATGGACTCACTCGGCCCACAGCTGTACGACCCGCACCTCGAGCAGACCGAGCTGGAGCTGCGGGTTCGTCAGACTCTGCAGTCCGTTATCAGCTCCGAGAACACGCCGCTAGCGGCGGCGGACCGCAACCGCATCGCCCAGGAGGTCGCCGACGAGATCCTGGGCCTCGGGCCCTTGGAGCCGCTCCTGCGTGACGGCGAGATCACCGAGATCATGGTCAACGGGCCGAACGACATCTTCGTGGAGCGTTCGGGCAAGATCTTCGCCGTCGACGCCCGGTTCACCGGTGACATGCATCTGCGACGCACCATCGACAAGATCGTCAGTCGGGTCGGCCGCCGGATCGATGAGAGCTCTCCGATGGTGGACGCTCGTCTGGCGGATGGCTCACGAGTCAACGCGGTCATTGCACCGATCGCCCTGGATGGCAGCATCCTGACGATTCGGAAGTTCTCCCCGGATCCTTTCACCGACCGCGACCTCATTGCGTTTGGAACCCTGAGCGTGCAGGGGCGCGACTTCCTCCGGGCCTGCATCCTCGGACGCCGCAACGTCGTCATCTCTGGTGGTACCGGGTCGGGGAAGACCACTCTGCTCAACGTGCTCTCCAGCTTCATCCCCGACGACGAGCGCATCATCACTATCGAGGACGCGGCCGAGCTGCAGCTTCGGCAGCGCCATGTGATTCGTCTCGAGGCCCGGCCGTCCAACACGGAGGGCAAGGGTGCGGTCTCTATCCGCGAGCTGGTCAAGAACGCCCTGCGAATGCGACCCGACCGCATCGTGGTGGGTGAGGTCCGCGATGGGGCCGCCCTGGACATGTTGCAGGCCATGAACACCGGCCACGACGGGTCTTTGACCACTGTCCACGCGAACACCCCCCGCGACAGCCTCGCGCGGATGGAGACGATGGTGCTGATGGCTGGCATCGCCCTGCCCGTGCGGGCCATTCGTGACCAGGTGGCCAGCGCGCTGGACCTGATCGTCCAGCAGGCTCGGCTCAAGGACGGCAGTCGCCGGGTCGTGGCTATCACCGAGGTCGAGGGCATGGAAAGCGATGTCATCACGCTCCAGGACCTTTTCACCTTCGACTACGGCGCTGGCAGGGATGAGAACGGCCGCTTCCGGGGTTGCCTGCGCAGCACCGGATTGCGCCCCAAGTTCACCGAGCACCTTCACGATCTGGGCATCGAGCTGCCCCCGGCCATGTTTATTCGCGGGGCCGGCTGATCATGGGCGATGTCGCGACGGGTGCCCGTCTACGGTCAGGGGGTGTTGGGCTGCTGGTGGCCATGACCATGACCGCGTTGACCATGACCGCCATGACCGCCATGACCGGCATGACCGCCATGACCGCGTCTGCGGCTCCGCAGCCAGGGGGGGCGTCACTGAGCGAGGTTCACGTCACCAAGTCCGTTGTCACGGCAATCCTGACTGCCCGGACGGTCGGGGACGCCAGGATCGACCCCGCCTCGGTGAGGGCCACGATCGGAGCTGTCGGCGTGCCGGTGTCGGTTCGGCCGATTGCTCGGGAGCGTCGCGTCGCCACCTTGCTGATCGATACCAGCGGTTCGATGGGACCTGCGGGCATGCAGACCGTCGTGCAGGCCGTGAACGCGTTCCTGGCCGCGGTTCCCACAGACGTTGCCGTCGGAGTTATTTCCTTCTCCACGGTGCCCACGGTCGTCGCCAGTCCGACCGTAGACCGCGCCCAGGTGCGGGCCGCGATCGCGGGGCTCAAGTCACATGGCGAGACCAGCCTGTATGACGGCATAGCGGCGACCCTGACCCAGCTGGGAACCTCCGGCGATCGCAGCTTCATTGTTGTCAGTGACGGCGACGACACCCGAAGCGCTCACACCCTGGCCCAGACGCTTGCAGCCCTGGCGGCGTCCGGAGTACGTGCCCAGGTGGTGGGTTTCAAGACCGATGCGACCCAAGGCTCTGTGCTGACGAGCCTCTCGATCGCAGGGCATGGCAGCGTCTCGGCGGCAGCGAACGGCGCCGCGATCTCGGCGGCTTTCACAGACGCTGCCCAGGCTATTGGGTCACAGATCCGGGTATTCGTCACGGCGCCGCGTTCCGCGCATGGCATCCAGTCCCTGGTGGTGTCGGCCAACGCCGGTGGTAAGGCGCTCCAGAGCAGTTCGGTGGTCAATCTGGCCGCCCAGAGCCCGTCGCCGTCGTTAGCCCTGCCGGCGCCGACCACCGCTCCCGCTTCGGGCGTGAAGCCCCTACCCCACTCGACGTCGAAGGGACCGTTGGGCGTGGCCTGGCCGCTGTGGTTGTCGCTGCTCGCCGTATTCCTCGGACTCGGCGGAACGGTCGGCACTCTTCTGGTGCCGAGCTATGTCTCGCGCGCCAAACTTCGGATCCAGTCGATCGAGGGGTACGTCACGGGCCCGAAGGCCAGTCGGGGGGACGAGCGGTCCGCGGTGAGCGCGATCAGCGCCAGCCTCGTCAACATGGGCGACAAGGTGATGGAAGGCCGATCGTCAACACCGCGAACACAACGACTGCTCGAACGTGCCGATCTGCCGCTTCGCCTCGGTGAGTGGGCGGTTCTTCGGGTTGTGGCCATCGTCGTCGGCGTGGCCGGTGGCATCCTTTTCCTCCGCGGTGGTTCGACCTCGACACTCATCGGCGCCGGTTTGGGGTTCCTGGTGGGACTCGTCGGGCCCGCCCTGTTCCTGAAGTTCGCGGCATCGCATCGAGCCAAGAAGTTCGAGAGTCAGCTGCCGGATATCCTGGCGCTGGTCGCCAGCAGTCTCTCGACCGGGTTCTCGCTCCTGCAGGCGCTTGACGCCGTCGCCAGGGACGCCTCCGAGCCGTCCGCGAAGGAGTTCTCCAGGGCCCTTGCCGAGACTCGAATCGGCGCGGACCTCAATGCGAGCCTGGATCACCTGGCCGATCGGATGGACAGCAAGAACCTTCGCTGGACCGGGATGGCCATCAACATCCAACGTCAGGTCGGCGGCAACCTGGGCGAGACCTTGCGCAACACGGCGACCACTCTTCGCGACAGACAGGCGCTCATGCGTCACGTCAAGGGGCTTTCGGCTGAGGGCCGGCTGTCGGCATACATCCTGATCGCGCTCCCGGTCGGCCTCTTCCTCTACATGCTCGGGGCAAACAGGTCGTACGTCGAGCTGCTCTGGACCACCGCAATCGGATGGGGGATGCTCGGCGTCGGTCTGTTCCAGCTGGCCGTGGGTGTCTTCTGGATGAACAAAGTCGTGAAGGTGGAGGTCTAGATGGGTGTTCAGCTGCTGCTGGTGTTCGGCGCCGCAAGTGTTGCGGCCGCCTGTGTCACGTTGTTTCTCGTGGTGGTGCTTGGTGGTAACACCGTCACCGGAGTGGCACGCAGCCTGGCGATGATCGAGAACTCCGTGTCGCATGAGGAGGTCGGGCGAAACCAGCTGGCGGCCACCGACCGCCTCGCCCGACCTCTCCTCGCGGGGATGAAGTCTCTCGCCCTGAAGTTGTCGCCCTCCGGCACCGGCGAAAGGCTCATCCGGTGGCTGGACATGGCGGGCAACCCCGCGGGCTGGACGCTCGAGCGGCTGCTGGGCTTCAAGGGTGCTGGCCTGCTGGTGGGCGGCCTGGTGGGAGTGCTCTTGGGAGGGTTCACAGTCAAGGGGCTCCTCATCGGCGCCGCAGGCGCCGCCGTCGGGTTCATGCTGCCGGATGTGATGGTCTTCAACCTCGGCGTCAAGCGGCAGGAGGTTCTGCGTCGCGGGCTCGCCGATGCGCTCGACATGCTGACTGTCTGCGTCGAAGCGGGCCAGGGATTCGACGGTGCCATCCTGCACGTCGCGAAATCGGTCGAAGGTCCGGTGGCGGGAGAGTTTGCCCGGGTCCTGGCCGAGATCCAGATCGGGAAGTCCCGCAGCGCCGCCTTCTCGTCTCTGGCGGCGCGCACCAAGGTCCCTGAGATCCGAACCTTCGTCACGGCGTTGGTCCAGGCAGACCGGCTGGGGCTGCCGATCGGCGGCGTGCTTCGTGAGCAGAGCGTGCAGATGCGACTGATCCGCCGGCAACGGGCCGAGGAGAAGGCTCAGAAGGTGCCGGTCAAGATCCTGTTCCCGATGCTGCTGTGCATCTTCCCGGCCGTGTTCATCGTGATCATCGGACCGGGGGCCATCCGGATGATCGACACGTTCAGCCACATGTGAGGTTCAGCCGCAGGTGAAGTTGTGCCGCAGGTGGGGTTGAGCCACGGGTGATTGCCTCAACCACACAGGTGAGGTTGAGCCACAGGCGGGGTTGAGCGGTGGGTCAGTGGACGTCTGCCTTGACGAAGCCGAGACGGACCGCGGCCATGATCGCGCTGGCCCGGTTGTGCGCGCCGAGCTTCTCGTAGACCCTGCCGACATGCGTCTTGACGGTCGACTCGCTCATGAACAGCTGCCGCGCAACCAGGGCGACGGAGTCGCCGTCCACGAGCCGCATCAACACCTCCGTCTCGCGAGGCGTGAGGATCGGCTTCGCGGCGGTCACTGTGTCGCGACGTCGCAAGGCGGCACCGAGCCCGGTCGCGGTGAACGCGTCGGGAGCGGTCGCGGCGCGGCGGATTGCATCCAGCACATCGTCGGCCGACGAGCTCTTGAGGACCAGCGCCGAGGCGCCCGCGTCGAGGGCCTCGAGCAGGGTGTCATCGTCGTTGTGCATCGTCAACACGACGATGCCCAGAGCCGGGTTGGCCGACCTGGCGGACCTGGCCAGGGTGAGCCCGTTCCCGTCCGGCATCGTCACGTCCACGACCAGCACATCGGCGCCGCCTTCGCTGACGAGGGCTTCACCCCCAGACACGGACGAAGCCTGCGCCAGGACGGCGAGATCCGGCTCGGAGTTGATGAGCCGCGCAATGCCTTCACGGACAAGGTTGTGGTCATCCACGATGACAACCTGGATAGTCATTGGACGAGACGCATCCTTTCGGGGACGAGGTACGGCAGGTGCTTGGGCCATCGGTCGTTGAGCGCGAGAGTGACGACTACTCCCTTGTCGCTGGGCTGGACCTCGATCTCCGCGCCCAGCGAAGTGAGCGGGTGATCCTGGAAGTCGTCCGCAGCCAGGTGTGACTCTCCGTCGTGCGAGATGTGCAGCCAGGCCTGTGGGGCCTTGACATCAAGGCGAACCTCGATCGCACTGGTGCGACGGGCATTCCGGGCGTCAGTCAGGACGTCCAGGATGAGTCGATAGATCAGGGTCTCCAGGTGTGCCGGGAGTCGGTAGGTCGACTCACTCAGTCGCAGTCCCACGGTGAGCCCCGTCGCAGCCCCGAACTGCTGGAGGCGGGCACCCACCACTGCGCCAAGACCTTGGTCGGGTCGAACCGCCAGCCGCAGGTCGGCGATGCTGAGGCGAAGGTCGGCGAGCACCCGGCTCAGGTCTGCGCGCGCTTCCTCAAGTACCGGCGCGAACTGTGGAGCCTGGGTTGAAGCCTGTCGGCGGGCGACGTCGATGCGATAGCCGAGGGCGACGAGCTCCTGGGCGATGCCGTCATGCATCTCGCGGGCGAGCCGTTCGCGTTCCTCGAAAGCTGCATGTTGTCGTAGCGCGGCGAAGATCAGTGCCACGTCCACGTTGGCACTGTGACCCTCGGCGAGATCAACCAGGGCCCTAAGGTCGTCTTCGAGGAAGGGAGCCGACGCGAACCGGTCGACGACGACGATGCCGATGCGGCCGCCTTCCGAGTCGTGTAGGGGAGCCGCGGCGATCGCCCTGTCTTCGTTCACCGAGTTCCAGTATCCCGCCTCAGCGATCCCCGTGCGCCAGACTCGTCCCAGCACGGAGTCAGCCGTCGTCGGGTCTGGCCAGGGCAGGCGGTCGATACCGCGTAGCGCCAGGGGAACGGCGGGCTCGGAGCCGAAGCCGACCAGGACGGCCATCCGGCTGCCGGGGATCTTGTCCTTCACCGCGTGCAGCAGCAGCTCCGCAGAGGCCGGCGCATCGAAGCCGCCGTCAAGCGCCCCGGCGAGGTCGCTCAGGCGGTGCAGGAGACGCGCGGCCTCGTGTGCGGCCGGGGATTCTTCGCGTGAGTGCTGTCGGGCCTCGTACGCCCGCAGCTTGGTGGTCCAGGCGCCCAACAGGCCCAGCATGAGGGCCAGGGCGGCCCACTGCAGGTTGGTGGTGAGGTAGGAAGTGGGGGTTCCACCACCGTGGGCTGCGCCGATGGCAACGAACATTGACATCGTGACCGCAGCGACGACCGCCAGGCGCCCCCGCACCTCGCCGGCGCGGAATGCGGGAATCAGGGGCAGGAACAGCGCTGGAGACAGGGCAGTGGCCTGGGTGGTCGCGATGGCAGCCCCCGCGATCCCCGCGCCCAACAGGGTCACGACGAAGGCCTGACTGTGGCGGGTTCTGGACCGACGGCCGCCGCCCGCTACGAGGCTGCCGGCCACGATGTCGAGGGTGAGAACCAAGAGCGCCCAGGGCAGAAGGCTGAGCACGCCGTGACCGATGGATCCCACGGCCAGGGCGACGGCGACGATGGCCGACCTCATCAGTGTGGACGTCAACATGGACCACAACGCGTGCACCAGCGGGTCCCCTTCTACTTACCCACCCCAAGATGGGATCCCCTTCATCATCGCCGCTGCTGGGGCGCCTTGTCCCCCGAATGACGAATCTCGCCGCCGTTCTCCACAGCCCATCGGCCTGGTGCCCCACCGTCCACAGTCTGGTGGTTCCCGGTGGTCCTCCTACCTGCTCGCGGGAGAGCCTCAGGTATGACCCTGATCGCTGTCGTCCGTCATGCGCTTGCAGCCACCCTGGAGATGGCGCTGCCGACCACCTGTGGCGGGTGCGGGGCATCCGGCGCGACCTGGTGCGCGGGGTGCGCGAGCGAAGCGGGCCAGGTCACCTATCCGGGGGGTCCAAGGCAGGTCTGCCCCACGCCGTGTCCCGTTGGTTACCCGCCCACCTGGGCGGCCAGCCCGTATGACGCCGCAGCCCGCGCGGCGCTCGTGGCATTCAAGGACGGCGACCGTCGCGACCTGGAGACGGTCCTGGCGCCGATGTTGGCTGACGCGATGGCTGCAGCACTGGCCAAGGACCCACTCCTGCAGTCAGTTCTGGCGTCCGGCAACGCGCCGGTGTTCGTGGTTCCCGTTCCGTCATCGCCCTCTGCTGTCCGGAGGCGCGGAGACGCGCCGCTGGAGCTGTTGACCCGTGCCGCCGTCCGGGAGACGGCTCGCTCCGGGCGTGAGCTCATCGTCTCGCCAGCGTTGAGGCTGCGGCGCCGGGTTGCCGATCAGGCCGGTCTCGACCACCGGCGACGCGCCATCAACCTTGAGCGCGCGATGCAGGTGCAGCCGAGATGGCGGACCAGTATCCGCGGGGTCACCTGCCTGCTGGTCGATGATGTGCTGACCACCGGAGCCACCCTCGTGGAGGCAGCCCGAGCCCTGCGTGCGGGTGGTGCAGACCACGTCGCCGCGGCAACCGTCGCAGCGACCCGGCGACGCGGCATACCGCCCGGTGGAGGTGCCCATGACGGAGATTTGGGATCGCGATCCTGAGGGCACGCTGGGCCTGACCCGTGGGTTTGGGAGTTCGGTGTATCGCGTCACCCGTTCGTGGTCTACCGTTCAGGTATGAGCCCCAAGATCGCCGTTGCAACGGCGGAATCGGGCGTCGGCACCGCCGGATGGCGGGCGACGCGGGGGAGCATGGAGTGCAACCCGAGATGGGGGTGGTGCGGCGGCTAAGTGGGCCCTGCGCGGGCCACGACAAGCTAATTTGACCCTCAAAGGAGGACTCCTGTGGAGATCGTCGTCACTGGACGGCACGTCCAAGTTTCAGAGCGCTTTCGCCGTCACTTGGATGAGAAGTTGGCCAAGGTTCCGCAGCTCGCGCCGCGCGTTCAGCGCCTCGATGTTGTGGTGACCCACGAAGCCAACAAGCGCCAGTCCAAAGCATGCGACCGAGTCGAGATCACCTGCCATGTCAAGGGACCCGTGGTTCGGGCCGAGGCTGTAGCCGACGACAAGTACGGCGCCCTGGACATTGCGATGGACAAGTTGCTGGAGCGCCTCAGGCGTGACCACGACCGACGTCGAGTGCATCGTGGGCGACATGTTCCCGAGTCCGTGGCGCAGGCCACGGCACGGCTTGCGGAGACTCCGCCGGGCTTCAACGGCCAGTCGGTCGCGGGGACCGTGGTGAGTCAGGATGACGTGGATCTCCTTGGTGCAGATGGAGATTCGCCGATTCACGTCCGTGAGAAGGTGCACGCCACCATGCCCATGGGGTTGGACCAGGCGATGTACGAGATGGAGCTGGTCGGACACGACTTCTACCTGTTCTTCGACAAGGACACCAACCAGCCGAGCGTCGTCTACCGCCGACGCGGTTGGTCCTATGGCGTTATCCATCTGGACGTGTCGGAGGAGCAGGAACGCGTCTCCTGACGTCAGCTCTTTCTTGACCCATTCTTGACGGGGCTTAACCATTTGTTGACAAGGGCTTAACCATTTG
>DHJN01000157.1:2905-5906 GCA_002404345.1 Actinobacteria bacterium UBA4719 | reverse complement strand
CCATTTGATGACAAGGGCATCGTATGGGCAATTCATACGGTGCCCTTGTCCCGTCTCCGTGCAATGATATTGCAGTGACAAAGAATGGCAACGCGGCGGCCCACGAGCTGGAAGGGATGGGTGTGCCCGGCGAGCCCATCAGGGTATTGGTTGCTGACGACCACGTCCTCTACCGGCGGGGCCTGGAGCTGGTGCTCGGCCAGGAGTCCGACATCGCCATCGTCGGCGAGGCTGGCGATGGCGTCGAGGCGATCCGCCGAACCGAGGAGCTGCTGCCAGATGTGGTCCTCATGGACGTGCGGATGCCGCGTCGCTCCGGCATCGAGGCCTGCCTGGCCATCAAAGAGCTCGCGCCCTCGACCAAGATCATCATGTTGACGATCTCCGATGAGGAGGGCGACCTTTATGAGGCTGTCCGAGCCGGGGCGAACGGCTACCTCATCAAGGACGTGCCGGGCGAGGAGATCGTCAATGGCCTGCGCGCGGTTTACGCGGGGCAGTCGCTGATCTCGCCGTCGATGGCCTCCAAGCTCCTGTCGGAGTTCGCACTCATGATCAAGAAGCATGATGAGCGGCCGACAGCGCCGGTCCCCAGGCTGACCGAGCGCGAGCTCGAGGTGCTCAAGCTGGTGGCGCGAGGAAAGGCCAACAAAGACATCGCACGCGACCTGTTCATCTCGGAGAACACAGTCAAGAACCACGTGCGCAACATCCTGGAGAAGCTTCAGCTGCATTCGCGTATGGAGGCGGCCATGTATGCCTTCCGCGAGAAGATCCTCGAGCTGCCCGACTGAATCCACCGGAGTTGTCATCGGGACGACCAATAGTTCGGAGCGTGTGACGACGTTCACCCGCTCGAAGCTCGAAACCGAGGCCGCTCCGCCGAGGCGCGATGCAGTCCTGTGGCTGGCAGCGACTGTGATCCTGGTAGCGCCGGTCCGGGTGGCGGGCCCGGGCTTCGGCCTCGACTCTGGGTGGGCCGCAGGGCTTAATCTTGGTCGTCAGGCTGGGATGAGCTTCGGTCGTCAGCTGATCTTCACCCTCGGCCCGTGGGGCTCCTTGGATGTGCCATTGGCGCTCACCCGACCTGGCTTCCTGCTTGGACTGGGCTTCTCGGTGGCGTCGGTCGTGGCGGTGTGGCTCTTGACCATGGCCGTTCTCCGGACCAAGTTGCGCCCCCAGGTTGCCCTGGTGGCGGTGTCGTTACTGACCATCATCGTTTCGAGCATCTCCTCACCGAGCTTCCTGCTCGCCGCCGCGGCCGCACTCGCCTGCATCGGTCATCTACGCCAGATTCCGACCCTGACCAGGGCATGGTGCCCCGTCGCCGTCGCAGGTTTTGCTGCCCTGCTGCTTCAGATCAAGTTCTCCGAGGGCGTCGCGGTCACTGCGTTCGCCTTCACCGCCAGTCTTGCCTCACCTCGGGCGAGGTTGCTGAGAACCACGTGCTCCGGTTTCACGTGGGTGGTGACCTCGTTGGTCTTGTGGGTGGTGGCAGGCCAATCCATGACAGACATCGGGCCATGGCTGCGCACGTCGACTGATCTCGCTGTGGGTTTCACAGCGGCACCTTCTTCGTCATATCGGCCTTGCTGTTGTGCACGTTGCTGGAAAAGGGGCCCCGGTGGCGCGCAAGGGTTCTGTTGATCACCTTGACGAGTCTCATGGCCAGCCCCGCGTCCTCCACGCTTGTCCGGGGTAACCCGGCGGACTCCTGGGTGTTGACCTGGCGGATCCTGACGAGCGATGCGTCGAGGTTGGCCGTGTTGGACCAAGCCCGAGCCAAAGATCGGGCCGCGTATGGCTTGCCCAGGGTGATGGTCGACGCAACCCACGGGCATCCAGTTTCCGTGGATCCGTGGGAGGTGAGCATGGTCTGGGCCTACTCGATGAGGTGGAGTCCCATGCCAGTCTTCCAGAGCTACGCGGCCTACACCTCGAACCTTGACCAGCTCAATGCCGATGCGGCAACGGTCGCCAACGACGACCAGATGATCATCAGAGCAACGACTTTCTCGACCGAGGAACGGCTAACGCTGATCGATGGCCGAAACCCCATGTGGGAGTCGCCGAGATACACCCTTGCTCTGGTGTGCAACTACTCGATGGTGACCGCAGACAAGCGCTGGATGCTGTTGCGAAAGAGCGTCAACAGGTGCGGACATCCGGCTCCGACCACCGCTGCCCGACCTGTACCGGCAGGTGAGCCGGTACAAGTCCCCAGAGCCACTGCTGACCAGATCGTCACTGCAAGTTTCGTTCCGACGAAGCCCAATCCTCTTGTGTCGTTGGCGCAGCTCATCACCAAGAACCTCGATCCCCTCGTGGCGTCGGTGGACGGCGATTCCTTTCGGCTACCGGAGGGCCTTGCGTCGGGGCCACTCTTGACGGTGTTGCCTCGCCGGTTGGGCTGGCCCGCCGAGTTCAGAGGTCACACGTCGGCGCGATCCTTGTCCTTCAGCCGTCCCGGAAAGGTTCAGTTCCACATTTTCCAGCTGAAAGGGTAGGGGCCCGTTCCTCAGCAGTTCGCCGTGCCACCGTCCGGGACCACCCGGAACTGGAGGGTCAGCGAAGCGGTGAGACGATCTGACGAAAGGCCCGGCAGCAGCAGAGCGACGGCCACGTAGACGTAGCGGGCGGAGGTCGCGGACCCAAGACCAAGACCCCCTCGTGCGAGACCCGTAGCGCCGAAGAGGGCAACCGCGCCGACGTACAAGGCAAACCGAGGTCAGGGCGTCATGCGGCCGATCACGCTCTCGTGCAGGCAGAGGATGTTGCCCTCCGTGTCGGCGAACCAGGCGGCCTTCTCGTCGCCCATGACACACACGTGGTCGGTGGTCTTGAGGTCCGGCAGGTCGTAGTCCAGGAAGTCGATGCCACGGCTCTCGAGGTCCGTGACCTCGTCGGTGATGTTCTGGACCTCAAAGGTGAGCACGGTGTGCGGGCTTTGCGCCCCCTCCTCGGCGGTCATCAGCGCGATCGTCGCGCCCGCCCCGGTCTG
>DHJN01000157.1:1222-2828 GCA_002404345.1 Actinobacteria bacterium UBA4719 | reverse complement strand
AGAAGGTGGTTGCCGCTCGGCTCGTCGCCGAGGTCGTTCAAGCCGAGTCGGTCGCGGTAGAAGCCGGTCGCGCGGGACACGTCGACGACTGGCAGGATTGGCGTCAACTGAGCGTTACTGATCATCTGGTACCTCCGGGTGAACTCGTTGGGCCCCTGCTGAACCTTTTCATTCTGCACCCGTCCGTTGTCGTGCCACAACGGCTGCGAGCCCAGGAATCGGCGGCGCTCCAGGCCGCCCATAGGCTCCTGGCGTGCGCCTTGTGACCACCCGGCTGACTCGGGCCCAGGCCCGACGCATCGCCATCGTGGCCCAAGGGTTTGCCGACCCAAGACCAGCGCCCGGCGAGGCCACCATGAGGCAGGTCCATCGGGTCATCGACCGGGTCTGCATCATCCAGATCGACAGCGTCAACGTCGTCACGCGCAGCCAGTACCTGCCGCTCTTCTCCCGCCTGGGCCCCTATGACACGGCGTTGCTCGACCGTGCCCGTGACGTCGCCCCGCGCCGCCTCGTCGAGTACTGGGCCCACGAGGCCAGCCTCATCCCGCCGCAGACGTGGGCCCTGCTCAACTTCCGGATGAAGCGCGCGTTGTCGGACTCCTGGGGTGGCATGCAGCGCGTCGCCCGCGAGCACCCCGAGCTCGTCCGGGCCGTATTCGCGGAAGTCACCTCGCGCGGGCCGCTCACCTCCCGTCAGCTCGAGTCCGCCCTCGAGCACGGGTCGACCTCAAGGCCGACCGCGGGGCAAACACGTTGCGGGCGCAGGTGATCCACTGGGAGCCCGGTGCGCCGCCAGAGGCCAGACCAGCCCTCGACCGGCACCTGGGCGAGATGGCCTCGTGGCTGGGGGCTTGGCTCGGTCGCCGGTCCCTTCACCCAGCGGACTGGCCCGCCGGTCCCGGCCGACCTCCCCGAAACCGTTCGCGCGAGCGAGAGCAGCTTCGGAGACACTCTGTCGGGAGAGAAGCGGGATGGGCAGCCATGACCGACTAGCCTAGGTCCACGTCAGTACTGATTCGTATCACGGTTGAATTCACCAGGAGTGTCGCGTGCCAATTCCGATCATTGACCGACTGCTGCGTGCCGGCGAAGGCCGCATCCTCAAGAAGCTGGCGGTCATCGCCAAGCAGGTCGACGCGATCGAGGAGGACTTCGAGAAGCTCACCGACGAGGAGCTGCGCGGCGAGAGCGAGATCTTCCGCAAACGCCTGGCCGACGGCGAGAGCCTCGATGACATCCTTCCCGAGGCCTTCGCGGCCGTGCGTGAGGCGAGCAAGCGAACTCTGGGCAAGCGCCATTTCGACGTGCAGATCATGGGTGGCGCGGCGCTGCATCTGGGCAACGTTGCCGAGATGAAGACTGGTGAGGGCAAGACGCTCGTCGCGACGCTCCCGTCATACCTCAATGCTCTTGAGGGCAAGGGCGTCCACGTCATCACCGTCAACGACTACCTGGCCGAGTACCAGTCGGACCTGATGGGCCGCGTCCACCGCGCCCTCGGCCTCGAGACCGGTTGCATCCTGTCGTCGATGACGCCGGCCGACCGTCGCGCGGAGTACGCCAAGGACATCACCTATGGCACCAACAACGAGTTCGGCTTCGA
>DHJN01000157.1:0-1187 GCA_002404345.1 Actinobacteria bacterium UBA4719 | reverse complement strand
TTCGGCTTCGACTACCTGCGCGACAACATGGCGTGGTCCACCGAGGAGCTCGTCCAGCGCGGTCACAGCTTCTGCATCGTCGACGAGGTCGACTCCATTCTCATCGACGAGGCTCGCACGCCGCTGATCATCAGCGGTCCGGCCGACCAGGCGACCAAGTGGTACGTCGAGTTCGCCAGCCTGGTCAAGCGCCTGACCCGATCAATGGACAGTGAGGACGGCTCCGGAGATTACGAGGTCGACGAGAAGAAGCGCACTGTCGGCGTCCTGGAGGCAGGGATCGCCAAGGTCGAGGACTATCTGGGCATCGAGAACCTCTACGAGTCCGTCAACACCCCGCTGATCGGCTACCTCAACAACGCCATCAAGGCCAAGGAGCTGTTCAAACGGGACAAGGACTACGTCAACCTGAACGGCGAGATCCTTATCGTCGACGAGCACACGGGCCGGATGCTTGCCGGGCGCCGTTACAACGAGGGCATGCACCAGGCGATCGAGGCCAAGGAAGGCGTCGAGATCCAGAACGAGAACCAGACCCTGGCCACGATCACGCTGCAGAACTACTTCCGCCTCTACGAGAAGCTCTCTGGTATGACGGGCACGGCCCAGACCGAGGCCGCCGAGCTGCACAGCATCTACAAGCTGGGCGTGGTGGCCATCGACACGAACATGCCGATGATCCGCGCCGACCAGGCCGACCTCGTCTATCGCACCGAAGAGGCCAAGTTCACCGCGGTGGTCGAAGACCTCGCCGACCGTCACCAGCACGGCCAGCCGGTCCTGGTCGGCACCGTCAGTGTCGAGAAGAGCGAGCACCTGGCCGAGCTGTTGCGTCGACGCGGCGTCCCGCACGAGGTCCTCAACGCCAAGCAGCACGAGCGTGAGGCCACCATCATCGCCCAGGCCGGCCGCAAGTCCGCGGTGACGGTCGCGACGAACATGGCCGGTCGCGGTACGGACATCATGCTCGGTGGTAACCCCGAGTTCACCGCCGTCGCCGCGCTGAAGGCGAAGGGCCTGGACCCGGTAGAGACCCCGCAGGAGTACGAAGCCGCCTGGTCGGCCGCCCTCCAGTCCGCCGAGA
This sequence comes from Actinobacteria bacterium UBA4719, assembly GCA_002404345.1. Lineage (GTDB taxonomy): Bacteria > Actinomycetota > Actinomycetes > Actinomycetales > Dermatophilaceae > UBA4719. The sequence goes on along the minus strand of DHJN01000157.1, from coordinate 103 downwards.
AGGCCGTGGCTGCAGAGCACGACGAGGTCACCGAGCTCGGAGGCCTCTACGTCCTGGGCACCGAACGCCACGAGTCGCGCCGGATCGACAACCAGCTGCGCGG
>DHJN01000264.1 GCA_002404345.1 Actinobacteria bacterium UBA4719 | reverse complement strand
GACCTCGGGGACCTGCGCCTCCTGGAGACGATGCTGCCCGAGCTCGTGGCGGTTGACGGGATCGAACGCGTCCGCGTGTCCTACCTTCAGCCAGCCGAGATCCGGATGGACCTGCTTGACGTCATGGCCTCGACCCCGGGCGTCGTCCCGTACTTCGACATCTCGTTCCAGCACGCGTCCGAGCCGCTGCTGCGCCGGATGCGCCGGTTCGGTTCGCGTCAGGCATTCCTGGACCTCATCGACCAGGTCCGCGCTCGCGCCCCGCTCGCCGGCATCCGGTCCAACGTCATCGTCGGGTTCCCGGGTGAGACAGATGAGGATCTCATCGAGCTTGAGGAGTTCCTGACCGCAGGGCGTCTGGATGTGGTCGGCGTGTTTGGGTACTCCGATGAGGACGGCACTGAGGCCGAGACGTATGAGGGCAAGTTCGAGAGTCACGTCATTGCCGAGCGCGTCTCGCACTTCACGACGCTGGTGGAGGAGCTCAACATCCAGCGCGCCGAGGAACGCATCGGCGAGCGCGTCGAGGTCCTGGTCGAGGGGATCGATGAGGACACCGACGAGCTGACCGGACGGGCTGCCCACCAGGGCCCCGACGTCGACGGCGCCACGATTCTTCGGCTGCGCCCAGGTGCCCAGGCCCCCGCGGTCGGCGAGATCATCGCCGCACGGGTTGTCGACACAGTGGGCATCGACCTCATCGCGGAACCCGGGTGACCCCCGCCGGGGACGACACACACGTTCGGCCGCCTCAGGCGAGCGCCTGGAACATTGCCAACGCCCTCACCGTCCTGCGCATCGCCCTCGTCCCCGTCTTCGCCTGGTTCCTGCTGCACAACGGCGGTCACTCGTCGAGCTACCGCCTGCTTGCCGCGGGCGTGTTCGTGGTCGCGACGGCGACCGACCGTATCGACGGCGACATAGCGCGGGCCAGGGGCCTGGTCACCGACTTCGGCACGGTGAGCGACCCGATCGCCGACAAGGCACTGATGGGTATGGCGCTCGCCGGGCTCTCGATCATCGGTTTGCTGCCGTGGTGGGTCACTGCAGTGGTCCTCGTCCGGGAGTTCGGCATCACCGCCCTGCGGTTCCTGGTCATCCGGCACGGCGTCATGCCCGCCAGTCGCGGTGGCAAGGTCAAGACCGCCCTTCAGGCGGTCGCGATCCTGCTCTACGTCTTGCCGCTGAGTGGTTTCTGGCACACGATCGCCGTCGTGGTCATGGCGTCGGCGGTCGTCGTAACCGTGGCAACCGGCGTTGACTACGTCCTGAGGGCCCACACGCTGCGCAACACCAGCCCCCGTGCGCAGCTCAAGCGCGAGCGTCGCGAGGCGGCGGCACGGCATACCGCGGGGCCTGAGGTCTGAGCGTGGCGCCCACTCCGGCCGCCGATCTGGTGGAGCGTCTGACCGCAGCCGGGCAGACAGTGGCGGTTGCCGAGTCTTTGACCGGGGGGCTGGTCGCTGCGGCGCTGACCGATGTCGCCGGTGCCTCGGTCGTTGTGCGTGGGGGCGTCCTCGCCTATACGACGGACCTCAAGGCCCAGCTGCTCGGGGTCGATGAGGTGCTGCTGGCGCAGGTGGGATCCGTGGACGCCGACGTGGCCGAGCAGATGGCCAGCGGGGTGCGCTCGCTGATGGGCGCGACATACGGCTTGGCCACAACCGGTGTGGCGGGGCCGGATCTGGTTGACGGAAAACCCGTAGGCACGGTCTACGTCGCGGTGGTCGGGCCGGGGTGCTCGAGGGTCAAGGCCCTGAGCCTTTCCGGGGATCGTGCGGGCATCCGCGCGCACAGTGTGCATGCCGTCCTGGCGCTGCTCGCCGAGGAGCTCAGGGCCCAAGATCGGAAAGAAACTCCCGGCATAGCCGGTTGACCCCAACATGGGAACCCAACTCGGCAATCCGACACGCGAACTGCAAGGCTCGGGGGGTACCGTTGTTCCTAATGTACTGTCGGTCGAGCCGCTGTGAGGAGGCGCCATGATCTTGCTTCGTCGTGAAGTCGGTGACGTTCTCCGTGACCACCGCCAGGCGCAGGGGCGCACCCTGCGCGAGATCTCAGCCACTGCTGCGGTCTCGCTGGGTTACCTCAGTGAGGTCGAGCGCGGCGAGAAGGAAGCCTCCTCGGAGCTGCTCGCGTCGATCTGTGCGGCCTTGAACCTGCCGATGTCCCGGATGCTCAGCGACGTGTCGGTCCGGGCGGCCCGGTCCGAGGCCATCAGCGCTCTGGTGACCCTGCCGGTAGGTCAGCGCTCCGACACCCTGGTCCGTGCCTCCGCCGCCTGACGCAGATCCAGCAAACCTCGGGACTGTGTCCCCTCAGATCCAACAAACCTCGGGACTGTGTCCCTCCTGGCTCGGCAAACCTAGAGGTACTGACCATAGAGGTGAGGAACGCGGTCGGCTGGCACCAAGGGACAGTCGTAGTTGCGCCCAGCTGCCAAGCAGCAACAGTGTGGGTTTGTACTCACACTGATAGAGGAGCTGTGATGGGAGTTATCCCTGAGCAAGACGGGAACACCGACCTCGTGGAGCGGGTGGCGCGGGCTATTGGGCGGCACAAGACGAACTCTGGCCAGTGCGCAGCCGGAACCAGCCCCGTCTCCAACCGGAAGTGATGTACGGCCGGGCTGCCGCTGCTGCCCTGGCTGTGGTGCGGCAGGCCGTCGAGAGGATGGAGCGGCCTGAGTTCCTGGTCGACGGCGTGGGTTGGGGTGCGTACCGGCTCGCGGTGCTGCGGGAGCTGGGAGGTGCCGAATGACCACCGTCCTGTTGCCCGCCTGTGCCCTCAACGTCGCAGGCGCAGACCACGCGGCGTTGCATGGAAGCCAGCTTCGGCGAGGGCCGTCGCCAGGGGATGTCCGGAGCCGAGGACCCAGCTGCCATCGGCCTTCTCGACCGTAAGCTTGCCCAACGCCCCTTCGCGCACTGCGAGAGCAAGGGCATCGGCGGCAGCTTGAAGCAATGCTGGGTCATCGGTCCAGGACAGCAACGTCTTGCCGCCGCGCTCGACGTACAGGGTGAGCGCACCCTCGACGAGCACCACCAGTGCCCCGGCCTTACGACCAGGCTTGTGCCCTAGCCTGAGCCCTGACCCGTGCCCTGACCCGTGCCCTGACGTTTGCCCCGACGTTTGCCCTGACGTGGCGCCGGGCCTGGGGCCCTCCGGCTCGCCGCTCAGATCAGCGTCTCGGGCGGGCCAGCGGAGGGCGGCGCCATACGGATTGGCGGGGTCCGAGGCGGCGAGAACGACCGCAGACGGGGCGCCGTCACGGCGTTCAGCACCAAACGGGGCGGATCCGCCGGGCAGCGGCCGGCTCTGGGCGCGGAGGCGGTCAACGGCTCCGGCGGTGGCGAACTGTGCGGCTCCCAGACCCTCGACGAAGTAGCCACGTCGCACTCGCCCGGACTCCTCGGCCGCCGAAAGTACTCGATAGACTTCGGCGAAACCACCCGAAACCCCTTCTGCGACAACGGAACCGCGGGTCACGATGCCATAGCGATCGAGGAGTACCTCGGCCGCGGCATAGGAACGGACGGTGGCATCGGGCTCGATGGACGGGAGCAGGGACCATCGGCCGGCAGCCGTCGGAGGCCCGGTGCGCGGCGGCATTGAGGTCCGCCCGGTGGAGAGCCTTCGACCCGACAGTGCGCCGAGGCTGCCGGCTCCGGCGGAGTACCTGGCCGACCGCGGGGCAGTGCGCCGGGGTTTGTGCGCCGTGCGTCCGCCCACGAGCAGTGCCCGCAACGGGGCAAGGGTGTCGTTGCTGATGCGCCCTGCCCAGATCAGGTCCCACAGCACCCGCGTCAGTGCCTCGTCGTCGTTGCTGGACACGGTGTCCGAGAGCGTGCGGAAGAAGAATGCGCCGCCGCCGCCCAGGGCGCCCAGGACCTCGCGGTGGCGCTCGGAGAGGTCGAGCTCCGCGGATGGTGCAGCCAAGGTCAGGTGTGCGGTCTCGGCCAGGTGCAGTGAGACCCATCCGTCGTCGCCGGGCAGGGCGGAGTGCCCGCGCCAGATCACCTCGCCGCTCGTGGTCAGCTCGTCCAGCAAGGCCGGGCTGTATGCCGCCACGCGGCTGGGGAGCACCAGTGTCTCCAACGCGCTGGCTGGCACCACCGCTCCAGCGAGCTGCTCGACGGCACGACGCACGCCCTCGCTGCCACGCAGACCGGTGCCCACCCCTTGCCAGGCGGGAAGGAAGCGGGCCAGGTCGGCCGCCAGCACCGGCTCGACCTCGGCGCGAAGAGCTGCCAGCGACCGCCGGCGAATAGTGCGCAAGACCTCGGCGTCGCAGAAGTCGTTGCCGTGGACTCCACCCCCGGACTCGATCGGGCGCAGCTCGCCCTCCACGACCCGGCCGGCCTCCACGACCCGGCGCAACACGTCGGCCACGACCGCCATACCGAGGCCAAACCAGTCAGCGACGTCCCGGCCGGTGAAGGGGCCATGCGTGCGGGCGTAACGGGCCACCAGATCGCCCAGCGGGTCGGGGACGGGCTCAAGAAAGACCTGGGGCACACCAACCGGCAGGGCCACACCAAGGGCGTCTCGCAGTCGCCCCGAGTCCTCGATGGCGGCCCATCGCTCCTCGCCGCCAACGCGCACGCGGATCAGCCGTCGGTCGCTCTCGAGATCGACCAACCAGGCTGACACGTCGTTGGTGGTCGACCCCTCGACACAGCGCTCGAGGATGGCCTGAAGTGGTTGAGCACCGAGCACCCGCAACAGATCTGCGACATCCTCCATGCCCCGGCAACGGCGTCCGGGGGCCTGTCGCTGCAGCTCGGACTCGGTCCGCGCCAATGCCGCAGGGTCGAGCAGGTCGCGCAGGGCAGCGCCCTCGCCACGCCCGAGCAGCTCGGCCAGCAGCGTGGGATCGAGCGACAGGGCGGCAGCACGCCGCTCGGCCAGAGGCGAGTCTCCCTCGTACAGGAACTGCGCGACGTAACCGAACATGAGGCTGCGGGCGAACGGGGACGGCATCGGCGTCTCGACCTCGACGAGGCGCACCTTGCGCGAGCCGATCTCGCGCATCAACGTACTCAGACCCGGCACATCGAACACGTCCTGCACGCACTC
>DHJN01000215.1 GCA_002404345.1 Actinobacteria bacterium UBA4719 | reverse complement strand
CCCGCTCGTGGTCCTGTCCGGCAAGGAGTACGGCTCCGGGTGCGTCGCGCGACTGGGCGGCCAAGGGCACCCGCCTGCTGGGCGTCAAGGCAGTCATCGCCGAGTCCTACGAGCGCATCCACCGCTCCAACCTGATCGGCATGGGTGTGCTTCCGCTGCAGTACCCAGCCGGCAAGAACGCTGACTCGTTCGCACTGGACGGCACCGAGACCTTCGACATCTCGGGGGTCACCGCCCTCAACGAGGGGACGACGCCAAAGACGTTGCACGTCACGGCGACCGGGACCGACGGCTCTGTTGTTGAGTTCGACGCTGTGCTGCGGATCGACACCCCCGGCGAAGCGGACTACTACCGCAACGACGGCATCCTGCAGTACGTCCTGCGCTCGCTCGTCAGTAGCTGAGCTGGCTGACCCGGGCACCCGGCATACCGCAACACCCATGAGGGCCCGGTCGCTTCGGCGGCCGGGCCTTCGTATGTATGGCACTGATAACGCTCAGCGAGGCACGGTACCTAGGTTCAGATGAAGCGAGAAGGAACTGTACCTAGGTTTGCGGTCGGTTTGGGTGCACGGTACCTAGGTTTGCGGTCGGTTTGGGTGCACGGTACCTAGGTTTGCCGTCGGTTTGGGTGCACGGTAGTTAGGTTTGCGATCACTGTCGGCGCGGGTTGGCACACTGGGGGAGTGAGCTCACTGGCGCGCACGCCTCCGGGTTGGCCGCAGTCCGTGCCGCCGCCGGACTCCCCGGGCTGGCAGGCGCCGGCGGTGTCCTGGCTGCTGGACCACTGTCCCTCGGACTACCGCGGGTATGCCGGATGGCGCAGGAACCCGGTCGCCCTGGCCTGGGTCGCCGTGCGGCACATAGACGCCCAGCTCGAGGCGATGCGTCAGGCCTATCGGGAGGTCCGGGTCGACCTCGGTGATCTGGTCAGCACCGAGGCCCTCACCCAGATCCAGTCCGACCTCGAGGCCGAGGGCCTGCGGCTGCGGGCTTCCGCCCGTGGTGCCCGGCTGTTGTATGACGCGCTGCGGGGCAAGCGCTACATCCCCCGCCTGTGAGTCCAACGCCTGTGAGTCCAACGCCTGTGAGTGGCAACCTCTGTGAGTGGCAACGCCTGTGAGTGGCGTCTCCGCGGGACGTGATGCGGCGTAGCGTCGTTCGCATGAAAAAGAGCGGGCGAGGTGGAGTGGGTGTGCTGCTGGTCCTGGTTGGCCTGATCTGGACCTTGCAGGGCCTGGGCTACCTGTCGGGCAGTGTGATGACCGGAGCCACAATCTGGGCCATCATCGGTCCGATCGTGGCGATCGTCGGTGTCCTCCTGGTAGCGGGGGCCGTCCGCGCCCGTCGTTGACACCACAGAAAGCAGGGAGTATCAGGCTGACGTCATAGAATCGACCGTCCGAGTGAGTTGAGAGCCTGACCAGTTGAGATCCTGAGTCAGTTGAGAGGATGCCGAAGCGCGTGCAGCTGCTTGAAACGATCAATGGTCCGCAGGACCTCAAGGCCATGTCGGCGACTCAGATGCCTTTGTTGGCCGAGGAGATCCGGGCATTCTTGGTCGAGTCGGTCTCCAAGACGGGCGGACACCTTGGACCCAACCTGGGCGTCGTCGAGCTGACCATCGCCCTGCATCGGGTCTTCGACTCCCCGCTGGACTCGATCGTGTTCGATACCGGCCACCAGTCCTACGTCCACAAGCTACTCACGGGCCGCCGCGACGACTTCGCCAACCTGCGCAAGAAGGGCGGGCTCTCGGGCTACCCCAGCAGGCGCGAGTCCGGGCATGACGTGGTGGAGAACTCCCATGCGTCCACCGCATTGTCCTGGGCGGACGGCATCGCCAAGGCGCGCCGTCTGCAGGGCCAGCGCCACCGGCATACCGTGGCGGTCATCGGGGATGGGGCTCTCACCGGCGGGATGGCCTGGGAGGCGATCAACAACATCTCGGCCGACAAGGACCTCCCGCTGATCATCGTTGTCAACGACAACGAACGCTCCTATGCCCCGACGACGGGCGGGCTCGCCGACCACCTCGCCACCCTGCGGATGACGCGCGACTACGAACGCTTCCTGGACTGGGGCAAGAACACTCTGGCCCGCACGCCGGTCGTGGGGCCGGCGATGTACGAGACGCTGCACGGGATGAAGAAGGGCCTGAAGGACATCGTCGCGCCTCAGGGCATGTTCGAGGACCTTGGGTTGAAGTACCTCGGCCCGGTTGACGGACATGACGAGGAGTCGCTCGAGTCGGCGCTGCGCAGGGCTCGCGCATTCGGCGGTCCGGTCCTCGTCCATGTGATCACCCAGAAGGGCCGCGGCTACGAGCCTGCTCGCCGGGACGAGGCCGACCGGTTCCACGCGGTCGGTGTCATCAACCCCGAGACGGGTCTGCCGTTCACCGAGGGCGGCCGGATCTGGACCGATGAGTTCAGCGACGAGATGTGCGAGATCGGTGCCGTGCGGCCTGACGTCGTGGCGCTGACCGCCGCGATGATGATCCCGGTCGGTCTTGACAAGTTCGCGGCTCGCTTCCCGAACCGGGTCTTCGACGTGGGAATCGCCGAACAGCACGCACTGACGATGGCATCCGGGCTCGCTTTTGGCGGTCTGCATCCAGTGGTCGCCATCTATGCCACGTTCCTAAACCGGGCCTTTGACCAGCTGTTGATGGACGCTGCCCTGCACAAGGCCGGTGTCACCGTGGTGCTCGACCGGGCGGGTGTGACCGGCAGTGATGGAGCGTCCCACAACGGCATGTGGGACATGACGATCTGCTCGGTGGTGCCCGGCCTTCGGCTGGCTGCACCCCGCGACGGCGACCAGCTTCGGCGACAGCTGCGCGAGGCCGTCGACGTCTCGGACGGTCCCACGGTGGTGCGTTTCCCCAAGGGCGACGTCGCTGACCCCGTTGTCCGGGTGCGTCAGCTCGGCAGCCTTGACGTCCTGAACGAGACCGGCCACGGCGACGTGGATCTGCTGATCGTGGGCGTCGGCGCGATGGCGTCACTGTCGGTCTGCGTGGCCGAAAAGCTTGAAGCGCAAGGACATTCGGTGCGCGTGGTGGATCCCCGCTGGGTGTTGCCGGTCAGCCCCGAACTGGTCAACGCAGCCGGCGACGCCACCGCTGTTGCGGTCATCGAGGACAACCTGGTGTCGGGTGGTATCGGATCAGCGGTCACCCTGGCGATGCGTCAGGCCGGGTGCGGGGTGCCGGTCCACTGCTACGGGATACCCAAGGAGTTCCTGGGGCACGCTTCGCGTAGCCAGGTGCTGGACCAGATCGGACTGACCCCGGACGCGATTGCGACCTCGCTCGGCAGGGAGCTCACCCAGAGCCGTTGACCGGCCGGATCAGATGTCGCGGAACGTCCGGATCAGATGTCGCGGAACGTCTCGACAGTCGCACCGAGGGCGTTGAGACGCTTGGCCAGATCCTCGTAGCCGCGGTTGATGACGTAGACGTTTCGAAGGACTGATGTGCCCGGTGCCGCGAGCATCGCCAGGAGGATGACCACCGCCGGGCGCAGTGCGGGCGGGCAGATGACCTCGGAGGCCCGCCAGCGGGTGGGGCCCGTGATCAGCACCCGATGCGGGTCCAACAGCTGAACCTTGACGCCGACCTTGGTGAGCTCGGTGAGATAGATGGCACGGTTGTCATAGACCCAGTCGTGGATCATCGTCGTGCCGGTCGCACAGGCCGCGATGATCGCGAAGAATGGCAGATTGTCGATGTTCAGACCCGGGAACGGCATCGGGTGGATCTTGTCGGTGGGCGCCGTGAGCGGTCCAGCGATGGTGGTCAGGTCGACCAGCCGGGTGAGCCCGTTTGCGGAGCGGTACTCGTCGGTCTTCAGGTATTTCATGCCCATGCCCTCGAGCAGGGCGAGCTCGATCTCGAGGAACTCTATGGGCACCCGCCGGATGGTGATCGCGGACTCGGTGACAACCGCCGCAGCCAGCAGGCTCATCGCCTCGATCGGGTCCTCGGAGGGTGAGAACTCGACGTCCGCGTCGATCTCGCGTCGGCCATGGATGGTCAGCGTGGTGGTGCCGATTCCCTCGATGGTCACCCCGAGCGTCCCCAGGAAGAAGCAGAGGTCCTGGACCATGTAGTTCGGGCTGGCGTTGCGGATGACGGTGGTCCCGTCGTGCCGCGCTGCGGCCATGAGCGCGTTCTGGGTGACGGTGTCGCCACGTTCGGTCAGCACGATCGCCGCGCTGGGGGTGACCAAGCGGTCGATCTTGGCGTCGTAGAAGCCTGTTGTGGCCGTGACGTTCAGGCCGAATGCGCGCAAGGCGTTCAGGTGCGGTTCCACGGTGCGGGTGCCGAGGTCACATCCCCCGACATACGGGAGACGGAACTCATCGAGCTCGTGCAGCAAGGGCCCGAGGAACATGATCACGGTTCGGGTGCGGCGCGCCGCGTCGAGGTCCATCGCCGAGAGGTTGAGGCGGACCGGGGGAGTGATCTCGAGGTCGTTGCTGTCCGGTAGCCATCGGGTCTTGACGCCGATGCTGGCCAGTACCTCGAGCATGCGGTTGACCTCCTCGATGCGGGCGAGGTGGCGCAAGGTGGTGCGCCCATGGTTGAGCAGCGAGGCGCACAGCAGGGCGACGGCGGCGTTCTTGCTGGTCTTGACGTCGATCGTTCCGGACAGCTTGGTCCCGCCGACGATGCGCAGGTGCTGGGCGCCGGAGTGGCCCACGGAGACGAACTCGGAGTCCAGACTCGCGCCGATGCGAGCCAGCATCTCGAGACTGAGGTTCTGCTTGCCCTGCTCGATGCGTGCCACGGCGCTCTGACTGGTGCCCAGCGACTCCGCAAGGTCGCTCTGCGACAGGCCTTGATGACGTCGCGCATCCCGAATCAGGGTGCCGATCCGGGCCGGATAGTCATCTCGCATGCCTGCAACCATAGGTCAAAGCTGAGATACACCCGGCACGCTCGCGCGGCGTGTCCCTGACACCAGTGCGGGACACGCAGTCCCTGTGCGGGCAGGCAGGGTCAGGCTGAGACGGAGGTCACGCCCCCGACAGGCTGGCCACACCAGCGGGCAGGAATGGTTGTCCGTTGACCTTTTCGGAGATGCCGGTGCGATCCAGCAGCGGGGTGAGCCCGCCGTTCCAGAAGGCGAAGCCGGCGCCCGTGATCAGGGCGAGGTCGATGTCCATCGGAGCCGCGACCACACCCTCGGCCAGCATCAGGTGGGCCTCCTGCGCCAGGGCCGAGAGCACCTGCTCGCGGACCTGGGCGGCGTCGAGTACCACCGGGTTGGTCGGCGCCTGCAGTAGAGGTGCGACCTCGGGGTCCAGCACAGGCACAGCAGGCTTGCCCTCGGGGGAGACATAGAACCCGGGCTTGCCAGCGGCGACCAGGGCGCGCAGGCTCGCCGACACATGGAAGCGCTCCGGGAAGGCTGCGTGCAGAGTCTCGCTGTTGTGCAGCGCGATCGCCGGACCGACCAGACCCAACAGCACGAACGGGGGCATCGGCGCGAATCCGGCGAAGGCGCGGTCGGCGATGTCCAGCGGGGTGCCTTCGTCGACGATTCGACCGACCTCGCCCATGAACCGTCCCAGCAGGCGGTTCGCGATGAACGAAGGAGAGTCCTTGGCAAGGATCGCCGTCTTCTTCAACGTCTTGCCCGTGGCAAAGGCCGTCGCGAGGGTGGCGTCGTCGGTCTTGTCGCCCCTGATGATCTCCAGCAACGGCATGACCGCCACGGGGTTGAAGAAGTGGAAGCCCACGACCCGTTCGGGGTTCTTCAGATCCGTGGCAATCTCCGTGATCGAGAGCGAGGATGTGTTGGTCGCCAACACGCAGCGGGCCGACACCACGGCTTCGACGTCGGCAAACACCTGTTTCTTGACCTTGATCTCCTCGAACACCGCCTCGATGACGAAGTCGGCATCGGCAAAGTCGCCCTTGCTCGTCGAACCCCTCACCAGGGTCTTCAGCCGGTTGGCCCGGTCCGGGCTCACCCGCCCGCGGCCGAGCAGCTTGTCGATCTCGGTGTGGACGTAGCCCACACCCTTGTCAACGCGACCCTGGTCAAGGTCGGTCATCACGATCGGCACCTCGAGCTGCTGAGCAAACAACAGGGCCAGCTGGCTGGCCATCAGGCCCGCCCCGACGATACCGACCTTGGTGACCGGACGGGCCAGCGAGCGGTCGGGAGCTCCAGCCGGACGCTTGGCCCTTTTTTGCACCAGGTCGAAGGAGTACAGGCTGCTGCGCAGCTCGTCGCCCATCACCAGGCTCGCGAGGGTGCTGTCCTCGGCGCTGTACGCCTCTACCCGCGTGGCCGTCCGAGCCGCGGATACGAGCTCGAGGGCCCGCAGTGGTGCGGGAGCAGCGCCGCCGGTCTTGGCTTTGACGATGCCCGCGGCCGCGGCGATGGCGCCCTCCCAGGCGGCCTCGTCGCGGTGAATGGCGGCACGACTGACGGTGGTGCGGCCATCGATGACATCGGCGGCCCAGGACAGGGAGTCCTCCAGGAAGGTGGCCGGCTCGAACAACACGTCGGCTATCCCGAGCTTGAAGGCCGCCGGGCCGTTGAGCATGCGGTTGGCGTTCAACGGGTTCTCAATGATCACCTTCAGTGCCGACGCGACGCCGATGAGGTTCGGCAGCAGGTAGCAGCCGCCCCAGCCGGGCACCAGACCGAGAAAACACTCTGGTAGCGCGAGGGCTCGCACACCCGAAGAGATGCTCCGGTATGCCGCACTGAGCGCGATCTCGACGCCGCCACCCATGGCAGCCCCGTTGACGAAAGCGAAGGTCGGCACGGGGAGGGTGCGCAGCTGCTCGAACGTCTTGTGCCCGAGCTGGCCTATGGCCAGCGCCTGCTCGCGCCTGGTCACCTTGGGGAAGCCCGTGAGATCGGCCCCGACCGCGAAGATGAACGGCTTGCCGGTCACGCCGACGCCGACGATCTCTGCGGCCTCAGCTCGCGCGCGCACGGTGTCGAGAACCGTGGACAGGCCGGCCAGGGTGGCCGGGCCGAAGGTGTTGGGCTTGGTGTGGTCGTAGCCGTTGTCCAGCGTGATCAGCACGAACCGGCCGGCGCCGCCGGGTAGGGAGACATCGCGCGCCAGCGCCCTGGTGATGACCTCGTCGGGGAAGAGGGCAGTGAAGTCGATGCTCATCGGGCAACCGCCCCCATCGCGCCGTCGAGCTCCTTGCCGTAGTCGCTGTGGTGAGGGTTCTCCCAGATCACGGCGCCACCCATACCGATGCCGATGCACATCGCGGTGAGGCCGTACCGGACGTCCGGGTTCTCCTCGAACTGGCGAGCGAGCTGGGTCATCAGGCGGACGCCAGAGCTGGCCAACGGGTGACCGGTGGCGATCGCGCCACCGTACCTGTTCACCCGGGGATCGTCGTCGGCGATGCCGAAGTGGTCCAGGAAGGCCAGCACCTGGACGGCGAACGCCTCGTTCAGCTCAAGGAGACCGATGTCCGCAATGCTCAGACCGGCCTGCTTGAGGGCCTTCTCGGTCGCAGGCACCGGACCGATACCCATGACCTCGGGCTCGACACCGACGAAGGAGTAGGCCGCCAGGCGCATCCGCACGGGCAGTCCGAGCTCTGCGGCGGCATCGGCCGAGGCCATGATGCACGCGGTCGCACCGTCGGTCAGGCCGGCACTGTTGCCGGCGGTGACATTGCCATGCGAACGGAAGGGCGTCCTCAGCCCGGTGAGGTTCGCCAGGGTGGTGCCCGGGCGCGGCGGCTCGTCAGTCGTGGCCAGGCCGTACCCGAGCTCGGTGTGACGGGTGGCGACGGTGACCAGGTCTGGGGTGATCTTGCCGCCTGCGTACGCCTTCTCGAGCTTGTCCTGACTCGCGACGGCGTAGGCGTCGCAGCGCTCCTTGGTCAGACCTGGGAAGCGGTCGTGCAGGTTCTCGGCGGTCGAGCCCATCACGAGGGCCGATGGGTCGACGATCCTCTCGGAGATGATCCGCGGGTTGGGGTCAACAGCCTCACCCATCGGGTGGCGGCCCATGTGCTCGACGCCGCCGGCGATGGCGATCTCGGCCGAGCCGAACGCGATGGCCGAGGCGACGCTGGTCACCGCGGTCATGGCACCCGCGCACATACGGTCGATGGAGTAGCCCGGAGTGGTGTTGGGCAGACCTGCGAGAAGCGCCGCCACCCGGCCCAGGGTCAGACCCTGGTCACCGATNNTGGGCATACATGCCCTTGTCGCCAGCCTTGCCGAACGGCGTGCGCACGCCGTCGACGAACACGACCTCACGAAGTGTGCGGGGCACGGGGAGCCTCCCTGGGTTGGGCGGTTGGTTCAGTGGTTGGTTCGGCAGGGCGGTTGATGGCTTCCTCGAGGATGGGACCGGCGATGTCGATCTGCCACCGACGGGCCCCGAGGTCGAGCAAGGCTGCGGAGATGGAATCGAGTGTCGGATCCGGTGGGGGAGCCCAAAGCACCCGGCGCAAGGAGTCCGGAGTCAGCAGGTTCTCGACGGGAATGCTGTGGGCGTGGGCGAACTCGCGCAGGGCTGCGCGGGCCTGGGACAGCCGTCCGGCGGCAACCGGGTCGCGATCGGGCCAGGCCCGGGCCGGAGGCGGACCCTCCGTGCGCAGGGTGAGGACGGGGAGGTCCTCCTCGGGCAGCTGGCGGGCGCGCTCCAGCGCGGCGAGCCACTGCCGCTGGTTTCGGCGAACTGATCTGGAGGCTTGGCCGGCCCCGTTTTGGCTCAGGTCGGCATCCGTCTTGGGAGACTTGATGGCCAGGTCGACCAGGGCGGTGTCGGGCAGGATCCGGCCGGGGGCGACATCGCGCTCGACGGCTATGGCATCCCGGGTCTGCCACAGCTCACGGACCATGGCGGCGCCACGGCGGTTGCGGACCTTGTGCAGCCCCGAAGTACGACGCCACGGGTCGACCCGGACAGGGGGGCCGGTGAACCTCGTGAGCGAGTCGAACTCCTGCTCGGCCCACACCATCTTGTCCTGCACAGCGAGGTCGTCCGCCATGAGATCGCGGACCTGGCCGAGCACCTCGACGTCGAGGGCGGCGTAACGCAACCAGGGCTCCGGCAGGGGTCTGGTCGACCAGTCCACGGCCGAGTGCTCCTTGGCAAGGCTGAGGCCAAGGTAGTGCTCGACGACCGCAGCGAGTCCGACGCGCGGCAGACCCACGAGACGTCCCCCGAGCTCGGTGTCGAACAGGCGCGTCGGACGCAGGCCGACCTCAGCCAGGCAGGGCAGGTCCTGGGTTGCGGCGTGCAGGATCCACTCTACATCGGTGATCACCTCGGCGATGGGTGAGAGATCCGGGCAGGCGATCGGGTCAATCAGCCAGGTGCCCGAACCCTCGCGCCGGATCTGGATCAGATAGGCCCGCTGTCCGTAGCGGTAGCCGGACGCGCGTTCTGCGTCGATGGCCACCGGTCCGGTGCCGGCGCCGATGGCTTCGGCCGCGAGGAGGAGTTCGCGTTCGTTCACGATCACGTCCGGGACGCCCCCGGCAGGCATCCGCAGGGGCACCAGGACCGGGGCAGTCGCCCGGTCGGGATCTGACGCGTCCGCTGGCTCTGACGCGTCAGAGGGTTCTGACGCATCAGCTGGCTCGGGGGACTCGCTGGATCCGATGATCACAAGCTCAATCTATATTGACGCGCGGGCGCGCGCGGTTGGCCGGGAGCACACCTACCGCCGTTCGGCGGCATGGCTTTCAACGACGTTGCCGTGGCAGAGACACGACGCCCTCGGGCAGCGGTGGCAGGCCGGCGATCGTGCACAGCAGATCGGCCCAGGCCTGGAGGTGAACACCCACGTTGGGGCCGGTGGGTGTCCAGGAGGCCCGGATCTCCATCTCCACCGCGGCATTTCGGTCGGCGAGAGCGGCGAAGCTCTCGGACACGACCCGGGTGACGGTGCCTCCTTCGGCCACAAAGGTCGCTTCACGGCGCCCGAGCGCGTCGAGCAACCACGACCATCCGACCGCGCCGAGCATCGGGTCGTTGGCCAGCTCCGGATCGAACTCGGCGCGGGTGAACGTGACTGCGCGCCATACTCCGCCCCACGGCTCGGGCGCGGACGGGTCGTACAGCAGGACGAAACGGCCGGAGGCGAGCTCGTCACCCTCGTCCAGGGCACCTGCGACGACGACTTCTGCGGTCAGGGCCACGGCCTGCGGGGCGATCCGGGTGGGGGCGGGCACCTCCGTGAGGCGGACCTCAGGACGTAGCCGAGCGGCGCGCAGGTCCCGTAGGGCTTGTGCGAATTCGGCCGAGTTCTCGCCAGGGACGCTGCGACTGTCCACCACTGAAGAGTATGTGACCGGTCGCCCGGGGGGGCGCGGCACGCCGGGGTACGGTTCGGCGATGTTGGCTCTGCTCGCCCTGGCCTCGAGCGCGTTCTGGGGCACCTCCGACTTCTTCGCAGGGCTCAAGTCGCGGACCATCGCTCCGCCCGCCGTCGTGGCGGTCACCCAGGGCTGCGCCTTGGTCGCGTTGAGCGCGATCCTGCTCGTGCGGCATACCGGCTTCTCGCCGTCCTTCAGCGGGAACGGCCCGTTGTGGGCCATCGGGGCCGGGACGGCGGGGGCACTCGGACTGACCTCCTTCTACACGGCACTGGCCTCGGGGACGATGGGCGTCGTCGCGCCGATCTCATCGCTGGGAGCACTGGTCCCGGTGTTTCTCGGCCTGCTCACCGGCGAGCATCCCAGCGCGACCGCGTGGGTCGGCATGGCGGTTGCGGTGACCGGTGCGGCCCTGGCCTCCGGGCCCGAGCTGACCGGGGCGGTGCCACCCCGCCCGGTGATGCTGGCCGCTGTCTCTGCGGTGTGTTTCGGGACCGCGCTCTACTGCCTGGACCGCGGAGCCCGCTACGCACTGCTTGAGACGCTGTGGGGCATGCGGTTGACCAGCGTCGTCCTGTTCCTGGTCGCAGGGCTGGTGGTGCGCTCGGTGGGCGGCACTCGCGCGGGCGACCTTCCGGCGCTCGCGGTCATCGGTCTGGGCGACGTCACCGCGAACGGGCTCTTCGCGTTCTCCTCCTCAAGGGGCATGGTCACCGTGGCCAGCGTCCTGGGCTCGCTGTACCCGGTGGCAACGCTCTTCTGGGCGAGGCTGCTCCTGGGCGAACGCCTCCGTCGCGTCCAGTCCATCGGTGTCGCGCTGACCCTGGTCGGAGTGGTCGCCATCGCGCTCTGACCCTTGTGTCGGACCATGAGTCGCTGCCTTGCCGTCTTCCCGTGCGAGGATCTGCGGGTGAAGTCCTCCCCGAACAGCCCCCGCGACAGTGCCCTGGTCCGCGCCGCTCGACGTCAGAGCGTGCCGCACACGCCCGTCTGGTTCATGCGCCAGGCGGGCCGGTCGCTGCCGGAGTACCGCAAGGTGCGCGAGGGCGTGGGCATGCTCGATGCCTGCCGCAGTCCGGAGCTGGTCGCCGAGATCACGCTGCAGCCAGTGCGCCGGCACGGAGTGGACGCGGCGATCCTTTTCAGCGACATCGTGCTGCCGTTGGCTGCCGTCGGCGTCGATCTCGACATCGTCCCGGGGGTGGGGCCGGTGGTGGCTCAACCGTTCCGGGCGCACGCCGACCTTGACCGTATTCCGGAGCTGACGCCGGAGCACGTCTCCTTCATCACCGAGGCCGTGGGGCTGGTCGTCGCCGAGCTCGGCGCCACGCCGCTGATCGGTTTCGCTGGTGCGCCGTTCACTCTTGCGTCATACCTCATCGAGGGTGGGCCGTCCAAGAACCACGAACGCACCAAGGCCCTGATGTATGGCGACCCGGAGCTGTGGCATGCGCTGTGCGCGCGACTGGCACAGATCTCGGGCTTGTTCCTTGGGGTGCAGGCGCGGGCCGGCGCGTCGGCCGTGCAGCTGTTCGACTCGTGGGTGGGCGCGCTGCCCCGCAGGGACTACGACACCTTCGTCCAGCCGCATTCCCGAGTGGCCCTGTTGGCCGTGGCCGATCTCGACGTCCCGACGATCCACTTCGGTGTCGGAACCGGCGAGCTGCTGGCCTCGATGGGTGCCGCTGGCGCCGATGTGGTGGGCGTGGACTACCGCACCTCCCTGACGGATGCCCGCGCTCGCCTTGGGGACCGGTATGCCGTGCAGGGCAACCTGGACCCGGCGTTGCTGTTCGCGCCGTGGCCGGCTCTGGAGAAGGCCGTGCTGTCGATCGTGGCCGAGGGCGCACAGGCGCCGGGACACATCTTCAACCTCGGCCATGGAGTCCTGCCCGACACCGACCCAGCGGTGCTGACCCGCGTCGTCGAGCTCGTGCACGAGGCATCCGCCCGCTGACAGCTAGACCCGGATCCGTCCACCCGAGCCGTCCACCCGAGCCGTCCACCCGAGCCGGTTCGATGTGACTCGTGAAGTCGCACAGATCGACTCAAGACGAGCCTGTTTGAGTCGATCTGTGCGACTTCATCGATGCGTCTGCGCTCCTAGGGTGTTGCGGGACTGATCGTTGGCCGGTTCGCCCGGCGACGGCGCCAGGACCACCAGAGCGGTACTGCGACCAGGGCGAAGAACACCCCGAATGGCAGAGCCGCGCCGATGGCGGTGAGCAGCCCGCTGGCGGAGGCCGTGAAGGCGTCCCAGCCGGAGCGCAGACCGGCCAGGAACCCCTTGTTCGACACAGGCTCGCTCACTGAGGTTGGCGTGCTCAACGACACCGCCAGCGTGGAGCGGTCGACGCTGGCCCTGAGAGCGTTCAGCTGTGACTCCAACGACTCCAGGTCGGCCTCTCGCCGACTCATCTCACTCTCAAGGGCCACGACCTGGCCGAGGTCCCTGGCTTGGGCCATGAGGGCGCGCACGCGGTCGACACTGGCGCGCATGGTCTTCAGCCGGCTCTCGGTGTCGACGTACTGGGAGGTGACGTCCTGCGAGGACGTGTTGCGGCGCAGCACGGTGCCGACCTTGGCGAGCTGGTCCAGCGCGGTGTCGAGCTTGTCCGCCGGCACCGACAGGGTCAGGGTGCCGAAGCCACCCAAGTCACCGGAGGCACTGGGCAACTTCCTGCCGCCCTGCAGGGGCACCGGGTCACCCGGGTCACCCGGGTCGGCCCTGCCGATCTGTTCACTGAGCACCTGAGCCTGCAGGCCCGTAGCGATGCTGCGCACCCGAGCCGCGGCGGCGGCGATGTCCTTGACCTGGAGGTCCAGGCTCGCGCTCTTGGTCAGCTTGGGACCAACGCCAGCCACAGGTGCCCCGGGCGTGGAGACATCGGCCGGGCCGGCCGGAGCACCGGGGACGGACTTGGCTCCGGGAGCACTGTTGGTTCCAGGAGCACTGTTGCGCGCGCTGTCCTGGACAGGTGAACCGCCGGCCACAGCGCCCTTCGTACTGGTTCCGGTGGAGCCACCGCTGCCACAACCGGAGAGCAACAGCGCGGTCAGTACGCCGACGGCAATCATCCTTCGATTTGGCAGAGCCGGCCGAACGCGGCGAACGCTCAAAAGGGGCGCGCGGTGGGTGAACGCAATCGGCATGACAGACCTCCGGGGGCGAGCGCTGGACGGAACGGTATGCCCCTTTGAGGGGTGGATGGCCACGTTCGTTCCATGCCCAGCGGTTTCGATTCGGTCACGAGCCTGAGAGGCTGACCGTGTGGGTACGAGCCGGGTCATCATCGTGGGCGGCGGCATCAGCGGACTGGCGGCTGCCTGGCACCTGCGCCAGGGCGATCCCGATCTGGAGCTTGTCGTCCTGGACGGCAGTGATGCGCCGGGGGGAAAGCTTCGCCGCGCCCAACTGGCAGGGGTGGTCATCGACGTCGGAGCAGAGTCCATCCTGGCCCGCCGACCCGAGGGCACCGACCTGGCGCGAGCGATCGGCCTGGCTGACCGCCTCACCCATCCCACCACCGCATCGGCGGCAATCTGGTCCCGTGGCGCGCTGCACCCGATGCCAGCCGGCACGTTGATGGGGGTGCCCTCGAATCCAGCGGCCGCGCTCGGGGTGCTGGATGCGGACGAGATCGCCTGGGCCGAAGGGGAGCGCGACCGTCCCCTTGAGGCGACTGTCGAGGACCTCTCGGTTGGCGAGTTCGTCAGTGGCAGAGTCGGATCGGCCGTCGTGGACCGGCTCGTCGAGCCGCTGCTCGGTGGCGTCTACGCCGGGCATGCAGATCAGCTGTCCCTGAGGGCGACCGTGCCCCAGCTTTGGCAGGCCGCGACCGCGGGGGAGTCGGTGACTGCGGCGGCTGAACGCGCCTTCACCAGGGCGTCGCTCGATCACATGCCGGTGTTTGCCGGGCTGATCGGAGGCGTGGGCACGCTTACCGAGGAGCTGGTGAAAAGCCTTCGGGCACAAGGGGTAGGTGTCATGTCGCGGACGGTCGTTCGCGAGCTGCGCCGGACTTCGGTCGAGGGCAGGCGCGGTTGGGCACTGACGACCGGGCCGGTTCCCGCACCCGTCGAGCTCGAGGCGGATGCGGTCGTGATCGCCGTTCCGGCAGCGCCTGCCGCCAGGCTCCTCGCGCCTCATGCGCCTTATGCCGCAAGCGAACTTGCAGCTATCACGTATGCCTCGATGGCCATCGTGTCGATAGCCCTGCCCCGCCACGGCCTGCCGCAGCTGTCCGGGTCAGGGTTCCTGGTGCCGCCGGTGGAGGACCGAGCAGTCAAGGCGTCGACGTTCAGCACCAACAAGTGGCGCTGGGTCGCCGACGCCGCGCCCGACCTGTTCATCCTGCGTGCCTCGCTCGGGCGCGTCGGGGAGGAAGCAGTGCTGCAACGCAGCGATGAGGACCTGAAACGGCTCGTCCTTGGCGATCTGGCCGATGCGCTCGGGGGGCAGTTGCCCATCCCGGTCGAGAGCCACGTCCAGCGATGGGGTGGGGCACTGCCGCAGTATGCCGTCGGTCACGTCGACCGCGTGGCCCGCATCCGCGCGGCCGTCGCCCAGGTTCCGGCGCTGGCGCTGGCGGGAGCGGCATACGAGGGGGTCGGCATACCGGCCTGCATCGCCTCAGGACGAGCGGCCGCCGACGCGGTCCTGACCCACCTGCGAAGCGGGCAGGGGCTCGGGTCAGGATAGGAGCATGAGTCCCAAGCCGTCCGCCAGCCAGATCCGCGAGATCAACGACAGCATCCGCTACGCAATGTGGTCGGTCTTCAAGGTCACTAGCCCAGTCAGTCCACTGCCCGAGGATCGCGCCAAGGTCGCTGCCGAGGTCGAGGCGCTGTTTGCCGATGTCGCCGAGCAGGGTGTCGTGGTGCGGGGGGTGTATGACGTGGCCGGGCTGCGGGCCGATGCGGACTTCATGATCTGGTGGCATGCCGAGGACATCCGGGCCGTGCAGTCGGCCTACCACCGACTCCGCCGCACCCAGCTAGGTGCCCACCTCGAGTCGGTGTGGTCGGTGGCTGCGCTGCACCGACCGGCGGAGTTCAACAAGGGACACATCCCGGCATTCATGGCCGACGAGAACCCGAAGGACTTCATCAGCGTCTACCCGTTCGTGCGTTCGTACGACTGGTACCTGCTGGAGGACCAGGAGCGCCGTGACCTCCTGTCGGAGCATGGACAGATGGCGCGCGGTTACCCGGATGTGCGGGCCAACACCATCCCTTCCTTCGCCCTGGGCGACTACGAGTGGATCCTGGCGTTCGAGGCTGACGACCTGACCCGCATCGTCGATCTCATGCGCCACCTGCGGGGCTCCGAGACCCGCCGCCACGTTCGCGAAGAGGTGCCGTTCTACAGCGGGCCACGGGTTGAGGTTGCGGCGCTGGTCGACTCCCTGCCCTGATCGGCCGGTCAACCCACGACCTGATCGACGAGATCGACGACGTGCCTGATCGACCAGATCGACGACCTGCCCTGATCGACTAGGTCATCCGATCGTCCGATCGACCTGGGCCGGTCAGGCGCCCGTGGCGCCGTCGATGCACTCGCGGAGCAGGTCGGCGTGGCCGTTGTGCCGGGCGTACTCCTCGATCATGTGGACATAGACCCACCGCAACGAGATCGGGCCGTTCCTGCCTTCGAAGGTGTCGCCCAGGGACATTGTGCGAACTGCCTCATCTGCAGCCAGACACTCATCCTTGAAGGTGGCGAAAGCCTCGGCGACATCGGCATCCGCCACGTTGTCGAACTCACCGTCCTCGTCGTCATCGGTGCTGTAGAGAGCCGCTAGCCCAAGCCCGGCGGCCCGGATGCGGAACCACGCTCGCTCCACGTCGGCCATGTGCCGCAGCAAGCCAAGAAGTGTCAGGTTCGACGGGGGGACCGAGGCGCTCTTGAGCTGCCCGTCGGTCAGGTCCGAGCACTTCCGCAACAAGGTCCCGCGGTGGAATTCCAGCCAGCTTTGGTACATCGCGCGCTCGTCGGCGGTGCGGGGCGGGTCGCTTCGGAACTGGCTGGCGTCTGGATTCGTCATGGTCCAAACCTACTGACGCGCACCATCCCGCGGCCCGGTTTCTTCGCGGGCTTATTCCGTAGCCGGCTCCAGTCGCAGGCTGATGCTGTTGATGCAGTATCGCTGGTCGGTCGGGACGTCGTAGCCCTCACCCTCG
This sequence comes from Actinobacteria bacterium UBA4719, assembly GCA_002404345.1. Taxonomy (GTDB): domain Bacteria; phylum Actinomycetota; class Actinomycetes; order Actinomycetales; family Dermatophilaceae; genus UBA4719. The sequence goes on along the minus strand of DHJN01000215.1, from coordinate 4,937 downwards.
AAGACGTGGCCGAGGTGCGATCCGCAGTTGGCACACCGGACTTCGACCCGTTTGGCGCCCATGCTGCGATCCTCGATGTACTCGACGCGGTCCTCTGCCAAAGGTGCGTAGAAGGACGGCCAGCCGCAGTGGCTGTCGAACTTGGTGTCGCTGCGGAAGAGCTCGGCGCCGCACGCGCGGCAGGAGTACACACCCTGGGTCTTGGTGTCGGTGTACTCGCCGACGCCCGGCCGCTCGGTGCCGGCCTGGCGCAGAACCTCGTACTCCTGCGTGCTGAGCTCGGCACGCCATTGCTCGTCGGTCTTGTTCAGCGGATAGGTGCGGCCGTCGTTCATCGGAGTCCTCCTGGGCAGGGCTGAAAACCAGTGCTTTCGATGTGGGTCTCTCACGCACTACACAACATTACGGCCGGGTTGGACGTTCCCGGCGGTCCGCTTTGCCTCTGCCTATCCGGGACTGCTGGGCTGGACGGCCGCACTAGGCTCGGCTCATGAGCAGCAGCGCGAAGGTGTTGCAGGTCCCCGCCCCGGATGGCACCGTCCGCGAGGTACGCGTCTCCAGCCCCGATCGGATCATGTGGAAGGACGCGGGTATCACGAAGTGGGACCTTGCCACGTACGTCGCCTCTGTGGCCGACGGGCTGATGCGCGCGGTGGGGGATCGACCGGTGACTTTGCAGCGCTTCCCGGACGGCGTCGGGGGCGAGGAGTTCTTCTCCAAGAATCCGCCGAAAGGTGTTCCGGTGTGGGCACGTTCGGTCATCTGCCGCTATCCGTCGGCACGTTCGCACCCGCAGCTGGTCATCGACGAGATCGCCACAGCGGTGTGGGCGGTGCAGATGAACACGGTCACCTTCCACCCGTGGCCGGTACGTAGCGACGACAACGACAACCCCGACGAGATGCGGATCGACCTCGACCCCCAGCCGGGGCGTGGTTTCGCCGACTCGGTCGAGGCGGCATATGGCCTGAAGGTCCTGCTCGAAGAGCTTGGCTACACCCCGTGGGTCAAGACCTCCGGCAACCGCGGCGTGCATGTCCATGTCCGGATCGCCCGGACCCACGAGTTCCTGGACGTGCGGCACGCCGTCATTGGCATCGCCCGCGAGCTTGAACGCCGTATGCCGGAGCTGGTCACCACCGCCTGGTGGAAGGAGGAGCGCGGCCAGAAGGTGTTCGTGGACTTCAACCAGGCCAACCGTGACCGCACGATCGCCTCGGCCTACAGCCCACGTCCGCTGCCCTGCGCGACGGTGTCGATGCCCGTTCCGTGGGAGCGCCTCCGTGATGTGAAGCCGGGTGATTTCACGGTCCGCACCGTGCCGGCGATTCTAGCCGCCGAGGGCGATGCGTGGGCCGGGATCGACGCGGTGGTGGGTAGCGTATCGGCGGCAATTGCCCTCTGGGACAAGGATATTGGGGAGCGTGGGCTGGGGGAGATGCCATTCCCTCCCGACTTTCCGAAGATGCCGGGGGAGCCGAGCAGGGTGCAGCCGAGCCGTGCCCGCAAACCCCCGGAGCAGACGTAGCAGCTCGCGTCCTGCCTGGGACCGCGAGCCGGTTTCCATCACCGATGGCGCGATTTCGAGCGCCAACCGTGCAACAACCCGGCTAACGCCGGGCGAATCGTCTATCGCTGGAAGACGGCGTCCAGGTCGTAGGCGATGGGCCGATCGACCTGAGCTGCCGCACAGGAGTCCGGGTCGCGATCAGGACGCCAACGCAGCAATGTCACCGTGTGGCGAAAGCGTGGGCCCTCCATCTGGTCGAACTTCACCTCGACCACCCGCTCCGGGCGCAACCGGACGAAGCTCGTGTCCTTGTTGCTGCTGAACCGGGAGCGGTCCGTTGTGCCCTTCACCGCCTCTCCTTGATCGTCGGTGACCACCAGAGGCGCGAGCTCGTCGACCAGCTCGAGACGTCGGGCGTTGGTGAACGCCGAGATCCCACCGACGGGGTAGAGGGTGCCGTGCTCGTCATACAGACCAAGGAGAAGTGAGCCGACACCGCTGCCGGACTTGTGGATCCGGTAGCCCAGGACCACCGCCTCGGCTGTTCTCGAGTGCTTGATCTTGAGCATGACGCGTTTCCCCTGTTGGTAGGGCGCGGCCAGGGCCTTGGCGACGACGCCGTCAAGGCCTGCACCCTCGAACCGCTCGAACCAGTCCCGGGCGGTGGCGGCATCGGTAGTGGTCCTGGTCAGGTGAACAGGCGCGTCGACCGGGAGGGTGGAGAGCACGGACTCCAGCCGCGTGCGGCGGTCGCCGAACGGCATACCGGTCAGGTCGTCGTCGCCGAGGGCGAGTATGTCGAAGCAGATCAGCTCGGCAGGAGTCTCCCGGGCGAGCCGCTGGACCCGGGAGTCGGCTGGATGGATGCGTTGGGACAAGCTCTCCCAGTCGAGTCGCTGTGCACCGGGTGGACCTGCGCGAACAACGATCTCGGCGTCGATGGCGCATCGTGGCGGCAAGTGCTCCAGGACCGCCCGGACCACTTCCGGGAAGTAGCGGGTCAGCGGTTTGGAGCCGCGGCTGGCGAGCTCCACCTGGTCACCGTCGCGCAGCACGATGCACCGGAAGCCGTCCCATTTGGGTTCATAGGCCAGGCCTCCCGCGACGGAGTCGGGCGCAGGCACGTCGGTGACGGCCTTGGCCAGCATGGGCGACACCGGAAGGGTGATGGGCAGGTCCACGAAAGCATTGTGGACCTGAGACCATGCTCTCGTGCCAAAACATCGTCAGGTTGCCCGAAGAAGTCTTGTCGTGACCGCCGCCGCAGGCGTCGTCGCGGCAGCCCTGTCCGCGGCCGGGAGCGTCTGTGCTGCAACGTATTTCGCGCGCAGGGTGCTGACGCCGGATCGGCTCAGGCCGGACGACATTCAGATTCTGGTGGTCGAGGACGACAGCGTGACCCTGGGGCTGACCCCGGAGTCGGGGCAGCCCGGTCGCTACGGGCTCTGGTTCGACGGCGGTCGGGGGCACGCCAGAGTGGGCGCGGTGCTCGAGGTTGACCAGGAGTCCGGTCGGGTCCGACGGGTGCTCGAGGGAGTCGACGTAGGTGAGTTGCGCGTTGGCCCGGCACGTTGGAACCAGTACTACTTTGCGGGCAACCCTCGGGACGCGTTGGGGCTCCCGTCGCATGACGTGGAGATCGCCGCGGAGATCGGGATGCTGGCGGCCTGGGAGGTGCCGGCAGCCGGCAGTGCCATAGCCGGCGGTGCCATAGCCGGCGGTGCCATAGCCGGCGGTGCCATAGCCGGCAGTGATGACGGGGATCGTTGGGCGATTCTTGTGCACGGTAGGGGAGCGCCGCGGGAAGAGTGCCTGCGCGCGGTGCCTGTCCTTCACAACCTCGGCTTCACCGCCCTGATTCCCCTGTACCGCAACGACATCGGCGCCCCGACGAGCTCGGACGGCAGGTACAGCCTTGGGCTTTCGGAGTGGCGCGACCTCGAAGCGGCCCTCCTGCACGCCGTCGACGCGGGCGCGCAGGAGATCGTCCTGTTCGGGTGGTCCATGGGTGCTGCCATCGTTCTGCAGACCCTGGACCGTTCGTGGCTCTCGGATCGCGTCACGGCGGTGGTCCTGGATGCGCCGGTCATCGACTGGGCCGACGTGCTTCGTCACCACGGTGCGCTGCACAAGATCCCCGGCCCGATCGGGAGCCTGAGCCGTTCATTGATCGGCCATCGATGGGCCCGCCGACTCGTCGGAGTACACGAGCCCATCGACGTGGCTCTGACGAACTGGGAGCACCGAGCCGACGAGCTGAAACACCCCACCCTGCTCATTCATTCGCTTGACGACGAGTTCGTACCCGCTGGACCGTCGATCTCATTGGCCGCCAAGCGGCCGGACCTGGTCCGCTTCGAGCCCTGGCGCGAGGCACGGCATACCAAGGAATGGAATGTCGATCCCGAACGATGGGATGCCGTCGTGAGGGCATTCCTTGCTGAAAAATCGAACCTGAAAAATCGAGCCTGACTGACTGACTGACTGCCTTCTTGACTGGCGACCCGGACCACCGAGCGCTCAGGGCCCGGTGCTCAGGGCTTGGCCCAGCGCCCGAGAAGCGTGCCCTCCGACTCGATCAGCAGCCGGGGCAACAGGTTTGCGGTCACCGGGGCACCGGCAGTGATGCGTGGGTGGTCCCCGGCGACCAGTGTCGGGGCGAGGGTCAGACAGAGCTCGTCGAGGCGCCCCGACGCCGTGAGGTCCCGCATGAGATGAGGACCGCCTTCGCAGAGGATGCGCCGCAGTCCTCGATCAACCAGGGCGTCCACCGCTGCGGCCAGGTCAACGCTTGCGTCTCCCTCGACGATCACGTGCTCCTGGCCCAGCGTGTCCCGGGCAAGATCGATCGCCTCAGCACCGGCACGCTCGCAGGTGATCAACAGGAGCTCACCGGAGTCCTTGCGGGCCTGGCTCAGCCGCGGCGGGATGTCACCCGAGCGGCTGACGACCGCTATCGTGGGATGCGCGGGTCGGCCTTCGCGCAGATCCAGCCAGGGGGCACGAACTGTGGCCCGGCGATACCCCTCGATCCGTGCCGTGCCCGCACCGATGAGGACCACGTCCGCCAGCACCCTCAGGAGTGCGAACACGTCGCGGTCGGCACCGGTGTTGATGGAACCCGAGCGCCCGTCGTCACCGGCTGCGGCGCCGTCCAACGTCGAGATGAAGTTGGCCCTGACCCAGCCCTGTTCCGCGGAGAGCTCGGGGTAGGCGTAGGCGAGGGCCAGCGCCTCCGGATCCATCACCCAGTCATGGCCGGGCGCCCAGCTGCCGAGGTCGTCATGGGAGAGGAGCACGCGCATGAGCGCCATCCTTCCATCGAATCAGGTCCATGGTCTGGTGAGGTCGCGTACGGGACCGCCTGATGTCACGATCGTGCTCATGACCAAGAGCACGAAGCAGGCTAAGGGCTCGCGCAATAATT
>DHJN01000252.1:3525-18028 GCA_002404345.1 Actinobacteria bacterium UBA4719 | reverse complement strand
TATAGGCCCGTTCGCCATCTCCAATGCGCCAGACCCCGAAATCTGGAGCCACAGGCGCGCGACGCACGAGATTACCCCACCGTTGTCGTCCCCTCCAAAACGGCCCTGGAGGTCCCTGCTGTTTCAGCTATATCAGTCGTCCGTCAAGGTGACCTGCAGACCGCCGACAAGGCTCGAGCACACGTTGTACAGGAACGCACCCAGCGTCGAGATCGCGGTGATCAAGATGACGTCGATGACCGCTACGACGATGGACAGCGAGACCACGCGACCCAGCCCGATGTAGTCCATGAGGTCAAACTTGGCGCCGTTGGTGGTATTCAGGACACCCTCGACCGTTCGGTTCATGTCTGCGAACACGCCCATGCTGGACAGAATCAGCCACAGCACCGCGATCATGACAACCCCGGCGATGCCGACGGCAACGGACAGCAGGAACGACAGCTTCATGACAGACCAAGGGTCAACACGCGAGATGCTGAGCTTGACCCGGCGAGGCGCCGCAGGACGGTCGACTTTGGGGACGGCCGCTGCATCGGCCGGCTGGTCAGGGCCACGCGAACCCTCAGCGCGCACCGCCGTGCCGGTCTGGCCTGCCGTGCTCACTGGCTGCCTCCTGCGTTGTCGTCCGCATCCTGCTCAGACGCTACGCTACCGGGCGGCATCTTGGCTTCGGACGCGCTGTTGATCACGGTTGATACATCTTCATCCAAGGTCACGGGCGTGCGTGGCCGTTCCTCACTCAATGCGCCGTCATCAACCGGGGCGCCGTCATCACCCAGCACGCCCTCGTCAGGTAGGACCTCGATAACGCGGTCGGCATTGCGTGCCACCGCAACGATCGAGTCGCCCCTGTCCGGCGTGGCGAACTGCACGCCCATGGTGTTGCGACCAGTCCGACGTACCTCATCGACTCGTGCGCGGACGATCTTGCCCTTCTCCATGACGACCATGACCTCGTCCTCCGCGTCCACTGTGAGGGCACCGACCAGATCACCGCCCCTCTCAGAGAGCTGGGCGACCCGGACACCCTGGATACCGCGGCCCTTGGCGGTGTACTCAGACGCGAGGGACCGCTTGGCCACTCCGTTCTCGAACACCACGAACACATCAGGGTCAGAGCCATGCACGACCACACTCATCGACAGAAGATGGTCGTCGGCGAGGAACTTCATCCCGATGACGCCGCTGGTGGAACGGCCCATCGGGCGCAGCGTGCTGTCGTCGGCCCTGAACCGGACCGACTGGCCCTTGACCGACACGAGCAGCAGGTCATCGTCGGCAGAGGCCACACCAACGCCGACCAGCTCGTCGCCCTCGCGCAGGTTGACTGCGATCAGCCCGCCAGAACGGTTGGAGTCGTACTCCGAGAGACGAGTCTTCTTGACCAGTCCATTGCGGGTCGCGAGGACGAGGTAGGGGTCGGTGACATAGTCGCGCAGGGCGAGAACCTGGGCGATCTGCTCACCGGGCTGGAACGCCATGAGGTTGGCCACATGCTGACCCTTGGCGTCACGACTGCTCTCGGGCAGCTCGTAGGACTTGGCTCGGTAGACCCGGCCGAGGTTGGTGAAGAACAACAGCCACTGGTGGGTGGTCGTGATGAAGAAGTGCTCCACGATGTCGTCACCGCGCAGGTTCGCGCCCTTGACCCCCTTGCCGCCACGATGCTGTGAGCGGTACAGGTCAACCTTGGTGCGCTTCGCATAGCCACCCCGGGTGATCGTGACGACCACATCCTCCTCGGGAATGAGATCCTCCATCGACATGTCACCGTCAAAGGGCACGACCTTGGTACGACGGGCGTCACCGTACTTGGCGACGATCTCAGCAAGCTCCTCGCTGACGATCGTGCGCTGACGTTCCGGGGAAGCCAGGATGGCCGTGAACTCATCGATCATCGTCTGCAGCTCGTCGTGGCGGTCGATCAGCTTCTGGCGCTCGAGAGCGGCCAGGCGACGCAGCTGCATGTTGAGGATCGCCTGCGCCTGGATCTCGTCGATGCCGAGCATCTCGATCAGTCGGTCGCGGGCCACCTCGACCGTGGCCGAGCCACGGATCAAGGCGATGACCTCGTCCAGGGCGTCCAGGGCCTTGAGCAGCCCGCGCAAAATGTGGGCCTCATCCTCGGCCTTGCGTAGACGGAACGTGGTGCGGCGCCGGATGACCTCCATCTGGTGGTCAACCCAGTGTCGGATGAACGCGTCCAGCGGCAGGGTGCGCGGCACGCCGTCGACGAGGGCCAGCATGTTGGCACCGAACGTGGTCTGTAGCTGGGTGTGCTTGTAGAGGTTGTTGAGCACGACCTTGGCCACGGCGTCGCGCTTGAGCACGATGACCAGCCGCTGGCCGGTGCGCCCCGACGTCTCGTCGCGGATGTCGGCGATCCCGGCCAGGCGACCGTCCTTGACCAGCTCGGCGATCTTCTGCGCGAGGCTGTCCGGGTTGACCTGGTATGGCAGCTCGGTCACCACCAGGCAGATGCGGTTCTGGATCTCCTCGACCTCGACCACGGCACGCATGATGATCGAGCCACGCCCGGTGCGGTAGGCGTCCTCGATGCCCCGGCGGCCCAGGATGAGCGCGCCGGTGGGGAAATCGGGGCCCTGGATCTGGGTCAGCAGGTAGGTGAGCAGATCCTCGCGGGGAGCGGTGGAGTTCTGCAGGTACCACTGGACCCCGGCGGCAACCTCGCGCAGGTTGTGCGGCGGGATCTGGGTGGCCATGCCGACCGCGATACCGGCGGAACCGTTGACCAGGAGGTTCGGGAACCGGCTCGGCAGGACTGTCGGCTCCTGGGTCTTGCCGTCGTAGTTGTCCTTGAATTCGACCGTCTCCTGGTCGATGTCGCGGACCATCTCCATGGCCAGCGCGGCCATCCGGCACTCGGTGTATCGCGGCGCGGCCGCCGGGTCGTCGCCGGGTGAGCCGAAGTTGCCCTGACCGTCGACCAGTGGGTAGCGCAGCGACCAGTCCTGCACCAGGCGCACCAACGCGTCATAGATCGACGCGTCGCCGTGCGGGTGGTACTGACCCATGACCTCGCCGACGACCCGCGAGCACTTGTTGTAGCCGCGATCGGGCCGGTAGCCCCCGTCATACATCGCGTAGACAACGCGGCGGTGCACGGGCTTCATGCCATCGCGGACATCCGGAAGCGCACGACTGACGATGACCGTCATCGCATAGTCGATGTAGCTGCGCTGCATCTCCAGGTTGATGTCGACCAGCTCGATGCGGTCGGTCTCAATGATGGGTGGCTGCTCAGTCACGCGCTTTCCTTACTTTCCGGTGCGTTTCAAGATCTTGTATGCCGTACGGCTGGCGCTAGATGTCGAGGAAACGAACGTCTCGGGCGTTGCGTTGGATGAAGCTGCGCCGACTCTCGACATCCTCGCCCATCAGGATCGCGAAGATCTCGTCCGCAGCCGCGGCATCGTCGAGCGTGACCTGGAGCAGGATGCGGTGGTCGGGGTCCATCGTGGTCTCCCACAGCTCCTGGTAGTCCATCTCACCCAGACCCTTGTAGCGCTGGATGCCGGCTTCCTTGGGCAGCCGCCATCCCTGGCCCAGGCCCGCCTGGATCATCACGTCGCGCTCACGGTCTGAGTAGGAGTACTCGTGCGGGTGGTTACTCCACTTGAGACGGTAGAGCGGCGGCTGCGCGAGGTAGACATAGCCGGCCTCGATCAGCGGGCGCATGAAGCGGAACAACAACGTCAGCAGGAGCGTCCGGATGTGCAGACCGTCAACGTCGGCATCCGCCATCAGTACGATCTTGTGATAACGCGCCTTGGCCAGGTCGAAGTCCTCGCCGATACCGGTACCAAAGCCCGAGATCAGGGCCTGGACCTCGTTGTTGGCCAGAACCTTGTCGATCCGCGCTTTCTCGACATTGAGGATCTTGCCCCGAATGGGCAGGATCGCCTGGTTGTGCGGGTTGCGGCCTCGAACCGCTGAACCACCGGCGGAGTCACCCTCGACGATGAAGACCTCGCTGATCGTGGGGTCGCTGCTCTGACAGTCCCGCAGCTTGCCCGGCAGACCGCCCGACTCGAGCAGCCCCTTGCGGCGAGTGGCCTCGCGGGCCTTGCGGGCCGCCATCCGGGCTGCCGCCGCCTGCACCGACTTGCGGACGATGTCGCGCCCTTCGGTCGGGTGCGCGCTCAGCCAATGGCCAAGCTCGTCGGTCATCGCCCGTTGGACGAAGCCCTTCACCTCGGAGTTGCCGAGCTTGGTCTTGGTCTGGCCCTCGAACTGCGGCTCGCCGAGCTTGACCGAGATGACCGCGGTCAGTCCCTCGCGAATGTCGTCACCAGTGAGGTTCTCGTCCTTGTCCTTGAGCAGCTTCTGTCCTCGGGCGAAGTCATTGACCAGCTTGGTCATCGCCGCCCGGAAGCCCTCTTCGTGGGTGCCGCCCTCATGGGTGTTGATGGTGTTGGCGTAGGTGTGAACCGACTCGGAGTACGCGCTGGTCCATTGCAGCGCGACCTCGAGGGACATCTGCCTCGTGGCGTCCTCGAGCTCGAAGGAGATGACGTCAGGGTGCACCGGCTCGGAGCGTTTGGAAGAGACCAGGTGCTTGACGTAGTCGACCAGGCCGTCCTCGTAGCGGTAGGAGACCGTGCGCGGCTTGACGGGCTTGGCCTCGAGGCCGCCCTCGTCCAGCACCTCGGCCGTGTCGGCATCCACTGCTGCCTCGATGGCCCGCGGCCGCTCGTCGGTCAGGGTGATGGTCAGGCCCTTGTTGAGGAAAGCCATCTGCTGGAACCGGGCACGCAGCGTCTCGTACTCATACGTCGTGGTCTCGAAGATGTCGGGGCTGGCCCAGAAGGTGACCGTGGTGCCGGTCTCGTCGGTGGCCTCGTCCCGGGACAGGTCGGCTTCGGGCACACCCACCAGGAAGGTCTGACGGAAGACGTGGCCGCGCTGTCGGACCTCGACCTCGACCTTATCCGAGAGCGCGTTGACCACGGAGATGCCAACACCGTGCAGACCACCGGAGACCGAGTACCCTGCTCCGCCGAACTTGCCGCCGGCGTGAAGTTGGGTCAGCACGACCTCGACAGCCGGCTTCCCCTCGCCTTCCATGATGTCGGTCGGGATGCCACGGCCGTTGTCCACCACCCTGACCCCCCCGTCAGACTGCAGGGTGACCTCGATATGGTCGGCGTGGCCGGCCAGCGCCTCATCGACGGAGTTGTCGACGACCTCCCAGACCAGGTGGTGCAGGCCGCGCTCCGCCGTGGAGCCGATGTACATACTGGGGCGCTTGCGGACCGCCTCGAGTCCTTCCAGGACGGTGATGGCACTCGCGTCGTAGGCCGGGCTGTCAGATTTGGGAGCCATGGCTGCGGATGCGCCCTCGGCGTCGGGCAGGTTCTCTGGACTGACCTCTGACACTGTGCTCCTTATGACGTCATGCCTGGTATGGCTTCAAGCTCTGGTCCAGTGGTTCGCTCAGCCGGGAAAGCTGCATCGCGGAACCGTCGGCCAGGTTTGGGCAGGGTCGGGCAGGGTCGGGCAGGGGAAGCGGCCACACCAGATGTCAGGTGATCCCGGGAGGTCTCAGCGTCGTTCCACGTGGAACAAACCCCCGGCACCTCGTCAGGCAGGCCGCCGAATCGTTCCTTAGTCTACCCGTCAGTACGGACAAGACATTGCTCAGGAGGCCCGTCAACGCCATTTTCCGGCAAAAAGGCGGGCAGTTCCTACTCCCCCTACGCCAGTAGGCCTCTCATCGCCCGGCTGGGTTCCTCACTGCCCGAGGATGGCCATGGTGTTGGGAGGGGTCATCGGGGGTCATCCGTAGGTATCGCGAGGACCAGGCCCGGTCGCCTTTCGAGGTCCCCGGATCCAGGACGGTGCGCTCGGACCCTGCACCCGAAGCTCGGTCACCGCGTCCTTGCCGACCTCGCTCTCGAGCCGCCCCAGGATCGATGACGACATCAGCCGTAGCTGGTGGGCCCATGCAGTCGAGTCCGCCCGCACTGTCAGGGCTCCGTCACTGAACGTCACCGGCATGCAGTGCTCCGCGACCTCGGTGCCCACGATCGCCGGCCACCGGCCCATGACCGAGCCGACGGCCACGTCCACGTTCCATCCGCGATCCAGCAGCAGCCGGTCCATCTGGTCACCAAGCAACGACGGGTCTCGCGCGTCGCGGCCGTCACGGCCGGACCCGGCCAGGCCCTCGCCGTGTCCGGTCGGTCGCCTCCTGCCGATCGGCTTGCTGCCCGGCCGTAGACCCTTGGCCCGGGCGGCTTCACGCGCCCGGGCCAGCGCCGATGCCGCCGCCATGTCAGCGGTGTCCGCCTGGTCGATCGCGGAGTTGTCCGCCGCACAATCCACTGGCCCATCCGCCGCACAATCCACTGGCTCATCCGCCGCACGATCCTCGAGGCCATCGACGGCATCATCAGCGGCGCGCGCGTCGTCGCGTCGACTGCCGCTTGGTCCACTACGGCTTGGTCCACTACTGCTTGGTCCACTGCGACCGTCGTCAGTCGACACGGACCACCTGCCCGAGGGTCACGCGATACGTGGTGCCGGAGCTGGACAGGGCAGCAGGCACGTCGCCGGCGAAGGCGGCGGTGATCAACACCTGCTCACAGTCGGCGATCAGCATGGCCAGCCGTTCACGGCGACCGGAGTCGAGCTCGGCAAAGACGTCGTCCAGAATGAGCACCGGATCCTCACCGAGATCGTGCCGCAAGAGCTGGTATGCCGCCAGGCGTAGTCCCAGCGCAAAGGACCAGGACTCGCCGTGGCTCGCGTAGCCCTTGGCCGGCAGCTGGCCGAGGGTGAGGACCACGTCGTCACGATGGGGACCGACCAACGAGATACCACGCTCGATCTCGTTGACCCGCACGGCCTCAAGCGATGCCAACAGCTCATCGTGAAGCTCGTCCATCCCGGGAACCGCGCCCGCCGCGATGGCACGGGACATCTCCTCGCGCAGCGAGGACCGGTAGGCCATGCACGCATCGGACCGGGCGGCGCTGACCTCGTCATACGCCTTCGTGAGATATGGAGTGAGGTCACGGATGAGACGTAGTCGCGCATAAAGCAGCTGGGCGCCAACCCGGGCGAGCTGGCTGTTCCACACGTCCAGGGTGTGCAGCGCCCCCGAAACACTGTCGGTCGCATCCACATCCTTATCCACAGAGCCTGTGGATAAGGATGTGGATGACCTGTTGGCACTGCGGACGCCACGTCTCAACACCGGCGCCGCAGACTTCAGCAGCGCGTTGCGTTGTCTGAGCACCTTTTCGTAGTCGGACCGGACGCCTGCCCACCGGGGCTGTCGGGCCACCAGCAGCTCGTCCAGGAAGCGGCGACGCTCGGACGGATCGCCCTTGACCAGGCCCAGGTCCTCGGGAGCGAACAGAACCGTGCGCAGCGTCCCCAGGACCTCACGGGGGCTGGAGACCGGTGAGCGGTTGAGGCGAGCCCTGTTGCGGCCACTCGAGCGTCCAGTGTTGATCTCCAGCTCGACCAGAGTCTCACGTCCGGCACGGATGACGGCACCACGTATGACGGCCTGTTGAGCACCGGCACGAACCAGCGGAGCGTCGCCCGCCACCCGATGTGAACCAAGCGTGGCCAGATAGCCGGCCGCCTCGACCAGGTTCGTCTTACCCTGACCGTTGAGCCCGATCAGCGTGGTGACCCCCGGGGTCAGCGGCAGCTCAGCGCTCGGGTAGCTACGAAAGTCGGTGACGGTCAGATGCCTCAGGTGCATGGTGCCACCCCAAGGTCAGTGATCGGTCAGCACACCGGACTCGCCGGCCTTCGTGACTGCGTGTCCGCCGAACTGATTGCGAAGCGCAGCTACGGCCTTCATCTGCGGGGAGTCGTCCTGGCGTGAGGAGAACCGGGCAAACAGCGATGCTGTGATGACCGGCATCGGCACGGCATGGGCAATCGCCTCCTCCACGGTCCAGCGACCCTCGCCGGAGTCGTTGACGTAGCCCCTGATCTGGCCGAGGTCGTGGTCCTCCTCAAGTGCCTTGACCATCAGGTCAAGGAGCCAGGAACGCACGACGGTGCCACGGGTCCAGGCCTTGAAACTGCCCGGAACATCCTTGACCGTGTCCTTGGCCAGGAGCAGCTCGAAGCCCTCGGCGTAGGCCTGCATGAGGCCGTACTCGATGCCGTTGTGCACCATCTTGACGTAGTGCCCGGAGCCAACGTCGCCGGCGTGGACAAAGCCCTCGTCGCGCGGGCCCTCCGGGCGAAGCGCGTCAAAGATCGGCATGACCATCTCGACGTGCTCGGCGTCACCGCCACACATCAGGCCGTAGCCGTTCTCCTTGCCCCACACGCCACCACTGACGCCACAGTCGACGAACCCGATCCCCTTGGCCTTGAGCTCGCGGGCGTGCTCGATGTCGTCGGTGAACTTGCTGTTACCACCGTCGACGACCAGGTCGCCCTCGGAGAGTAGGTCCCCCAGGGCCGTGATGGTCTCGGCTGTCGCAGCTCCAGCTGGCACCATGACCAACACCACACGCGGGGTGGGCAGGGCGGCTACCAGCTCTTCGAGGCTCGTGACGTCACGGATCGCGGAAGTGCGGCTGTATCCAGTGACCTCGTGCCCTGCGCTGCGAATCCGCTCACGCATGTTGGCACCCATCTTGCCGAGGCCGATGAGTCCGAGGTGCATGGTGTAGCCCCTTTTTGCAGTGAGTGTGCCTGTATTGAGTGTGCCTGTATTGAGTGTCCTCGTAGTGGACGACCTAGCTGGCGAAGCGGACGGGCATCAGGACGTAGCGGTAGGACGTATCTGCATCTCCGTCGAGCTCGGCCTGGCCCGAGAGCACCGCTGGGCGACTGCTCTGGGTGAAGGACAGCCGGCTGTATGTCGTCCCCACCGCTCCCAGCCCGTCCAGGAGGAACTGCGGGTTGAAGGCGATCTCGATCTCCGGCCCGGTCACCACCGCCTCGACCGCTTCACTCGCCTGGGCACCGTCGCCAGTGCCGGCCTCGATGGCGACCTGGCCGTCGCTGAAGCGCAAGCGGACCGGGGTGTTGCGCTCGGCGACCAGGGCCACTCGCTTGACCGCCTCTACGAGAAGAGTCGTCTCGATGACCGACTCGGTGTCGGCGCTGGAGGGGAAGATCGAGGTTACCTTGGGGTACTCGCCATCAAGCAGACGTGTGGTCGCGAGGCGCTGCCCGGCCTCGAAGCCGATCAGGCCAGACAGGCTGTTGTCCGCGGCACCAAGGTGGATCTCGACCGAGCCCAGGGCGCCCAGGGCCTTGGCAGTCTCGGACAGGGTCCGGGCCGGCACGAGAGCGACATGGCTGATATCCGTGGCCTCGGGGTTCCAGGTCAGCTCTCGCATCGCGAGGCGATAGCGGTCGGTCGCCAGGAGCGTGATTTTGTCACCATCGATCTCAACCCGCACGCCGGTCAGAATGGGCAGGGTGTCGCCTCGGTCGGCCGCAATCGACACCTGGGCCACGGCCTGGGTGAAGACGTCGCCGGCGATGGTGCCGCTGGTGGCCGGGGCAGACGGCAAGGTGGGATAGTCGTCAGCCGGCATCATCAGCAGGCTGAACCTGCTGGAACCGCAGGTGACCTGGACCTTGTTGCCCTCGGTGGCCACGTCGATGGGGCGATCTGGCAAATTGCGTGAGATGTCGGCCAGGAGACGTCCCAGCACCAGGACCGTGCCGGGTTCGGCAACTTCGGCGGCGATGGTGATCTTGGCCGAGACCTCATAGTCGAAGGCCGACAACGTCAGAGTCCCCTCGTCACTGGCCTCGATCAGCACGCCGGCCAACACCGGAACCGGCGGACGGTTGGGCAGGCCGCGGGCTACCCACGTCACAGCCTCGGCCAGAACATCGCGCTCGACCCGAAACTTCATCGGTAACCCGCCCTTCGCCATACATGAGTTCTGACAGCACATGAGTTCTGACAGCCATGACTGCTGACAGTGACACGGTCAATGCGTTTTGCAGAGGTGCGGATTGACCTTAGTGCCACCCGGAGCCTCGGCCAACACCTGGCGTGTAGTTCCTCGAGTCTCACGTGCGTTGCAGTTGGTGTTGCCCGTGTTTGAGGTGTTCGTCCCCAGGTACTCGGGGCTGGATCCATCCCTCTTGGGTCTCATAGTCGTCATAGGGCCTGTGGATTCTGTGGATAAACGACAAACGTGCAGGTGGCGCTGGTCATGCTCTGTGGATGACACGTGGACAGGAACGGTGGACAACCAGGCCCTCCTGTGGACTGACTTCGGCCGTCCACAGGACAGGTCCCTGGAACGTGTGGTTACCAACATCTGAACGGCCGTCATCCACATGCTGTCCTCGTCGGGTCCACAGCCTGCGTGCGAGTGACCAACGTAGGCTTCCACAGAGTTATCCCCAGGTTGTGGATGATGATGGTGACGCGGAGACGTCTGCCTGGTTACAGGCCGGTGACGCCAGCCGCACAGCTGTGGACAAACCTGTGGACGGATACCCGTGCGTGGTGGGTGTTACTAGCGGAACTGTTACTAGCGGGACTGGTTGCGGATCCGGTTGGTCAGCTCGGTGACCTGGTTGTAGATCGCACGGCGCTCGGACATCAGCTGACGGATCTTGCGGTCGGCGTGCATGACCGTGGTGTGGTCGCGCCCCCCGAAGAGCTGGCCGATCTTGGGTAGGGATAGCTCGGTCAGCTCGCGGCAGAGGTACATCGCAATCTGTCTGGCGGTGACCAGGACCCGGGAGCGCGATGCGCCGCACAGGTCCTCGATGGTCAGGCCGAAGTAGGCCGCCGTCTGCGCCATGATCGTCGCGGACGTGATCTGGCTGCTCTGGTCGTGCGGGAAGATGTCCTTCAGCACGATCTCGGCCAGGTTGAGGTCCACGGACTGCCGGTTGAGGCTGGCGAACGCCGTGACCCGGATGAGCGCACCCTCGAGCTCGCGGATGTTCGTAGAGATCCTGCTGGCAATGAACTCCAGCACCTCGTCGGGGGTGGTCATCTTCTCCTGGATCGCCTTCTTGCGAAGGATAGCGATCCGGGTCTCGAGGTCAGGGGGTTGAACGTCCGTGAGCAGGCCCCATTCGAAGCGGCTGCGCATCCGCTCCTCGAAGCCACTCAGCTGCTTGGGTGGCAGGTCGGAAGTGATCACGACCTGCTTGTTGGCATTGTGCAGGGTGTTGAACGTGTGGAAGAACTCCTCCTGGGTCTGCACCTTGCCCTGCAGGAACTGGATGTCATCGATAAGCAGGACATCCACGTTCCGATATCGGCTCTGGAAGGCAGAGGCCTTGTCGTCGCGGATGCTGTTGATGAAGTCGTTGGTGAACTCCTCTGAGTTCACGTATCGCACCCGTACGTTCGGATACAGATTGCGTGCGTAGTGGCCGATCGCGTGGAGCAGGTGGGTCTTGCCCAGCCCCGACTGGCCGTAGACGAACAACGGGTTGTACGCCTTGGCCGGCGCCTCCGCCACCGCCACCGCGGCCGCATGGGCGAAGCGGTTGCTAGCGCCGATGACGAAGGTGTCGAAGGTGTACTTGGGGTTGAGTCTTGCTGCCTCGACCTCGGTGGCCTCACGGTCGGCGATCCGCGGGCGACTGAACTGGCCACCCAGGGAGGTGCTGGTGCGGATCGTGCTGAACGGCGAACCCAGGTCTGGATACTCGTCGGCTTCGAGCTCGGTCAGGCTAGCCAGATCCGCCGCCGACTCGGGCTCAGGTTTGTTCTGCGCGCGCAAAGCCGGGTCAACGGTGACCGCAAGTCGGATCTCGATGCCGAGCTGGCTGGACAGTGCCATCACGACCTGTTGGCGCACCCGGGTCTCGACGATGTCCTTGGTGTACTCGTCGGGCACGGCCAGCAGCGCAGTCTCCTCCAACAGGCCCACGAACTTGGCCTGGCGCAGGAACGCGCGCTGGGTCGGGGGCAGCCCGTTGGTGTCCAGGGCGGTCAACGTGTTGTGCCAGACGTGGCCGAAGTCAACGTTTCCATCGTTCACGATCGGTCCACCTCCCCTCCCGCTGTCCTGATCCCGTGTGTCCTGATCCCGTCGCTGTGGTCCGTTCGACGCCCGAGCATCGTATGTCCCTTTTTCCACACCGTTATCCACAGACTGTGCATATTGTGTGGGAAATGGGTTGGGGCGCCATGCCGACGCGTGCTGCCCTCACGGCGAGCCGCACGAGGGTCAAAATCGTAGTCACGAGGGTCAAAATCGTAGTGTCATGCCCAAAAACTTCATATGTCGATCGGCGTGTCGACTGACAGGGATGGCCCTGCGGCACCACCATAGGCGGTTTTCGCTGGATACGGTGGCAGAGCGCTTGGGCAAACCACACGAGTTTGGGCAAGCCACACGAGTTTGACCGTGCCCCGCTGACTCACGTACGTTGGACCGAGCCTGTGTTGAGGGCCCCTTTCGCATGCCCGTGTATCCCACGCAGTCGTTCGTGGCCGCGGGTTTCCGATTGTGGCCGATCAACGCCTCGATCTATCCCGTCGAACAAGTTGACCAGTCCCACCGTGTACCCCGCATCACCTTCAGCACAGATCCCCGGATGGCTGTGCAGTAACGGAGAACCTCGTGAGCAAGCGCACCTTCCAGCCGAACAACCGTCGTCGGGCCAAGACCCACGGCTTCCGCCTGCGCATGCGCACCCGCGCCGGCCGCGCCATCCTGGCTGCTCGTCGCCTCAAGGGTCGCTCCGAACTGTCCGCCTGAGGCTCGACGCGTGCTGCCAGCGCGTCATCGTCTGCGCAGCAGCGCCGATTTCGCCGCAGTATTTCGTGGGGCACGCGGAGCAGGTGGATCTCGTTCGGGCAGCCGCCTCATGGTGGTGCATGCCAACTCGACCAACGCGCGCGCGGGGCAACCGCCGCGGGTCGGTCTTGTCGTCTCCAAGGCTGTGGGTAACGCGGTGGTCCGCAATCGTACGAAGCGGGTCCTGCGGGATCTCATGAGCTCTCGGCTGGATCAGCTGCCCGAGGGTGTCGACGTGGTCATTCGGGCGAAAGCTGATCTGCCGGGTACGTCACCTGCCGCTCTGACTCAGGACCTGGACCGGTTGCTGGCCACCGTGTTGCGCCGGGTTGCGCCACAGAAGGGACGCTGAAGCTGTATGCCGTCACCTTCCGGACGCAGCCTTCCTTCCGTTCGCACCGTGGTCGCCACCCCGGCGATCTGGCTGATCAAGGCGTACCAGCTTGTCCTGTCACCGATGCGTCCGCCGACCTGCCGGTTCTACCCGTCCTGCTCCGCCTACGCGTTGACCGCCATCGAGCGGTTCGGCATCGTGCGGGGCTCGTGGCTCGCTACCCGCCGTCTGTTGCGTTGCCACCCATGGAACCCTGGTGGCGTCGACCATGTCCCCCATCCGGATCCCGCCCGCAAGTCCGGCCACCCCACCCACCAGACTTGACCACGTTGGCGACCGACCGGCATACCGGTTGATCCCGCTGGCCCCACGGTGAGCGCCCAGCTCACCCCACCACAGAGGACCCGATGAACCATTTGATAGATACGGTGCTCGCCCCACTGGAGTGGGTCGTCGCCTGGCTGATGGTCAGCTTCCACCAGGTTTTCACGTTTATTGGTCTTCCAGAGAAGTCAGGGTTCACCTGGGGACTGTCGATCGTTGGCTTGACCGTCGTCATCCGGATCGTCCTGATCCCGTTGTTCGTCAAGCAGATTCACGCTTCCCGACGGATGCAGCTCATCCAGCCCGAGATGCAGAAGATCCAGAAGAAGTACAAGGGCAAGACCGATCCTGAGTCCCGGCAGGCGATGACCCAGGAGACGATGGGTCTGTACAAGCGCACGGGTACCAACCCGTTCTCGTCGTGCCTGCCGCTCCTGCTGCAGTCCCCGATCTTCTTCGCGCTCTTCCGGGTGCTCAGCAACCTCGCTGGCATTGCTGCCGGGACGAAGCCGCCGATCGGCCCACTGACGCCGGACGTGGCCGGTCAGGCGAACGCGTCCACGATC
Organism: Actinobacteria bacterium UBA4719; assembly: GCA_002404345.1. Classification (GTDB taxonomy): domain Bacteria; phylum Actinomycetota; class Actinomycetes; order Actinomycetales; family Dermatophilaceae; genus UBA4719. Next base: position 4,061 of record DHJN01000252.1, on the reverse strand, counting down.
TTCGGTGCGCCCCTGTCTGCCACCTTCCAGCACACGATCACCATCGTGAACAACGTTGCGGTCACAGCACCTTCGGCCATCAACGTGAAGATCGTCTGTGTGGTGATGATCGTGCTCATGTCGGCTTCGCAGTTCACCAGTATGCGTCAGCTGATGATGAAGAACATGCCGGCGAGCGCGTTGGACAACCCGTTCGCCAAGCAGCAGAAGATCATGATGTATCTGATGCCGTTGATGTTCGTATTCTCGGGCGTCACCTTCGCGATCGGTGTCCTGCTGTACTGGCTGACGACCAACCTCTGGTCGATGGGCCAGCAGTTTTACACCATTCGCCGTATGCCGGCCCCGGGCTCGCTCGCCGAGAAGGCGCTGGAAGAGCGCCGGATGAAAAGTGGCAAGGAGCACAAGAAGTTCTCCATCCCGGGGCTGAGTCAAGACACTGAGTCCGAGGACGTCCAGGACGGCCCGATCGCCGAGACCAAGCCCAAGTCGGGCCAGCGTCCACAGCCCAAACGCAAGAACCGGGGCAAGCCAGC
>DHJN01000252.1:2608-3215 GCA_002404345.1 Actinobacteria bacterium UBA4719 | reverse complement strand
GTGCGGATCCGGACGACCTCGTCGACGTTCTGCACCCAGACCTTGCCGTCGCCGATCCTTCCGGTCCGCGCGGCGGTGACAATCGTCTCGATGACGTGCGGAGCGTCGTTGTCGTCGGCCAGGACCTCCATGCGGATCTTCGGCACGACGTCGATCTGGTACTCCGCGCCGCGGTACACCTCGGTGTGGCCGCCCTGGCGTCCGTAGCCCTGGGCGTCCGAGACGGTCAACCCGCGCACGCCGATTTCCTGGAGGGCGTCGCGCACGTCACCCACCTTGAACGGCTTGACGATCGCGGTGATGAGCTTCATCAGGAAACCCTTCCCAGACTGGAGGTGGCGGTGAACTCGTACGCGGCCTCGGCGTGCTGGCTGGAGTCGAGACCTTCGGCTTCTTCGTCGCGCGTGACCCGCAGGCCGATCGTGGCACGCAGAACCCACGCGATTGCGTAGGTGGCGGTGAATGCGAAGGCCGTTGCCGCGAGCACGCCGACGCCCTGACGTCCGAGCTGGGTGAGACCGCCGCCGAGCAGCAGGCCCTGGTGTTTGACCGCGGGGTTGACCGCCGCCGCAGCGAACAAGCCGACGAAGAGGGTGCCGATGACGCC
>DHJN01000252.1:1479-2573 GCA_002404345.1 Actinobacteria bacterium UBA4719 | reverse complement strand
CGTATCGCGAACAGGCTGACGGCGCCGGCAGTGACCCCGAGCAGGAGCGCCGGGAGGGGCGACAGGAAGCCTGCAGCGGGTGTGATCGCCACGAGGCCGGCTACGGCCCCCGAGGCGGCGCCGAGGGTCGTGGCCTTGGTGGTCAGCCGCTTCTCGAGGACGAGCCAGCCGATCATGCCGCCGACTCCGGACAACTGCGTCGCAAGGGCCGCGTTTGCGGCGAGGTACCCCGCGCTGAGTGCCGAGCCCGCGTTGAAGCCGATCCAGCCGAACCAAAGCAGGCCGGCGCCGATCAGTGCGAGCGGCAGGTTGTGCGGCGCCATCATCTCCCGTGGCCAGCCGCGGCGCGGACCGATCACGAGGGCGAGCGCGAGGGCGGACGCGCCGGAGCAGATCTCGACCACGGTGCCGCCGGCGAAGTCCAGCAACCCGGCCTTGTTGAGCCAGCCCTCCGGCGACCAGGCCCAGTGCGCGAGCGGCGCGTAGACGACGACGGACCAGATCGTGATGAACGTGACGAACGCGCCGAAGCGCATCCGATCTGCGGACGCGCCGCTGATAAGGGCGGCGGTGAGGATGGCGAACATCAGCTGGAAGGTCACGAAAGCGAGCGGCGGGATGGTCAGGTCCATCCCTGGCACAGCGACCTCAGCGTGGGTGAGTCCGGCCAGGTGGAGCCCGCCGACCAGGCCGCCGCCCGCGTCGTGGTCGAAGGCGAGCGAGTAGCCCACCAGTACCCAGGTCACCGAGACAATGGCGATCGTCACGAAACTCTGCATGATCATGCCGAGCGCATGCTTCGACCGGACCATACCCGCATAGAAGAAGGCGAGACCAGGGGTCATCAGCAGCACCAGCGCGGTGCACACGATTATCCAGGCGGTGTCTCCAGAGTCGACCTGTGCGGCTTCGGTCAGGAGGAGGTGCATCGTCGCCATTTCTCTCGCGCGGTGGCCCGAACATCCTGGTCTGAGGCCTGGCCGCGCGTCAGACTACTGGTTGCGGTCACCGCCCTGTCTCGGCCGTCCACGGGGTGGTAACGACGACGACCGCGAGTCGAGTCTGGAGCCGTGGCTGTCCGGCGTGCCGTCCAT
>DHJN01000252.1:0-1344 GCA_002404345.1 Actinobacteria bacterium UBA4719 | reverse complement strand
ACGTGGTCGGGGTGGGCGTGGAAGCACACGAGAACTCTCGTGGGAGGCACTGGGCTATGGCCATCGTGCGGTCGTGCCATGGGCTGCTCATTCCTGGTCGTGGCGGTCGCCTCATCTGTGGCGCGGCGATCGTCATGGCCACGACCACCGCGCACGCACCGGTCAACCGTCGCCCGTTAACCATGGCATGGCTCAATGATCCGAGCCGCGCCCGGTAAGTCGATAAGAGTTCGCGCGGTTCGGTCGCGGACCCGCGGTGGGACGCATCGGCCGGCTGATGGCCACCGGGCCATTTTCGCGGAAGGATCTCCGACGAGGACTGGCAGACATCGGCTTCTGATCAGACCAGCGCGGCACGCAGCGACTCAAGCAGTGCTTGCGGGGCCTCGACCATAGCTGGCCCGTACCAGGTCAGGAACCGCCCGCTGACCAGTGCGCAAGGCCTGCCCGGAAACGCCTCCGGTCCGTCCGCCCCGGTGAACTGGTACGGCTCGTCCGGCAACACGACCAAATCCACTTCGGGTAGCTCATCAAGCCCCAGCTTCGGGTAACGCTCCGGGCTGTCACTTAGGACGTTGTCCACGCCCAGGCGGGCCAGCACATCCCCGGCGTAGGTGTCCCTGCCCAGGTGCATCCATGGCCGACGCCAGATCGGCACCACCGCCGAGAACCGGCGACCCTCCACCACGACCGGCGTCTGCGCCCACGCGCTCCGCGCCCGGTCCAACCACCCGGTGTCACCGGCGCCCACGGCGTACAGCAGGGCTTCGATAGAGGTCACTGCCTGGTCCACCGTCCGGATGTCGGTGACCCACACCGGAATCCCCTGCGCCCGGAGCGCATCGAGGTCAACCTGGCGGTTTTCCTCTTCATTGGCAACGACCAGGTCCGGCGCCAGGGCCCCAATCGCCTCCAGGTCCGGGTTCTTTGTCCCGCGCACTCGGACGACATCCAGGTCAGCGGGGTGCGTGCACCAGTCCGTCGCCCCCACGAGCTTCCCCGGACAGCTCAATGCCAATGCCTCCGTCAGCGAGGGCACCAAACTGACAATCCGTGATACCTCCCTGACCAGCGGCACAGCAGCGCCCGCGTCATCAACGAACCGGACCATGTGACCACCTTGTCAGACTCGCCATCTGTCGGGCCCGCTCGGCGCGCAGTCTGGCAGGCTGAGTAGATGAGTACCGAGTTGCCACAAATCATCGTCGCTGATGCCGCCGCGTGGCTGACGTGGCTCGCAGGTCATCACGTCGATGTGGCCGGCGTGTGGCTAGTTCTTGCCAAGAAGGCCACGACCAAGCCGACCAGCCTCACATACGATCAAGCGCTTGACGAAGCGCTCTG
>DHJN01000187.1:1371-5073 GCA_002404345.1 Actinobacteria bacterium UBA4719 | reverse complement strand
AGGTTCTGGCGCCGGCGCTGCAGGTATGCGACCACCAGTGGTGGGAGGACGAACCCGACGGCGCCGAGGATGAGCGGGCCGGCGGAGAAGCCGAACCGAAACAGCCCGATGAGGGCTCCCAATGCCACGGCCCCGATCCGAATCAGAAGGTATTCGGGCGGAGTGATGCTAAGGCCGGCGCGGGCCAGGTCCTCTGTCAGTGTCGGCCTCCCCCTGACGCTTCGCCGCTCGCTGAGGTTGTCCGCGGCGGGCCGCAGGAGGCGCTCGACCAGCTCGCGCGGCGTCGCCCGAGGCTCGGTCGCGTCCTCAAGGGGCGCTTGGCGCTCCTTGCGGATGCGATCCAGGCTCCAGAAGAAGACGGCGATCGCGGCTGCCATCGGCACCGCGATGATCAGCGTGAGGACCGGAGCCGGCAGGTTCATCGGGTTAAAACAGGGAAGGGAAGGCCTTCTGCACCAATTGCAGGGTCACGCCCTTCGCGTCGGTGACGCTTTGACAGTTGGGATCTTTCGCCTGAGCTGGAGTTCCGTAGTCCTGGTAGGACTCGAGCGTGTACTTGAGCGAGGCGTAGCTCAAGAACCACGTGATGTACTCGGCCTGGCACTGGGTGACCACAATAGTCAGGCTGGTCGCCGTCGCGGCGGTGCCCGCGGCGCCAGCGGTGTCCTGGCCGACGCGGATCACGTGAATGTTCGTGAAGACCGTCTTGGTCGCCACCTTGGCACCGGTTGTCACCGTCGCGATGACCGATATGTAGTCGCCCGGCTGCACGTAGCCGGCGACACCCTGCTGCTCGCTGGTAGGGATCGTCAGCGCGACGTAGCCGGAGGGTATGGGCAGGAACTCGGACTGCACCCCGAACGACTGCCCGGGCTTGGCGACCAGGTTCGACGAGACCGCCTGGCCCTTGACGATCGTGACCAGGGGGATCATGCCCTTGGCGTCGTCGATCTTGGTGAACACCGTTGACGGCAGGCCCGCCGCGGGGAGGCTCATGATCTCGAGCGACCCGGCCGGAATTGGAATTCGGGGCGCCAGGTCTTGGGTGGCCACCACCACGTTCTGAGTAGGACCAGTCGAACCGGTAGAGGCGTTGATTGCTACGAGGACGAAGGCGGCGATTACCAGCAGTGCAAGGACGATTCCGAGGATCGTGAAGGGCCTTCGAGACGTAATGGTGCGCAAGACCGACCCATCATAGGCAAGATAGTCCGGTGTCGCGCCCCACTAGACCGGCCCGGATTCGTGGCGGCCGCCGCCAGCAAGGCCAATCCATGGTCGAGTTCGCCCTCTCGTCGGTGGTACTGCTCCTCTTGCTGGGGGGGTTGGTCGACATCGGGCGGGCCTTCTACGTGACCGAGGCGCTCTCGAGCGCCGCGCGCGAGGGCGTACGGCATGGCGTGTGGTTCGACGCCCCGAACAAGGCCCACCCATACCTGGACGACGCCCAGATCCAGGCCGCAGTCGACGCTGAGCTTGCCGCGGCCTCACTGCCGAAATCTGTCCTCAAGAATCCGGGCACAACCTGCCCGGCGCCAACGGATGGCAATGCCTTCTACAACCCGCCATTTGCCAACTCGGCATACCCACCGGGTCCCAACCAAACCTGGCTCTACATCTGCTATGCGAAGACTCCCGGCCTCGACTTCACATCGCCCGCCACGAACCAGAGCCAGCAGGACCTGAACGTGATTCTGCTCAACTCTTATGGTCCCATGACCCCCTTGATCAGCGCCCAATTCGGAATCTTCAGGATCGCGGTCAACGTACACATGACGGTGCAGGGGTCCTAGCCGAGAGGAACGATGCCGACTGACAGGGGCTGGTTCAACCCGGCAGGCTCGGCCGAACGCACGCGGCGAACCTTCCCCGCGCGTGCCCGAACGCGGGAAAACCCGCGCAAGCCGAAACGGTTCGGCCAGAGATCGCAGGCGATGATCGAGTTCGCTCTCATCTCGCCCGTGCTGTTGCTGCTGCTGTTCGGTATCATCGACATCGGCCGGGCGGTCTTCTACTACGACACCTTGAGCCACGCGGCCAGGGAGGGCGCTAGGACCGCCTCGCTGGCGTCGACCAGTCTGCCGACCGATGCGAACGTCCTGGCAACGGTGACCTCGCAGCTCGTCGGCGCACCGGTCAGCGCGCCGTGCCCTCAGGGTCCGATCACCTCCGCCACACCGCCCGGGAATGCCGCGTGGCTGTACATCACCGAACTAAATCCTCCCTCGACGGTCGAAAGCAACCCGCCGATGAACGCCCCGGGCGGTGAATATGCGGCCCCGGCGAGCGGCTCGTGCAGCGCGGTCAACCCGGCGGGCAACAACGCCCAGCTGCAGGTCACCCTGAGGTTCAACCTCATCCTCATCACCCCGGTGGTCGCGCAGGCAACCGCCGATCACATCGTGATCACCGCAGCATCGGTGTTCCATACCGAATACTGAATGAAGAGGGGGGAGCGCGGGCAGGCAATAGTGCTCGTGGCGATCATGATCGTGGTGCTGATCGGCATGTCCGCCCTGGCCATCGACGGCTCGCGAGCCTACATGTTGCGTCGCGACCTCCAGGCGGCAGTGGACGCCGCCGCCCTCGCGGCCGGCGATACGCTGCAATGGACTTCGAGCTACCCGCAGGCCGAGCAGGCCGCCAGCACCAGCTTCGGCATAAACCTCCGCCTGTACGCCGCGCCGTCCTGCTCTCCGGGGTTCGCGGCGCCGGGCTCGAGTCCTCTGACCGTCACCTGCACTTACTCGGACGGCTCGAAGCTGGTCGAAGCCGTCTCAGCGCTCGGCCCCAGAGGCGCCCAGTTCTCGCTCACGGCATCGCGATCGCTATCGCTCCGGCTTGCGCGAGTCCTGACCAATGCATCCCCGCCGACCCTGGCGGCGAGCTCGTCCGCGCGGGTGGGCAACCTCCTGTATTCGCCGACGATCGCCGCTATCAGTAACGCCGGGTGCGGCGTTCTCGGAAACGCGATTTCCATCACCAGCGGCGGCACCCTCACCGTCGTCGGGGACGTGGTGTCCGATGGCACGATCACCACCGGCTCGGGTTCGGCCTCGGTGGCGGGAGACGTCTACGCGCGCTGCCAAGCATCGGTGCCCGGGGTGACCAACCTCTGCTACCCGAGTGGAGCCAGCCCGCCTTGCACCTTTCCGGATGTCGCCGGTATGACCAGGTCTGGCACCTACTTCGCTGACCCGAACTACCCGGCCCCTGTCGTTGCCGGCGGCAGCCAACCGGCTCCCGGCAGCAATGTCGTCGTCCAGCCCGGCATGTACGCGGTGGACCCGGCGTTCAGCACAGGAGTCTGCTATTTCCTCGCGGGCGGCGTCTATGTCTGGCAGGGCGGCTATACGAACGACGGCGATTTCGTCTCCAACGAGCTCAAGCCACCTGACGAGCCCAACCCCACGAACAACACGCTGCTTGCCGGCCACCAGTTCTGGAACGAGGACGGTCACAACTGCGCGGGCTCAGCTCAATTCAGCGTGGTCTCGGGGCCCAAGGATGTCCCGATCGGGACATGGTCTTTCGTCGTCACGTCAACTCTCTCGACCACCTACAACGGCCAGTCCTTCCTTCGCGAGAGCGCCCCCTCCATCTGCTATACGGTTAAGGTCACGGGCGCTGGTCAGAACGTGCAGGCGCAGATCAGCAACGTCCCGGGCGCGACCGCGTACAACATCTACGCGGCCCCCAGCG
>DHJN01000187.1:703-1253 GCA_002404345.1 Actinobacteria bacterium UBA4719 | reverse complement strand
CAACACCATCGGCTGCCCGGTGTACTCCGGCTCAGGGTGTAGCCTCGGCAACGAGTCGATCACCCTCTCCGGCACCACGCTCGGCTCTGGGTTCGCTCCCAACTCTGCCGCACCACCGGACTTCCCGGGGGCCTACCCGCCCACCAGCGAGACGCCGCCCTTGAAGGTCAACCTCCCCAACGAGAACGCGAACCGCGCCGCCCCCCCGGCGGGCGACCGTGCCAACGAGAACCAGTGCGCCACGGTGGTCGGTGCGCTGACCAGCTGTCCTGGAGCGGTCACGCCCGGAGCTGTCTCGTTCGTCATCCCCAGCGGCGGGTGCGTCAACGCCACCACGCTAGGGGATACCTATGTCTTTAGCGGCTACCAGGACAACTGGATGGTCGTATACGAGCCGAATGCGGCCAACCCGCCTGCGAACAGCTGCAGCAACCAGTTCGCGGCCGCCGTCGATTCGGCGTTCATCGGGCTCATCTACACGCCCTCGGCGACGATCACGCTCCGAAAGGCGTCCACTTTCAGGACCGACGAAGTCGGCGGCATCATCGCG
>DHJN01000187.1:0-573 GCA_002404345.1 Actinobacteria bacterium UBA4719 | reverse complement strand
GCGACCAAGCTGGTGTCGTGAGCCGCTCGTGGCGTGGCCACGACTCATGAGATCGGCTCGCCACCAGCGCCGTCAGCGAGGCCAGGCGATCGTGCTCATCGCGATCATGATCGCGGTGCTCGTCGGAATGGCGGCGCTCGCCATCGACGGCTCGCGCGCCTATGCGCTGCGACGCGATCTCCAGGCGGCGGTCGACGCCGCCGCCCTCGCGGCTGCGGACAACCTGCAGCGCACGGGCAGCTACAGCCTGGCCGAGCAGGCTGCGACCACCAGCTTCGGCGCCAACCGGCGCCTTTATAGCGCGCCTGGATGCGCGCCCGGTTATGGGGCTCCCGGGGCGGCTCCGCGAACCATCACGTGCATTTATGCCGACGGCACAAAACTGACCCAGGTGGTGTCCGATCGTGGAGCGGCAGGCGCCCAATTCACGCTCTCGGCGAGCGCGGCTCTTCAACTCCAGTTCGCCAGGATCCTCACCAACGGGGCGACCCCGAACCTCTCCTCGGGCGCCTCGTCCAACGTCAACAACCTTCTCTTCGCGCCGACCCTGGCCGCGCTGGACCAGGCCGGTTG
>DHJN01000222.1:19163-19357 GCA_002404345.1 Actinobacteria bacterium UBA4719 | reverse complement strand
AGCCCACCCGGGCCTGCCACCCAAGCCGGACCCCCGGCCCTGACGAGCGCAACACCAAACCCATACTCACCGTTGAGGAAACGCCCCCCGTACCTGTCTCCGCCGCCCATATCGTGGTCGACCCTAGGCGTCGGCCTCAAGGCCCTCCGGCCGCTACGCGGTCGGGCTCCGCCCCGAGCCTTGACCCCGACGCC
>DHJN01000222.1:0-19023 GCA_002404345.1 Actinobacteria bacterium UBA4719 | reverse complement strand
CAGCCCAAATCTGAGGTCACCAGTGTCTTGACACGGCCCCGTTCCTTCAGGGATGACCTGCGGTTATCTCGGTGGAGCTGAGGGGACTCGAACCCCTGACCCCCTCGTTGCGAACGAGGTGCGCTACCAGCTGCGCCACAGCCCCGTGGTGCGCACGAAACGATAACACCGAGGCATGCCCAGTCAGAAACGAGGCACTCCGCATTGCCAGCTGTGCAGACGCGGCGTAAGTGGCAGACGCGGCGTCTCAGGCGCCGGCGGCGCTGCGACGTTCCGGTAGCCCGTCGAGCTCGCCCTCGTCAATGAGGTCGTCGGGACTCAGGGGCAGCACCGGAGCGTACTCGGTAAGCTCCACAAACTCGGGAATGTGCACAGGTCGCTCCGCCCTTGCCTTGAGGGTGTATGTGGGCGGCGGCACCGGGACAGGGGCCCAGCCCGACGGATCCGCCCAGCCCGACGGAACCGCCTCGGCATTCGGCTCAGCGACCGTGGCAGCCGGCTCAGCGACCTCGTCCGCCCCAGCAACCAGAGGCGCAACCTCGACTTCGGGCTCTGGCTCTGGCTCGACTTCGGGCTCGGGCTCGAGCTCGGGCGCGGCGGAATACCGCGTTGCTGAACGGGCGGGAGCTGCGGCAGATCGATGCGCCAGCGCCTTGGCCCGGCCAGTGGCGCGCTCTGACACTGCCACGTGACGCAACCAGACGCCGTCGGCCACCAGGACCGCGACAGCAACCAGGACGCTCCACCAAGGCAGGACCGAGAAGGCAGCCAGCGGTGAGCCGACGAGCGCGAGTGACAATGACGCCAGCAGCGAGAGGCCGCGAACGCGACGGGCCGACACGCCGGCCAGGACGTTGAAGGTACGAGTGGGGCGCACCGCGGCTGCCGGGCGCGTCGGGACATTCGGTATCGGCGCTTTGGCACGCTTCACGACTACCTCCGGACGAGGGGGACGTGCGGCAAACTCGGGCAGTGGAGTGTGACGCTCCAGGACTCGCATGGCATCGGAGAACCGGTCGACCGACCGGGCCATGGCCAGGTGCTCACGTCGGCGGACCCAGTGCTGCAGCAGGTAGGCAGCCCAAATAGCGATGATGACGAGGAAGACAAGACTGCTGGGCTGCACAAAAACAAACGTTAGAGGGGTGCACCGCCCTTAATGTGGACCCGCGTCGGTGTGTCGCTGAGGCGACGTGCCTTGCGAGCGATTCCAGAGCTCCACGAGCGAGGAACGGCCCAGATCCTCACTGGTCAAAGCAAAGGAACGATGGTCGCGCCACTCGCCGGCGATGTGAAGGTAGCGCAGCCGCAGGCCCTCATCGCGAAAACCCAGCTTCTCGACGACCCGCAGGCTCGCGATGTTCTCGGGTCGGATGTTGACCTCGACCCGATGCAGCCCCAGCCCGAGAAACGCGTGGTCGCAGGCTGCCGCGAGCGCGATCGGCATGATCCCCTGTCCTGCAACGGATTCGGCAACCCAGTAGCCCGCGCAGGCCGATCGCAGGGAGCCCCACGCGATCCCGAACAAATGCATCTGGCCGACCAGCCGCCCCTCGGTCTCGATGACAAAGGGTTGAAGGCGACCCTCGCCGGCCTCGCGATCAAACTGGCGAACCAGCTGGCGGAAGGCCAACCCTGTCGTCACCGGCTCGGGCGAAGTGGCCTCCCAGGGGTGGAGCCATCCGATGTTCTTGGCCCGCAGCGCTTCCCACTCGCGCCGGTCCTTGCCGCGCAGGGCCCGCAGGATCACCGGGGCGCCGCCGTCCCGACGCGCGGTGACCGTCGCAGGCCAGAGTCCGTCGGTCAATGGTCGCCCCCCTGAATCTGTGAGAGAGCATGCGCGACAACGGGTTCGAGCACCGCGAGCCCGTCGCGCACGCCCCCCGTCGATCCCGGCAGGTTGACCACCAGGGCCCGCTCCGCCACACCGCTGACGCCGCGGGACAACATGGCCAACGGTATGCCGGCCCGCACACCGGCCGCTCGAATGGCCTCCGCGATCCCGGGGACCTGCCGGTCAACGACCCGTTGGGTCGCCTCGGGCGTGCCATCGGCTGGGGTGAGTCCGGTGCCGCCAGTTGTCACCACCAACGCAGCACCAGTTGCGACGGCCGCGCGAAGGGCCACCTCGACATCGGGACCATCGGCAACCACCACCACGTCGCCGACCGCGAGGCCCCAGCCGCGCAGCGCCTCGACGATGATCGGCCCCGACCGGTCCGGATAGACCCCGGCAGCCGCGCGGGTCGAGCAGGTGATGACCACTGCGGATCCGGTCATGAGTCCAGGAGAGCCGGTCATTGCTCCACCCAGTCCCCTGATCTGCCGCCGGACTTCGCGGTCACGCGAACGTCGGTGATCCGGGCGTGCTTGTCCACGGCCTTGACCATGTCGATCAGCGCCAACGCCCCCACCGACACCGCCGTGAGCGCCTCCATCTCCACGCCCGTCCGGTCGGCCGTGCGGACGGTCGCGCTCAGGTCCACCCCGTCGTCCACCACCACCAGGTCGACCTCGATGCCGTGCACGCCGATGGGATGGGCCAAGGGAATCAGATCCGGCGTGCGTTTGGCCGCCTGGATCCCGGCGATGCGGGCGACCGACAGCGCGTCGCCCTTGGGCACCGTCCCCCCGCGCAGGGCCGCCACAGCCGCGGCCGACAGCAGCACCCGCCCGACTGCTGTCGCCGAGCGCACCGTCACGTCCTTGGCCGAGACATCGACCATGTGCGCCGACCCGTCGGCGCGCAGATGGGTCAGCCTTGGCTTGGTCATGACGCCTCCGTGATCGGTCCCAGCGGGTGGCAGAGCACCTGGTCGCCAGCCCGTACGGACGTGACGTCAGCCGGTATGACGGCCAGCGCGTTCGCGCCCGCCAGAGCGCCGAGCGCGTGCGATCCCTGCAGACCCGCGATGGCCACAGTGTGCCCAGACGGCTGCCCAGACGGGTGCCCAGACGGGTGCCCGGATCCGTTGCGGGACAACACGACTCGCGCATACTGCACCTTGCCTGGCGGTGTGGCCCAGTCGTGGGTGGCCACCGCAGTGACCAGTGACGTCTCGTACTGCGGGCGCCCGGCCATCAGCCGCAGTGCCGGCGCGACGAACACCTCGAACGAGACCATCGCGCTGACCGGGTTGCCCGGGAGGGTGAACACCGGGACCTCGTCCTCACCCAGGACGCCGAAACCCTGCGGCATGCCAGGCTGCATGGCGACCTTGTCGAAGCGCATCGTGCCGACGCGGGAGAGCACCTCCTTGACGGTGTCGTAGGCGCCCATGCTGACTCCCCCCGTGGTGATCACGACATCGGCATGCACCAGCTGGCTCTCGATCGTGGACAGGAACGTCCGCGCGTCATCGCGCACGCAGCCGACCCGGGACGGGATGGCGTCGAGGGCTCGAACGGCTGCTGTCAGCATGGGGCTGTTGCTGTCGACGACCTGACCGAACCCAGGACGGGTGCCCGGCTCGATCAGCTCGTCGCCGGTGGAGATGACCACCACCCGGGGCTTCGGCGTCACCATGACGCGGCCGGTGCCGACCGCCGAGAGCAGAGCGATCTGACGAGGCTCGAGACGGGTGCCGTCCCGCATCACCAGGTCACCGACCGCGACGTCCTCACCAGCCTGGCGCACATGCTGGCCGACGGACACCGCCGCCGAGACGACGACCAGGGCCAGACCACCGTCGGTGCGTTCGACGGGAACGACGGCATCGGCGCCGTCCGGCATCGGGGCGCCGGTCATGATCCGCATGCTCTGACCTGGCGCGAGGTTCAGCGCCTGGGTGTTGCCGGCCGCGATGTCGCACGCCACCGGCAACCGGACCGGGCTCTGCTCGCCGGCGCCCTCGAGATCTGACGCGTGTACGGCATACCCGTCCATAGCCGAGTTCCTGAAACCCGGCAGGGCGACCTCGCTGGTCACGTCCTGGGCCAGGACGCAGCCCTGGGCATCGAGCAGCTCCATACCGATCGGCGGGAGCCGCCGCACGGTGCCGACGATGCGTGAGAGGTGCTCTTCGACGGTGATCACGGTGTTGCAGAGTCCAGTGCTGCAGAGTTCCTTTCGTCCACGAAACCCGTGAGCCACGACGAGAAGTCCGAGCCGAGCTCTCGATGGTCGACGGCCAGCCGGACCACGGCTTTGAGGTAGTCGAGCCGGTCGCCGGTGTCATAACGACGTCCGCGGAAGATCACGCCGTGCACGCCTCCTCCCGGAGCCGACGACGCGGCGTGCACCTGCAACGCATCGGTCAGCTGGATCTCGTTGCCACGACCGGGCGGGGTCTTGGCCAAGGTCTCGAATATCGACGGGTCGAGCACGTAACGCCCGATGACGGCCAGGTTGCTGGGGGCATCAGCGGGATCGGGCTTCTCGACCAGCCCCGTGACGCGAACCACGGATCCGTCACCGTCATCGCGCGAATCGGTGTCGACTGAGGCGCACCCGTAGAGATGAACGGACTCCAGCGGCACCTCCATCAGGGCGATCACACTGCCACCCTTGGCCGTGCGCACCGCGATCATCGCCTCGAGCAGGTGGTCGCGGGCGTCGATCAGGTCGTCGCCGAGCAGCACTGCGAAGGGGTTGTTGCCCACGTGGTCCGCGGCGCACAGGACCGCATGCCCGAGGCCCAGCGGCTCACCCTGCCGCACATAGTGGATGTTGCCCAGGTCGCTGGACTTGCGCACGCGCGCGAGACGCAGCTCGTCGCCCTTGGCCTCCAGCGCCTTCTCGAGCTCCCAGTGACGGTCAAAGTGGTCCTCGAGCGCGGCCTTGTTGCGTCCGGTCACCATGAGGACATCACGCAGTCCGGCTCGGGTGGCCTCCTCCACGACGTACTGGATGGCCGGCTTGTCGACGACCGGCAGCATCTCCTTGGGGGTCGCCTTGGTCGCAGGCAGGAAGCGGGTGCCCATCCCGGCGGCGGGAATCACGGCCTTGGTGACGGTGCCGGCTACAGGCAGGGATGCCGGCTTAGACTGGGCGAGCTGCTGGGTCGAGGTCATGCTCCGACAGTAGTCGGACAGGCGCTCGGCTTGGGAGACCTGCCGCTGTTCGTCGCCACCCCCACGCGGGCCTTCGGAGGTCGGCGTAGCCTTCGCACCGTGGACAGCACCGTGGCAAGCAAAGTCAACCACCCACTGCGCCGATCGAGCAGGTGGTTGCCTGGTGTGGCCATCGGCACCGCGGTAGCGGCCTATGCCCTGATCATCTTCGGCAGTCACGTCCGGGTCAGCGACTCGGGAATGGGATGCCCGGACTGGCCGCTGTGTAGCGGCCAGGTCGGACCGATCTTCGAGTTTCACGCCCTGATGGAGCAGACCCACCGCTACCTCGCCGCGGTGGTCACGATCCTGGCGCTCGCCACCGCGCTGCTCGCCCTGCGGGCCCGGACCCAGAACCGAGCGGCGGCGGTCCGCCCGGCGCTCTTTACGGTCGGGGTCATCGTGGTGCAGATCGCGCTCGGCGCCCTGACGGTGATCGCCGGCAACGCCGCGCCCACGGTCGCTGCGCACCTGATCGCCGGCGTGGCCATGCTCGGCGGTGCCACGGTCACCGCGGTCTGCAGCCTGGTGCCTGCGCGCGCGACCCCTGTCCCCCAGCGAGCCAACCCAGTCCGCAGGCTTGGACCAGTGGGGTGGGTGGCCATCGGCTCAGCAGGCGTGCTGTTCGTCACCGGGTCGCTGGTGGTCAACGCCGGGGCCGAACAGGCGTGCGCAAGCTTCCCGCTGTGCCCGCCGGAACAGCCCGGCGCGCTGGTCTGGTTGCACCTGCTCCACCGTGGCATCGCCGTGCTGGCAGGGGCAGCACTGATCACCTTCGCGATTCACGCATGGCGGCGCTGGTCCGTCATACCGGGCGCCCGCGGGTTGGCCGCAACCCTCGCCGCTGTGGTCCTGACCACCGCCACCCTCGGCGTGTTCAGCGCGCTGCTGTCTGCCCCGCAGGACCTGCAGGACCTGCACCTGGCCGGTGCCGCCGCCGTGCTCGCCATCTCGATGGCGCTGGGGGCTCTGGGCTGGCTCACCGGCGCGGACGCGGACCGCCATGTGAAGGTTCCGGTGGAGGGTCCAGGGGCCGACCGGCCGACTCAGGCGCAGCCGGCGGCATCCACCGGGGCGCAGCGATAGCGCGCCCCGGCTGCCTCAGCTCAAACGGTCTCCGGTTCCGACGGCGCGTGGTCCGCCCACAAGTCCGGACCGAACACCTCGTACCGGATCTGGGACGCCGGCACGCCGCGCGCCAGCAGGGTCGACCGAAGGTGGCGCATGAATGGCAGCGGCCCGCAGGTGAAAACCTGCAGGTCGTCGGGCAGCGGCACCTCGGACAGGTCCATGAGGCCCTGTTTCGAACGGTGGTCTGTCTCGTCCACGGTCTCGTACCAGGTGTAGGCGGTGAAGTCGTCGATCAGCCGTCCCACATGAAGGACCGTGTCGCGCAACGCATGGTCCTGCGCAGTCCGGTCGGCGTGGGCGACGATGACCTTGCGCTGAGGCTGGGTCCGGGCGATGAGCTCCACGATCGGCAGCACCGTGGTGATCCCGGCGCCCGCGGTGGCCAGCAGGAGAGGGGCATCTGAGGATTGGACGACGAAGTCGCCGGCCGGGGCGCTGACCTCCAGAATCGAGCCGACTATGACCTGGTCGTGCAGGAATGACGAGACCTGACCATCCGGAGCGCCGTTCGTGCCCTTCACCCGACGGACCGTGATCTGCAGCCGAGTCCCCAGCGCCGTGGACGAGACGGTGTACTGCCGGGGCTGCCGGCTACCGTCCGGAAGGTCGACGAACACCGAGACATACTGTCCCGGGGCGATCTCCGGCAGCTCTGCGCCATCCGCGGGTTCGAGCACGAGAGACACGACGTCATCGGTCTCCTCGATGCGCCGGACCACGAGGTACGGGCGCAGCGGGCGTGCCGGGTCGACGCCGGCCTGCTGGAACAGCCGGGCCTCCTCGGCGATCAGCTGTGTGGCGAACAGCCAGTAGACCTCGTTCCAGGCGTTGGCGATCTCGGGGGTGACGGCGTCGCCGAGCACCTCCCCGACCGCGGCCAGCAGGTGGTGTCCGACGATCGTGTACTGCTCCGGGCGGATCCCGAGCGAGACGTGCTTGAACGCGATCCGCTGCATCACATGGTGAAAGGGCGGGGCATCGGGATCGATCAGCTGCACCGCGTAGGCCACGACCGAGGCCGCGAGCGCCCGGCTCTGCTCTCCGGTGGCCTGGTTGCCCTGGTTGAACACCCGCAGCAGCTCCGGGTGCGCGGCGAACATCCGGGGGTAGAAGCAGGAGGTGATCTCCTCGGCATGCGCTGCGACGACTGCCGCGGTCGCCTTCACCACGGCCTCCGACTCGGGAGATAGAAGTGACTGAGGTCTGACCGTTGGCGTGATCGACACTGTGGGGCTCCAGGATGGTCGAGGGGCTGCTTCCGGTCCAGGCCCCGTTGCCGCACCCTACCTCCCTCGCCAGCGCCAGAGCGCGAGGGTGGACAATCCCGGAATGAGCCAAGGGGTCGAACCAGCCGTCCCACCAGACAAGCAGACGCTGCGGCGCCAGCTCCGGGCGCAGCGCCGAGCCCGTGCCCCGGAACGGGATCGAGGCGCCGACGCCGCCGCCATCGCGGCCACTGCCAGCGCGTTGCTGGACACATACGCGTTGCTGGACAAATACTCAGGGCAGCCCTGCGTGGCGATCTATCGCTCACTGCCCACCGAGCCGCCCACGGAGGCTGTGGCCGAGATGTTGCATGCGCGCGGCCTACCGGTGATCGTGCCCGAGATGCGGCCCGATCGGGAGCTGGACTGGCACGAGCTGCGGGCCGACGGCACGCAGGGACCCGGGCTTGGGCTCGAGGCGATCGCCGCCGCCCAGCTGATCCTGACGCCGGCGCTCGCGGTCGACCACGCCGGCACCCGGCTCGGACAAGGTGGCGGCAGCTACGACCGGGCGCTGGCACGTCGGCGCCCGGATGCGGTCCTCGTGGCGATCGTCAACGACGAGGAGTATGCCGTGTGGCCGCTGCCCTGCGACGCTCACGACGTGCGCGTGCACGCCGTCATCACCCCCGGAACCGGCCTGTCGCCGATCCCGGATCCGCGCTAGTGCACGGGTCAGTTGCCGGACGCGTCAGGCAACAACGTCAGCTGGTCACCACCGCCGCCACGGACCGCCTTCTCGGTGAACGGCCATGGATAGGTCTCGTTTGTGGCCCAGGAATCGGCCTGGTCGATGTAGTGATCGTCGTAGGGGTGGCCGGAGTTACCCGACTGGTTGACCCAGCGGGACGCGTCGAGATCGCCCAGGTCCACGACCATCCGCATCGACGGAGCCGAGTCGACCCGGTAGTCCTTGCCGGTGTTCCAGCCGTTGGCGTCGACGACGGAGGAACCGCCCGGCAGCTGAAACGGGCCCCGGTTGAACAGCATCCGGACCGGACCCGGCAGGGAGTCACCCCCGAGGACCTTGTGCTCGAATGTGAGCTGGTGCAGGCGACCCCACTGCCACGTGACAGGGTCTTTGCCCAGCTTCTCAGTCAGGTCCATCCGCGCCTTGACAAGGGCCTGGCGCAGGATCTCGTCACGACTCTCGATCACCCCGGGCGTCAGCTTGTTGTCCCACCACGCATCACGCGGCGAAGCCAGCAGCCGGGAGAGAGCCTGCATCCACTGCGAGCTGCCATCGGCTTTCATGTCACCGAGCTCGTCGTTGAAGGTCAGCTCCAGGGTGTTGCTCCACACCGCGTTGTAGAAGGCCGCGGCGGCACCCGACCGTGACCGGCCACTGGGCTGGGTGTAGTCCCATCCGCGCAGCAGGCTCTGACCCTGGCGGGTGAACGGGTCGTGGTCGAGCTTGACCGCCAGCAGCGCCTTGACCAGTTCGGGCGCAAAAGCGTTCCGGGTGTCGCCCTGGATCTGGGACATCCGCGCCGGAGTGACCTTGGGCGTCGCAGTGATCAGGGTGCGGATGCGTTCACTGCGATAGCCATAGTCCCACTCGGTGGTCAGGAACGGGCTCTGCCTGGCCGTCACGGCCTGGTTGGCAGCCACGAGGTAACCCTCGGGAGGGTCGTATGACGTGGGCATCTGCCCGAACGGCACGAACCCCTTCCAGTCGTACCGCGGATCCCAGCCCGGCGCCGGCCAGTAGCCCGGCGGCGCCCCCTTGGTCGAGGTCACCCGGATGGGCACCTGGCCGGGTGCCTGGTAGCCGATGTGGCCCTTGGTGTCGGCGTACAGGAGGCTCTGCGACGGGACCGCGAAGTCCTTCGCGGCGTCACGGAACTGGGCGAAGTCCCGGGCGGTGTTGAGCTCGAAGATGGCGTCCGCGGTGTGCCCGGGCAACAAACCTGTCCAGGCCAGGGACACGTCATATGAGGTGATCTCGGCCTTGCCCTGGACCGGAGCGGACCTGCCCGCCTGGGCGACAGCCGGGAGCACGTCCGAAAGGATCGGGCCGTGAATCGTCTCACGGACGGTGATGGTGACGTCCTGACCCCCGGCGACCTTGATGGTCTCGGCGTGTTGTCTCAGCCGCAGATACCTCTTGCCGCGTCGGTAGGAGCCTGCCCGAACCTGCTCGAGGTAGAAGTCGCTGGCGTCAGCAGGAAGATTGGTCAAGCCCCACGCGATGTTCTGGTTGTGCCCGATCACGATGCCGGGCAGACCGGCGAAGGAGAAGCCGGTGACGTCAAAGGGGCAGGCCGCCGAGACGCTACGGCAGTGCAGACCGGTTTGGTACCAGATGCCGGGGATGCCGACACTGAGGTGAGGATCGTTGGCCAGCAACGGTTTTCCCGTCGAGGAGCGCCGCGGACCCACCACCCACGAGTTGGACCCCGTGGCATCGCCCCGGCCGATCATCACCGGCAGCTGGTCGAGCACCTCGGCCACCTCGACATACGCGCTGCGAGCCGGCTTGGCAGCCAGGACTGCCGGGGCGGCCAAGGCATTCGCAGTTGCCCGGATCGGCGAGGCTGCGCTCTGGGTCGAGCCGGCGACGGGTGGCCGCCAGTCCTGCGCCGAGAGGATCGGGTGGTGGGAGTCGATCGGGTAGGGCGGGAACAGCTGCGCAAGACGGGCAGGGGTGACAACCCCAGAAAGCCGGGCGCGGGTGAGCTCGTTGTCGTAGTCGCCACGCAGGTCCCAGGCCATGGCCTTGAGCCAGGCCAGCGAGTCCGCCGGCGACCAGGGCTCGACGCGGTAGTCGGGGAACTCCTGCCCGAGCACCGAGTACTCCAGGCCCATCTTGCTGGGTGTACCGGCCTGGTCGATGTAGGCGTTGACCCCGTCGGCGTAGGCCTGGAGGTACTGCCGGGTCGAGGCCGCCAACGTCGGCAGCTCGGCCTCGGCCACACGGCGCCAGCCCATGGTCCGGATCAGGCGATCTGCGTTGACTGCGCGCTGGCCGACCATCTCGGAGAGTCGACCGGCGGTCACGTGCCGGCGTACGTCCATCTCGAAGAACCGATCCTGCGCAGCCACGTAACCCTGGGCGCGAAAAAGATCCTGTGAGTTGTCGGCGTAGATCTGGGGGACGCCACGGTCGTCGCGCTGCACCGTGACCTTCGCGGTCAGACCTGAGACGGTGAGCTGGCCATCGGTCTGTGGGAAGGACCGCTGGACGAGGCTGACGCCGACGACCGTGGCAACCACGATGGCAATGACGATCAGAACGACGGCGGACACGGAGATACGACGGGCCAGTTTTGCTCGGGACACCCTGCGAGACTAGGACACATCGAAGCCATGCCCGCGTTCACCGTCTCCGACCTCGACCTCTCGCTGCTGGTCGGGACCCTCGTGCTGCTGGTCTCCGTGGCTGCGGTGCGTCTCTCGGTGCGCTCCGGGTTGCCTTCGCTGCTGCTCTATCTGGCCATCGGTGTGGCCATCGGTGACGCCGGCCTCGGCATCAGCTTCGACTCCGCTGAGCTGACCCAGGTCCTGGGCTACAGCGCCCTGGTCCTGATCCTGGCCGAAGGCGGACTCACGACGTCCTGGGACGGAATCAAGCGATCGGTCGCACCTGCGGCTCTGCTGTCGACCCTGGGGATGGTGGTCTCGGTCGCGGTCGTGGGACTGGCCGCGCACGTGGTGCTCCATGTCTCATGGACCGTTGCCCTGCTGGTCGGTGCCGTGCTGTCCCCCACCGATGCTGCAGCGGTGTTCTCCGTCCTGCGCCGGGTGCCGCTCCCCCGCCGGCTGACAGGTCTGCTGGAGGCTGAGTCCGGCTTCAACGACGCCCCGGTCGTGATCCTCGTGCTCGCCCTTGCCAACCAGGCGAACCCCGGGGGCAACAGCCACGGCGCGTGGTGGCTGCTGCTGCTCATCGCCGTCGCCGAGCTCCTCGGCGGTGCCGCCATCGGACTGCTGATCGGGTATGCCGGTGGGCACCTCATGCGCCGGATCGCGTCGTCCTCCTCCGGCCTGTTCTCGATCGGGGTGGTGTCGCTGACGGTGCTGGCCTATGCGGCGGGCGCGCTGTTGCATGCCAGCGGCTTCCTGGCGGCATACCTCTCTGCGCTCCTCCTGGGGAACATGCGACTGCCACACCGGGCAGCGGTCCGCGGGTTCGCCCAGGCGCTGGGTTGGCTGGCCCAGATCGGCCTGTTCGTCCTGTTGGGCTTGTTGGCCACCCCCGCCCGGCTGACGACGCAGATCGTGCCCGCCATCGTGATCGGCCTGGTGCTGTTGCTGGTGGCAAGGCCACTGTCGGTCATGGTGTCGTTGACCCCGTTCCGGGTGCCGTGGCGCGACCAGGCGTTCCTGTCCTGGGCGGGGCTGCGTGGCGCCGTGCCGGTCGTCCTGGCCACGGTGCCACGGACCGCCGGGACACCGAGCGTCGAATGGCTCTTCGACCTCGTCTTCGTCCTGGTGGTGATCTTCACGCTGGTCCAGGGGCCCGCGCTGCCCTGGATGGCGCGCCGGCTCGGCGTGACGGACACCGACCGGGCACTGGACCTCGAGGTCGAGTCGACGCCGCTGGAGGAGCTCGGGGCGGACGTCCTGCAGATGACCGTCGGCGGCACGTCCAGGCTGCACGGGGTCGAGGTGTTCGAGCTGCGTCTGCCGCCGGGCGCCAACGTCACGCTGGTCGTCCGCGGTGGCAAGGGCTTCGTGCCGTCCCCGCAGACCACCCTGCGCCATGGTGACCAGCTGATGATCGTCGCGACCGCCGAGACCCGGCTGGCAGCCGAGAGCCGGGTGCGTGAGGTCAGCAAACGGGGCCGACTGGCCGGTTGGGACGCCAAGTCCTAGCAGCTTTGTCCTGTTTGTCCTGGCCTCGGGCCGTGGAGACGCAGCACTGCAACCGGACAGGGACTTTCCGTGGTTTGACTGCCGTTACACTTGGCAGTCAAACCCTGAGAGTGCCAATTCACCCTGAGAGTGCCAATTCGGAGGACCCGTGCCGACGTACGCCTACGCGTGTACAGCCTGCGAACATCGCTTTGAGATCGTCCAGTCATTCAGCGACGACTCGCTGACCGAGTGCCCCGAGTGCGAGGGCCGCCTGCGCAAGCTGTTCAATGCCGTCGGCGTCGTGTTCAAGGGTTCTGGCTTCTACCGCAATGACTCGCGCAACGACTCGCGGAGCACCTCCCGCAGTGGCTCAGGCAAAGACTCCCGCAGTGGCTCAAGCAGTGGCTCAGGCAAAGACTCCCGCAGTGGCTCAGGCAGTGGCTCCGACTCGACGAGCTCTTCCGCGCCCTCGAGCGAATCAAGCAGCTCGTCCTCCGACTCCTCCTCGGCGACGTCCTCCGACTCATCCGCGAGCACGGGCACCGCCAAGACGGCAACCAAGCCGGCCACGAAGTCTGCCTCGAGGTCCGAGGGCTCGGCAGCCTGAGGCTGCTCTGCCGTCGGCGTCTTCTCCACATCCGTTCGGCAGTTCGCCCCACCGTCCACAGTCGCCAGATGACCCCCTGGCCAGGGTTGGCCCGCGACTAGTCTCGGGCGATGACACCCAGCACAGAGACCCCGGTCGGCAGCTCGGCAGGCACAGGCGGCTCGGCAGGCACAGGCAGCTCGGCAGGCACGAGCTCGGGTCGAGCCGAGATCGGCGTCATCGGCGGCTCAGGGTTCTACGAGTTCCTCACCGACTCAGAACGCATCAGGATCACCACGCCCTTCGGTGACCCCAGCGACGACGTCGTGATCGGAGATCTCGAGGGTCGGCGCGTGGCCTTCCTCACGCGGCACGGACAGGACCATCGCTTCCCGCCGCACCGGGTCAACTACCGCGCCAACCTCTGGGCATTGCGCTCGGTCGGCGTTCGGCAGGTGCTCGCACCCTGCGCCGTCGGCTCCCTGAAGCCAGATGACGGTCCGGGCACCGTCGTCGTGCCGGACCAGGTCGTCGACCGCACCTGGGGCCGTGATCACACCGTCTACGACGGCATCGGTGCGGTAGTGCACGTCGGGTTCTCCGACCCCTACTGTCCCCGGGGTCGTGAGGTCGTGATCAACGCCGGTCGCGCGGCCGGCCAAAAGGTCGTCGATGCGGGCACTCTGGTGGTCATCAACGGCCCGAGGTTCTCCTCCCGTGCCGAGTCGCTGTGGCACCAGCAGGCCGGATGGACCGTTGTCGGCATGACCGCCATGCCGGAGGCCTCGATCGCGCGCGAGCTCGCCATGTGCTTCACCACGATCGCCCTGGTCACAGACCTTGACGCCGGGGTCGAGGGCGGCGAGTCGGTGACCCACGAAGAGGTGTTCAAGGTGTTCGCTCGAAGCCTCAACACGTTGAAGACGGTCCTGCAGTCGGCCATCGTCGACATGCCGGCCGGTGAGGATGACGCCTCGGCAACCTGTGCGTGCCGGCGCGCCCTGGACGGCCTGATCCTGCCGTTCGCCCTGCCGACATGAGAGGGCTTGCCGACATGAGAGTGCCTGCCGACCTCAAGCGCATCCTGCCGGCAGGTCTGGTCGGTCCCGGACGGCGACCGGCCTGGCAGCGCACACGTCTGCGCCGGGTGGCTTCCGCCGGCCTCGTCGCGACCGCGCTCTGGTTGGCAATGAGCGCCTTTCTACCCCAGCCGGCTCCTCGGGGTGTCCCGATCGTGGTCGTCGCCCAGGACCTGATGGCCGGACACGTGCTGACGCAAGGCGACCTTTCGGTGGCCGACTGGCCCAGGGACCTGAGCCCTTACGGCGCCGTCGCAGATCCTGTGGCGCTCGTGGGCAAGGCGTTGAGTGCCGGGATGGCACGCGGCGAGCCGGTCACCGCAGCGCGGGTTCGGGGCCCCGGGCTGCTGTCGGGGGTGCGCACCGGCCTCGTAGCGGCCCACGTCCGGCTCGCGGACCCGGCCATGGCGGCCATGGCGACCCCCGGTGACCACGTGGATCTGATCAGCTCGGGGGGCAAGGTCGTGGCCACGGACGTCGCGGTGCTTGCCGTTGATGCGGGCTCGGCAGGCGACCGCTGGTCAGCTGCCGCAGAGTCGGGGCCACCTGGCGGGGTGGTCGTGGCCGTGGCAAGGGATGCTGCCGCGCGGCTTGCCACCATCGATCCATCCGGGATGTCCGAGGCCACGTTCAGCCTGGTCATGCGAGCGCCCGCCACCTGAACGTTGCCCGGAGTGACTCCCCTTGTCAACTTCTTGACCGTAGGGGCAGCCATCTACTTCGTGGTGGTCATGCCTCTCAACAAAGCTCGCCGAGCGTCGCGCCAGGGGTGTTGAGCCCGAGACCGCTGCCCCGAGCGAAAAGGTCGCACTGCTCACCGAGATCCGCGACTCCCTGCGGGCTCGCAGCTGACAAACATGCCAAAGGGCGCCGATCCCCAACAAAGGGGTCGACGCCCAGTCGGCGGCTGGCCGAGGTTCAGCCTCGGACGTGAGCGCTGACTCTTGGTGACTCGGTGGTGGTGCCGGCGCACTGATGGACACGGGTCGTGGGGAGGGTGATCGTGTCGCTGTCCAGCGTGACTGCGGCGGTCCGAGCCATTGTCCTGCCGTCCACCGTTACTCCGGTCGTGACGGTGATCGAGGCGAGGGCCAAGATGTTGCCCCGAATGAGGGAGTGCGTTCCCAGCGTCGCGGAGCTACCGACCTGCCAGAAGACATTGGATGACTGCGCGCCGTTGACGAGCTTCACGCTGCTCTTGGACGCGGTGATGAGCGTGGATTCGGCCTTGAAGATGAAAACGGCGTTCGGGTCGCCCTTGGCGTCGAGGGTCAACGTTCCGGTGATCCCGAAGGTGCCCGCCGGGGAGTCGTACACGCCCGGGGTCTTGGTGGTCCCGCCTAGTTCCACCCCGACGGTGGCCGTCGTCGGGCGACTCGCGGCGTCGTCGTATGCAGCGCGAAGGTCGTTCTTGGCCTGCAAGGCGACACTGTCGGCCGCGTGGATGGTCCCTGTCACCCGCCCGGGCAGAAACCCGGTCACCGATGTGCCCGACCTCAGACCGATATCGCCGTTGATGGTGGTGGGACCGGTATTCGTCACCGTCGAGGAGGCGAGAACCGCGAAGTTGGCGGCGGTGCCCATCGGGACCCCCGGCGTGGCAGCGCTCGCGCTCGGCAGCCCGAACGCACCGATCAGGACGTTCGTCACACAGAAAAGGGTCAGGACGGGGGCCAGCCGGGATCGGGCCGCGGTCGTGCGGATGGTGGAGATGAGGCGATGAGCCACTATGGAGTTTTCCTTCTTGAAGTTCTGCTGAGGTGGTGGACGTTTGCCTGCCAGCGCGATGGAACCGCCCGCAAACGTCGTGAGCATCGCTGGCCCCGCCTGCGCGGTCAAGGACGGCGCGCCGGGTCCGAATTCGTTTGCAGCAGAAGAGCTTTCGCCGATCAGGCGTAAGCACGTGAGGCGCGGCGGCCGACGTGTGGCATTCGTCACAGGGCTGGCCGGACAGAAAAAACCTTCGAGTGAGGTGTTGAGCCATCTCACGGCTCACATCTCAACTCGGAGGTTTTCGTGTCCTGCTTGGTGCTACTCGCCGCCGGGCCGTTCGGCCCGACGACGAGCCGTCGCCTGTCGGCTCACACCGGCTGCATCGTGCCCTGATGCAGGTACCGCTCGTGCCAAGACAATGCCTCGTTGAGCAGGTGCGGCGTGTGCTTGCCGGGTCCGTTCGCCGTGGCCCGGTCGAGGTAGTCCTGCAGTGCGTCCCGGTAGTCCGGGTGCGCGCAGTGGTCGATGATCACCTGGGCACGGCGCCGCGGCGGCAGGCCACGCAGATCGGCCAGACCCTGCTCTGTGACGATGACGTGCGTGTCGTGCTCGGTGTGGTCGACGTGGCTGGCCATCGGCACGATGCACGAGATCGCCCCGCCCTTGGCGGTGGACGGCGTCATGAACATCGAGATGAAGGCGTTGCGGGCGAAGTCGCCGGAACCACCGATACCGTTCACGATGCTCGAGCCCATGAGGTGGGTGGAGTTGATGTTGCCGTACATGTCGGCCTCGATCATGCCGTTNNTTCATCGCCAGGCAGCCGAGCCGGCGGATGACCTCGGGGTGGTTGCTGATCTCCTGCGGGCGAAGGATGATCTTTTCGCGGTATTCGGCGATGTTCTCGCAGAAATCGGCGATGCCGTCCGGGCTCAGGGAGAACGCGGTTGCCGAGACCACACTCAGCGTGCCGGACTTGATCAGCTGAAGCATGCCGTCCTGGATCACCTCGGTGTAGGCGGTCAGCGGCCGGAACGGGCCCTCATCCAGCCCCATCATCACGGCGTTGGCGATGTTGCCGACACCCGACTGCAGTGGCAGCAGTGTCTCGGGCAGCCGCCCCTTCTTCACCTCGTGGGCGAAGAACTCCAGGACGTGACCCGCGATCTCCTTCGAGTCAGCGTCCGGCGCCTTGAACGGCGTGTTGCGGTCCATGCTGTGAGTTGGCACGACCGCGATGATCTTCTCCGGCGGGCAGCTCAGGTACG
Organism: Actinobacteria bacterium UBA4719; assembly: GCA_002404345.1. Classification (GTDB taxonomy): domain Bacteria; phylum Actinomycetota; class Actinomycetes; order Actinomycetales; family Dermatophilaceae; genus UBA4719. Next base: position 2,129 of record DHJN01000222.1, on the reverse strand, counting down.
GCACACCGATCCGGTCCGAGGGATGGATGATCTGTACCGGTTTGCGCTTCGGGGGCAGCGCAGTGCCGTAGTAGATGTCGTGCATGCCCTCGAGCTCAAGGGGCTGCGCGGAGTTCACCTCAAGAATCACCTTGTCGGCCTGGTCGATCCACGTCTTGTTGTTACCGACCGAGGATGACGGGATCAGCTCGCCATTCGCAGTGATCCCGGCCACCTCGATCACAGCAACGTCCATGTGCCCGAAGAAGCCCTCCCACACCATCTGCGCGACGTGGGACAGGTGAAGGTCCGTGTAGTCCATCAGTCCGGCGTTGATCTTGGCACGGCTCACCGGGTCGGACTGGTACGGCATACGCAGGTCGACCCCTTCGACGGCGGCCAACGCTCCGTCGAGCTCGGGTGCGGTCGAAGCGCCGGTCCAGACGCTGACGGCAAAGCGCTCTCCGCGCGCTTTTGCCTCGCTCATCCGATCGACCAGCGCGCCTGGCACGGCCTTCGGATAGCCAGCACCGGTGAACCCGCTCATCCCGACGTTCGAGCCCGCCGGGATGAACGCGGCGGCCTCCTGCGCCGACATGATCTTGTCAGCGAACGCCTTGACCCGAAGATGCGACAACTCTGTCATCCCTGAACTCCACCTTTACCCAGAATCATCCGAAGCGCCGGCTGTATGCCGCGCTGCTGCTCGCCGCGCCGTCGACATCCTCGTGGTGACGAAGTTCGACCGGCTGGCCCGTTCCCTGTCCGATGCCGACGACATCATCGATGAACTGAACGTCGTGCGCCTTGGTCCGCGCGCAACCTGTGCATTCACCCCTCGATGCACTCCTCCACCTTGGGCAGGAGGCTATCGATCAGGTGCGGGTGACTACGGCTCCCGCACCAATGCGGCACGACGATGCGACACAGGTGCCGCCGCTTGTGCCGCTTCTATTCTGACGTCAAGGCGAAGACTGTCATCATCATCAATTAGTGACAAGGCATATGGCGCAGATGTGACTTTCGCCTCGATGCGACCGGTCGCCGATGTCGCACACACCCGCATGGTCATCTCTTATTCACCCCCAGTGCGGCGGACGTTGGTCCCGCAGCCACTGGTCCTGTGAGTCCTCGCTGGGTCGCTCACCCCATCCGGCATCGGTGTCATCGCGGGACTGCTCGGGCTTGGACCTCGACGGAGCAACGTGACGTTTGGGGTCGGCCTGATTGGTGTCTGCCGGTTTGGTGTCGCTTTGGTAGGCCGCCGAAGCGGAGCGGACCGCAGCACTGACCCGAGCCACGTCGCGCGCCGGGTCGCGGAACAGGTCGGTGGTCCAGACGCGCACGTGCTCCCATCCGAGACGGCGAAGCTGCTCGACCCGCAACCGGTCGCGATCGCGTGTGCTCGACATCGCGGCGTAGCGCGGGCCGTCAGTCTCGACCGCCACCAGGACCCGGCCGCGCCGGCGAGGGTCCTCGACGGCGAGATCGAGGCGCTGAGCCGACGTGCCGTAGCCGGCGTGTACGACCAGACCCAGTGCCCGCAGCCGGGACGCCAGGTCGGCGACCAGCGGGTCCAGCGACGCCCTCGATGCCTTCGACGCCTTCGACGCCTTCGACGCCACAGCCTGGACCGCGCCATCCGACGCGGGCTTGCTGCCGCCTTCGGCGGCATACGAAAGGAAGTCCCGCAGCATGAGCGCGCCCCGGGCCTTGAGCCGCGTGGGGTCAAGATCAGCGGCGGTGAAGGAGGAGACGACGGTCATCCTGCGGCGAGCGCGGGTGATCGCGACGTTGAGGCGGCGCTCGCCACCCTCGAGGTTGAGCGGTCCGAAGCGGTACAGCACGCGGCCGTGGGGGGTCTTGCCGTAGCCGATCGAGAGGATGACCGCGTCGCGCTCGTCGCCCTGGACCCGCTCGAGGTTCTTGACGAAGAACCGCTCGGTGCGGTCCTCGTCGAAGAAGTCGCCGACGCCGAGGTCGACGCCGTCGGTCAGGGCGACGCGCAGCGCGTCATCGATCCGGGTCGCATGCTTCATGCCGAGCGCAATGACGCCGAGCGACTCGCCCGGTCGCGTGCGCGCATGGGAAAGAACCAGCTCGACGACGCGGTCGACCTCGGCCTGCGTGGACTCGATCGCCTCGAGGCC
>DHJN01000048.1 GCA_002404345.1 Actinobacteria bacterium UBA4719 | reverse complement strand
TACTTCTTCGGCGGGTTCTCCGCATAGGCGATGGTCCCGTCGGCCCTCGTGGTGAACCACTCCGGGTGAGCCGCGACCCATGGGTGATCCGGCGCACACTGCAGGGCAAGGTCGAGCGCGACCTCGAGACCGAGCCGATTCGCCTCTGCCACAAAGGAGTCGAAGTCTGCGAACGTCCCCAGCTCGGGCGCGATGGCATCGTGGCCACCGTCGACCGAGCCGATCGCATAGGGGGAGCCGGGGTCCAGCGGTCCGGCGTTCGGCGTGTTGTTGGGGCCCTTGCGGTTGATCGCACCGATCGGGTGGACCGGGGTCAGGTAGACGACGTCGAAGCCCATGTCCGCGATGGCCGGCAGGCGCCGCGCCGCGGTCACCAACGTCCCGGAGGTCCACAGCCCGGTCCGGGGGTCCCGCGTCGCTCCCTCGGAGCGCGGGAAGATCTCGTACCACGCGCCATACAGGGCGAGCTCGCGTTCCACCAGCAATGGGTATGCCGGGCTGGGGCTCACGTGGTCACGCAAGGGGCGGCGCGCCATCTCGGCCCGAACCTCGCGGGCGATCCCTGGCTTGAGACGGGCTTGCGCCGGGCGGGTCGCGTCCCGCAGCGCCACGATTGCGTGCTCAAGCGGTTCGGCCTGGGTGGCCGTGCGGGCGGACCCGGCCAGCGCCTGCTCGAGAACCAGCGCGCCCTCCTCGAGCATCAGCTCGGTGTCCACGTCCGCCGTGATCTTGATGGTCGCATCGTGCGCCCAGGTGCCGTAGGGGTCCGACCAGCCCTCAACCCGGTAGGACCACTGCCCGGTCCGGTCTGCGCTGATCGTGGCCGACCAGTGGTCGAGTCCGGGGTTGACCAGCGTCATCGGTACGTGTTGTTCGCCGCCGTCGGGGTCGGTCAGGACCACCGTCGCATTGACGGCGTCGTGCCCCTCGCGAAAGACCGTGGCGGTCACCTCGAACGGCTCGCCCACCACGGCCTTGGCAGGGAACGCGCCGTGCTCGACGCAGGGGGTGACCTGAAGGACCGGAATACGTCCGAGCGTGCGGGGGGCAGCAGGGGGTAGAGGGCTCGCTGTCACCCGCCCGAGGCTACTCGTTCCCCCGGGCGGCGCGTCCCGGCGACGGTGTCGCCGGCTCGTCCGGAGGTCAGGCGTCGTCCAGCCTCAGGGGTCGTCTAAGATCTGCAACGGTGAAAGCCATCCGTCGCTTCAGTGTCCGCACCGTCCTTCCTGAGCCGATCGCCGCGTTGGGAGAGCTCGCCAGCAACCTGCGCTGGTCCTGGCATCCCGCCACGCGGGACGTGTTCTCCGAGATCGACCCGCAGCGCTGGGCCGCGGTCCACCAGGACCCGGTGGCCATGCTTTCCGCGCTGTCGGCCAATGAGCTCCAGAGCCTGGCCTCGAACGAGGTCTTCGTGGCCAGAGTTCACGCGGCGGCCCACGATCTGGCGACGTACCTGAGCAAGCCGCGCTGGTACCAGAACTGGGCTGCTGGGGTCGAGGGTGGTGCTCCCGCCTCGATCGCCTACTTCAGCCCCGAGTTCGGTATCACCGAGGTGCTGCCGCAGTACTCCGGTGGACTGGGCATCCTCGCGGGGGACCACCTCAAGTCCGCTTCGGATCTGGGTGTGCCCGTGGTCGGCGTTGGCCTCTTCTACCAGACCGGCTACTTCAAGCAGTCGCTGAATCGCGACGGCTGGCAGCAGGAGACCTACCCGGTCCTCGACCCGGACGACCTGCCTCTGGCACTGCTGCGGGAGGCCGACGGAACGCCCTGCTCCATCACGATCGACCTTCCCGGCGGCCGGGTGCTCCGTGCCCACGTGTGGAAGGCCCAGGTGGGCCGGGTTCCCCTGCTGCTGCTCGACTCCGCCGTCCAGGACAACGACGAAGGAGCCCGCGGGGTCACCGACCGGCTGTACGGCGGCACGGGCGAGCTGCGCCTACAGCAGGAGCTGCTGCTCGGCGTCGGCGGAGTCCGGGCACTGCGCCTGTGGTCACGACTGACCGGCGCGCCGGCTCCGGACGTCTTCCACACCAACGAGGGTCACGCCGGCTTCCTGGGCGTCGAGCGGATGCGCGAGCTGACTAGCGCGCAGGACATGAACGCACTGACTTTTGACGAGGCGCTCGAGGCGGTCCGCGCGGGCACGGTCTTCACCACGCACACCCCGGTCCCGGCGGGCATCGACCGTTTCGGTGCCGACCAGATCAAGCTGTACTTCGGTGGCGACAACGCCATCGCCGGCGTGCCCGTCGAGAGCCTGCTGGCGCTCGGTGCCGAGAACTACCCCGGTGGCGAGGCCGGCATGTTCAACATGGCGGTCATGGGACTGCGCCTGGCGCAGCGGGCCAATGGCGTCTCCAAGCTGCACGGCGTCGTCAGCCGTCAGATGTTCGATGGTCTCTGGCCGGGGTTCGACGACGCCGAGGTCCCGATCACGAGTATCACCAACGGTGTTCACTCCCCGACCTGGGTCGACCGCAAGGTCTACGAGCTCGCAGCCAGGCATCTGGGCCCCACTGAGGTTGCCGATCACGATGTGTGGGCACGCATCACCGGCATCCCCGGTGACGAGATCTGGGCCACCAAGCGAGTCCTGCGCGAGCAGCTGATCGTCGAGGCACGTCGCCGGATGAGGTCGAGCTGGCTCAAGCGTGGCGCCAGCCCCGCCGAGCTCGGCTGGATCGAGGACATCCTGGATCCCGACGTGCTCACCATCGGATTTGCCCGCCGGGTCCCGACGTACAAGCGGCTCACCCTCATGCTGCGCGACCCCGCACGCCTGAAAAAGATCCTGCTGGACCCGAAGCGTCCGGTTCAGCTCGTCATCGCGGGCAAGAGCCACCCGGCCGACGAGACCGGCAAGAAGCTCATCCAGCAGATGGTGAGGTTCGCGGACGACCCTGCGGTGCGTCACCGGATCGTCTTCCTGCCGAACTACGACATCGCGATGGCGAAGTATCTCTATCCGGGCTGTGACGTCTGGCTGAACAACCCGCTGCGCCCGTTCGAGGCGTGCGGTACGTCCGGGATGAAGTCCGCGCTCAACGGTGGGCTCAATCTCTCGATCCTCGACGGCTGGTGGGACGAGTGGTACGACGGCGAGAACGGCTGGGCCATCCCCACCGCTGACGGCGTCGAGGATGCGGACCGCCGCGACGACCTCGAGGCGGCCGCGCTCTACGACCTCATCGAGGGCTCCGTGGCACCCCGGTTCTACGACGCCGACGACGAGGGGCTGCCCCAACGCTGGCTGTCGATGATCAAGCACACCTTGTCCACGCTGGGTCCGAAGGTGCTGGCGTCCCGCCAGGTTCGGGACTACACCACCGAGCTCTACGGCCCCGCGGCCCGGGCCGGCTGGGCCATGGACGGGTCAACGTGGGCAGGTGCGCGCGACCTCGCGGCATACAAGGCCAAGGTCCGGGCCGGTTGGGTCGGTGTGCGGGTGGATCACGTTGACTCCTCAGGTGTCTCGGACTCGCCGCAGGTCGGCGACACGCTTCAGGTGCGCGCGTTCGTGTCCCTGGGTGACCTTGACCCCGACGACGTCGAGGTGCAGGTGGTGCACGGTCGCGCCTCGGAGTCCGACGACCTGCGAGACATCGAGACGGCGCCGTTGGCCTTCGCCGAGTCGTACGAGGGTGGTCAACACCGCTTCGAGGGGAACATCGTGCCGACCCGGACCGGCGCCTTCGGCTACACGGTTCGGATCCTGCCCAAGCACGCCGGGATGGCGAACGCGGCGGAGATGGGCCTGGTCGTCAACGCCTGATCCGTGCGCCAACGACGCGGTAGACCCGGATCGACGCCGCGGTGATGGCGAGGGGTCCAGCGTCTACCAGGTCCGAGGACTCCAGCGGGCGCTCCCAGGCGCTGTCCCAGACCAACCGGTATGCCGCGCCCTCGCCCTGTGCCGGCAGGGTTACCTCGACGTCCCGGGCGCCGCCATGAAAGACCAGCAGCAGCGACTCTCCGTCGACCTCGGTGCCGTCGACCTCGGTGCCGTTGACCTCGGTGCCGTTGACCTCGGTGCCGTCGACCTCGGTGCGGTCGACCTCTGTGCCGTCGAGGAACATCATCAGTGTCCGGGTGTGCGGGTCGTTCCACGTGCCGTGCCGCATCGGCTTGCCGTCCGCCGCGAACCACTGGAGGTCGGGCAGCCCGTCCTGGTGCGCGGGGCGCCCGGTGAAGAAGGTCCGTTGTCCCAGAACGGGACTGGTCGCTCTGAGTCGGGTAAGGAAGCGCGTCGTCGCCAACAGGTCGCCCTGCCACGGCTCGAGATCCCAGTCGAACCACGAGACGTCATTGTCCTGGCAGTAGGCGTTGTTGTTGCCCCCCTGAGAACGTCCGAGCTCGTCGCCTCCGTTGATCATCGGCACGCCGCTGGCCAACAGCTGCGTGGCCAGCAGGTTACGGATCGAGCGTCGCCGGGCGGCTTGAATCGACGCGACCGTGTCGGGTCCGTCGGGTCCGTCGGGTCTGCCGGGCCCCTCGACCCCGTGGTTCCACGACCGGTTGTCATCCTGGCCATCGCGGTTGCCCTCGCCGTTGGCGCCGTTGTGCTTGTGTGAATAGGTGGTCGTGTCGGCCAGGGTGAGTCCGTCGTGCGACGCGACGTAGTTGATCGACGCGATCGGGCCACGGTCGTGGGCACCGAACAGGTCTCGCGAGCCGGCAAGTCGCGTCGCCAGCTCACGCACCCCGTGACCCGGCTCCCCGCGGGTCGTGCGCTCGAGGTCCCGCAGCCAGAACGTGCGCACCCCGTCACGGAAGTGGTCATTCCACTCGGCGAAGGGCGGTGGGAACTGGCCGGTGCGCCAACCGTGCACCCCGAGGTCCCACGGTTCGGCGATCAGCTTGACCCGCGAGAGCACCGGGTCGATTCGCAGCGCGACCAGGAACGGGTGGTCCGGGTCGTACCCGTCGTCGCGGCCACGTCCGAGCGCCACCGCCAGGTCGAACCGGAAGCCGTCGACATGGCAATGCTCAACCCAGTACCGCAGGGAGTCCAGCACCATCCGGGCAACCATCGGGTGACGTAGGTCGAGGGTGTTGCCGCATCCCGTGACGTCGATGTCACGTCCGCGCTCGTCCAGGCGGTAGTAGGCGCGGTTGTCCAAGCCCCGCCAGGAGAGCGTCGCACCATCCCGGGCCTGCTCGCAGGTGTGGTTGTAGACGACGTCGAGGATCACCTCGATCCTGGCTGCGTGCAGCTCCTTCACCATGTCCTTGAACTCGTCGAGCTGGCCCTGGGGGTCGCCGGACGCGGCATACGCGCCCTGGGGTGCGCAGAACCCCAAAGTGTTGTAACCCCAATGGTTCACGAGTCCTCGTTGCACCAGCTCGGGCTCGTGGCTGAACGCGTGGACCGGTAGCAGCTCCACCGATGTCGCGCCCAGATCGTGCAGGTGCGCGATGGTGGTGGGGTGCGCCATCGCGGCATACGTCCCGCGCAAAGGCTGCGGGATCCCGGGGTGGCGCTTGGTGAGGTTGCGCACGTGCGTCTCGTAGATGACCGTCTGCGCCCACGGGATCTTGGGCGGGGCGTCGTCTCCCCAGTCGAAGCGGTCGTCGACGACAACGGCCCTCGGCACGTATGCCGCGTTGTTGCGTTCGTCCCTGACGTCGGGGTCGCCGTGCAGCTGAGCATCCACCTCATGGCCGAACACCTCGGGGCGCCAGGTCACCCGGCCCTCGATCGCCCGGGCGTAGGGGTCCAGCAGCAGCTTGTCGGCGTTGTAGCGCAGGCCCGCAGACGGCAGCCACGGGCCGTGCGCCCGCACGGCATACCGCGCTCCGGCGCCGATCCCGGGAACCGAGTCGAACCACGTCCCGTGGGCGTGGTTCGACAACGTGATCCTGCGCTCACTGGCCCCGGCCGGGTCGCCGGGCTCGAAGAGGCAGATCTCCACCGCGTCCGCGTGCCCGGCATAGATCGCGAAGTCCACACCATCGCGGGTCACCGTGGCCCCGAGCGTGGGAGGAAGATCACGAGAGGGGCCCATGGCAGCAAGAGTAGGCAGTCGTTACGTTAGGCACATGACCGATCCGACTTCGCTGCCGAACTTCCCGCCACCGCCCAGCGCGCACCCCCTTCGCGGACGTGTGCTCGACGCCTTGATCGACGAGGGTTTCGAGCCCAACATCGACGAGGACGGCGACGTTGCCTTCACGGTCCAGGACCAGCAGCTGTTCGTGCGCTGCATGGAAGGCGACTTCACCATCATGCGCGTCTTCGGGCAGTGGCAGGTCGGCCCGGAGGTGCCGCAGGACGCCCTGACCCAGCTCATGGCGTGCAACGAGCTGACCCTGCGCCTCAATGTGGTCAAGGCCGGTATCGCGAACGGGACCCTCGTCGTGACCGGCGAGCACGTCGTCGCACCGGAGACTGACGTCAAGGCATTGCTGGTGGTCACGACCCAGCTGGTCCTGTCCGCGGTCCACATGTGGCACGAGACGATCATGGGCGGCACGCAGGACGAGGGCACCGGAACGGAGCAGTCATGAGCGACATCGTCCGATTCCAGGTCGAGGGTGGTGTCGGCACCATCCGTCTGGATCGACCGCCTATGAACGCGCTGAACTTTGAGATCCAGGACGCCCTGACCGTCGCCGCCGCCGAGGCGACCGCGCGGCGCGACGTCTCAGCGGTCATCATCTACGGCGGCGAGAAGGTCTTCGCGGCCGGCGCTGACATCAAGGAGATGCAGCCCATGTCCTACACGGACATGGTCGACCGCTCCGTGGCGTTGCAGGCTGCCTTCACCGCGATCGCCCGGATTCCGAAGCCCACCGTGGCCGCCATCACCGGCTACGCGCTCGGCGGTGGCTGTGAGCTCAGCCTGGCCTGCGACTTCCGGGTTGCCGCCGACAACGCCAGGCTCGGCCAGCCCGAGGTGCTGCTCGGGGTCATCCCGGGCGCCGGTGGCACCCAACGACTGTCGCGGCTGATCGGTCCCGCCCGCGCCAAGGACATCATCTTCACCGGACGCTTCGTCTCGGCCGAGGAGGCCCTGCGGATCGGTCTGGTGGACGAGGTCGTGGCACCTGAGGACGTCTACGCCGCGGCGCGTCGACGCGTCGAGCGTTACGTGGGTGGTCCGGCATACGCCATCCGCGCGGCCAAGGAGGCCATCGACCGAGGCCTCGAGGTCGATCTCGAGACGGGTCTGGAGATCGAGCGGATGCAGTTCGCCGGAGTCTTCGCGACCCGTGACCGTGAGATCGGCATGGCCTCGTTCGTCGAGCATGGTCCGGGCAAGGCGCAGTTCGAAGGCCGCTAGGTCTGGCTCGGATCACCCTCGGGAAGGAAGGGTGCTGAGCATCACGGTCCGCCAGCGTTTCGCTCCGGCGGTCCGGGCTGTCAGGATGTCCAATAATCACACTTGTCCCGAAACATAAGCACCCCACCTGCGAAAGCACACCCCCTACGGAAGAGGACCGCCAGCGATGAACATCGTCGTCTGTGTCAAGTACGTGCCCGACGCCCAGTCGGACCGTACATTCAACGAGTCGGATAACACCACCGATCGACTGGGCGTTGACGGTCTGCTCTCGGAGCTCGACGAGTACGCGGTCGAGGCCGGCCTCAAGCTGGCCGAGAGTGCCGCGGGCGGAGCCGATGGAGCCGATGAGAGCAGGGTCACGGTCCTGACCGTCGGCCCCGACGAGGCTGCCGATGCCATCAAGAAGTCGCTGCAGATGGGTGCTCACGCGGGGGTGCACGTCAACGACGAGGCGATTCACGGGTCCGACGCCGTGGCCACCTCGCTGATCCTGGCCGAAGCCATCAAGAAGATCGGTAGCCTCCACAGCACGGACCTGATCCTGACCGGCATGGCGTCCACCGATGGGACGATGGGCGTCGTTCCGGCCATGCTCGCCGAGCGTCTGGGTCTGCCCCAGGTGACCCTGGCCGCCGAGCTGACCGTCGAGGGTGGCACCGTCACCATTCGTCGTGACGGTGATGTGGCCTCGGAGACCATCGCGGCTTCCCTGCCGGCGCTGGTCTCGGTGACCGACCAGATCAACGAGCCGCGCTACCCGTCTTTCAAGGGCATCATGGCCGCCAAGAAGAAGCCGGTCGAGACCTGGTCGCTGACCGATCTTGGCCTGGACGCCGGCTCGGTGGGCTTGGCCGCGGCCTGGACCAAGGTCGAGTCCTTCGCCAAGCGCCCGCCGCGCGCGCAGGGCCAGATCGTGACCGATGAGGGTGACGGCGGCACCAAGCTCGCAGAGTTCCTGTCCGCACAGAAGTTCGTCTGACCCGACCGGTCTGCTCATCCGACCGGTCTGCTCACTCGAACAGTCTGCTCACCCGACCAGTCTGCTCACCCGAACAGACAGACGTAGGAGTTACGCACAATGGCTGAAGTTCTCGTTCTGGTCGACCACGTCGACGGTGCGGTCCGCAAGACCACTTTCGAGCTGCTGACGATCGCCCGCCGCCTCGGCGAGCCGTCCGCGGTTCTCATTGGTGCAGGGTTCGACGCCGCCAAGGAGGCCCTGGCACAGTACGGCGCCGAGAAGATCTACCGGGTGGAGTCCGCCGATGTCACCGACTACCTCGTGGCGCCCAAGGCCGAGGTGCTCGCGCAGCTCGTCGCCTCCGCGGCGCCCGCCGCGGTCCTGATCTCCTCGTCCGCCGAGGGCAAGGAGATCGCGGCACGCCTGGCGATCAAGACCGAGTCCGGTCTGATCACCGACGCCTTCGACGTGCAGGCCGGTGAGGGTGGCGCCGTGCGCACGACCCAGTCCGTATTCGCGGGTGGCTTCACCGTGCAGGCGACGGTCACCAAGGGCACGCCAATCGTGACGGTCAAGCCGAACTCGGCTGCGCCGGAAGCGGTTTCGGGTGCCGCGGTCGAGGAGGTCATCGAGGTCTCGATCTCGCAGGGTGCCAAGGCGGCCCGGATCACCGACCGTCAGCCCAGGGCTGCCTCGGGCCGTCCCGAGCTGACCGAGGCCGCGATCGTGGTCTCCGGTGGTCGCGGCACCGCCGGTGACTTCTCCAAGGTCGAGGAGTTCGCCGACGCCCTCGGCGCCGCTGTCGGAGCTTCGCGGGCTGCCGTTGACGCAGGGTGGTATCCGCACACCAACCAGGTGGGCCAGACCGGCAAGCAGGTCTCCCCGCAGCTCTATGTCGCGGCGGGCATCTCCGGCGCGATCCAGCACCGGGCCGGCATGCAGACGTCCAAGACGATCATCGCGATCAACAAGGACGACGAGGCCCCCATCTTCGAGCTGGTCGACTTCGGCGTCGTCGGTGACCTGTTCAAGGTCCTTCCGCAGGCCACCGAAGCGGTCAAGACCGCGAAGGGCTGAACGAGCCGGGCCCCACACGACCACACGGCATTCCTGCACCGCCCGGCCCCCGAGATGGGGGCCGGGCGTCGTGCTGTCCGGCATCGTGTTGTCCGGCAGGGACGGTCTCCCCCGTAGACTCGGTGGGTGAGTGACTCCTTTGTCTACCTCGACCATGCGGCGACCACGCCGATACTTCCTGAGGTGATCGAGGCGATGACCGCGCAGATGGCGACGGTCGGCAACGCCTCCTCCCTGCACACGTCGGGTCGTCGCGGCCGTCGGGTGGTTGAGGAGTCGCGCGAGGCCATTGCCTTGGCCATCGGGGCCCGCCCCTCCGAGGTGATGTTCACCTCCGGTGGTACGGAGTCCGACAACCTGGCCATCAAGGGCACCTTCTGGGCCCGACGGGACGCGGATCCTCGACGTGTGCGACTTCTGGTCAGCGGGGTCGAGCACCACGCCGTGATGGACTGTGTCGACTTCCTCGAAGCGCATGAGGGCGCCAAGGTCACCTGGCTCGAGGTCGACCAGGTCGGCCGGGTCCACCCCGAGACGGTGCGTGCGGCCATCGAGGCCGACCCCGACTCGGTCGCGCTGGTCAGCGTGATGTGGGCCAACAANNGTGCAGCCGATTGCCGAGATCGCGGCCGTGGCCCATGAGTTCGGCATTCCGGTGCACAGCGATGCCGTCCAGGCCGTCGGGCAGGTCGAGGTCGACTTCGCCAGCAGCGGGCTCGACCTGATGAGCATCAGCGCCCACAAGATCGGTGGTCCGCAGGGTGTGGGTGCGCTGCTGGCTCGACGCGATGCCACCCTCGTGCCGTTGACGCACGGCGGAGGGCAGGAGCGTCAGGTGCGCAGTGGCACCCTGGACGTCCCGGCGATCAGCGGTTATGCCGTGGCTATGCGCCACGCCGTGGCCAACCGGGCGGCGGGCGCGGCGCGGCTGGTTGGCTTGCGCGACAAGCTGATTCGCGGTGCCCGGGATTCCGGCTTCGGAGTCGTGGTGACCGGCGACTGGGAGCCCGGCGACGGCATACGGCGCCTGCCGGGCAATGCCCACCTGCTCGTTCCCGGTTGCGACGGTGACTCCCTCCTCTATCTGCTGGACGCCGCTGGGGTCCAGTGCTCCACCGGCTCGGCCTGCCAGGCCGGCGTGCCGCAGCCCAGCCACGTCCTGCTGGCCATGGGTATGCCGGAGCAACAGGCCCGTGGCGCCCTGCGACTCACCCTCGGACACACCTCCACCGAGGCCGACGTCGACTCGTTCCTCGCGGCGCTGCCGGCGGCGGTCGAGCGGGCGCAAAGGGCGCAGGTGGCCACCAGCACGGAGCAGTCGACTACGGAGCAGTCGAGTACGGAGCAGTCGAGTACGAAGCAGACGCGCTGATGCGTGTCGTTGCCGCGATGAGCGGTGGCGTCGACTCGGCGGTTGCCGCGGCACGCATGCTTGAGGCCGGCCACGAGGTCGTCGGTGTGCATCTCGCTCTGAGCCAGAACGCCGCCACCTTGCGCGAGAGCGCGCGCGGCTGCTGCACCATCGAGGACGCCGCTGATGCCCGACGGGTAGCCGACATGCTCAGGATCCCGTTCTACGTCTGGGACATGGCGGCGCGGTTCAAGAACGACGTGGTCGAGAACTTCATCGCCGAGTACTCCGCCGGTCGCACACCCAACCCCTGCCTGCGGTGCAACGAGACGATCAAGTTCGCGGCGCTGCTGGACAAGGCGCTGGCGCTGGGCTTCGACGCCGTGGCGACCGGCCACTACGCCCAGATCGTCGTGCGTGCGTCCGGCGCAAGGGAGCTGCATCGAGCCGTCGACATGGGCAAGGACCAGTCCTACGTGCTGGGGGTGCTCAACGAGGACCAGCTGGCCCGGTCGTTCTTCCCGCTGGGTGACACGGCCAAGCCGCAGATCCGCGAGGAGGCCGCGGCGCGGGGGTTCTATGTCGCGGCCAAGCCCGACAGCCACGACATCTGTTTCATCCCCGACGGCAACACCAGCAAGTGGCTGACCGACCGCCTCGGCGAGCAGTCCGGCGACATCGTCGACGCCGATGGCACCAAGGTGGGGGAGCACGGCGGCGCCTATGCGTTCACCGTCGGGCAGCGCCGCGGTCTGCACCTCAGCGAGCCCGCCGCAGGTGGGGAACCCCGTTACGTCGTCGAGGTGCAGCCCAGGACCAACACCGTCGTGGTCGGCACCGGCGAGCTCCTCGGTGTCGACGCGATCACCGGGGACCATGCCCGGTGGTGCGGTCCGGCGCCGGAGGGTGTGGTGTCTGTGGGCGCACAGGTTCGGGCGCACGGCGAGGAGATCCCTGCCACGGCCTGGGCCGACGGGGAGCAGGTCGAGGTGCGCCTTCAGCGTCGTATCCGCGGCGTGGCGCCGGGCCAGTCCGTGGTCCTGTACGACGGAACCCGGGTGGTCGGATCCGCCACGATCGCCAGGGCCACAACCAGTAGGGCAGCAACAGGCACGGCCATAGCAGGCACGGCCACATCGGGCACGGCCACAACAGGCACGGCCGTCACGAGCAGGGCAGCGACCGACGGGCCGCCAGCCGCCGGTTAGGGTCTGGAGGTGAGCATTGCCAGCGGGATCGGGTCGTGGCCGGATACCGACGTGCGCCGGGCGGTGTCCGCGGTACGCGACCTGCTCGGTGAGGACGGACTGCCGTATCTCCCAGAGCTTCCCGCGCGCGGTCCAGGAGCCGACCTGATCGGTCGGGGCGCCGGTCTGCTGGCCGATCTGGCGGTCGATCTGCAACCGATGGGGTGGCGTTTCGTTGATCGACCCGGGCGTGACTCACATCGCACGTCGGCGCTGCTTCGCGAGGACCTGGACGAGCTGGCCGAGGCCTTCGACGGCTACGACGGCGACCTCAAGGTGCAGATCGCCGGGCCCTGGACCCTCGCCTCGTCGATCTGGCTGCACCGCGGCGAGCGTTCGGTGGTCGATGTCGGCGCCACCCGCGACGTGATCTCCTCGCTGGCGGAGGGGCTGCGCGCTCATCTGGGCGAGATCGCCCGGTTCGTCCCGAAGGCGAACCTCGTAGTCCAGATCGACGAACCGGGTCTGCCGTCGGTCCTGGCGGGACGACTGCCCACCGCATCGGGTTTCGGCCGGATCCGCGCGATCGACCCGACCGTCGCGGCCGAAGGACTGCGCGACGTCGTCGCGGCCGCCGGCGACCGGCATACCGTCCTGCACTGCTGCGCATCGGACGTGCCGCTGGCGCTGCTACGGAACACCGGGGTCAAGGCTGTGTCCCTGGACACCACCCTGTTGGACCCCAAGGGCTGGGAGTCCGTCGCCGCCACCGTCGAGTCCGGCGTGGACCTGTGGGCCGGCGTGGTCCCCACCCATAACACCGACAACAGCGTCGCCAAGGTCGTCAAGGTCGTCAAGGTCGCCAAGGTCGCCGAGGTCATCGGCCCACTGGTCGAAGCGTGGCGGCGCGTCGGCCTGCCCCTGTCGGACCTTTCCCGCGTGACCCTCACGCCCGCCTGCGGTCTGGCCGGTCTCACACCTTCAGGTGCCCGCAGCGTTCAACGACTGGCCGTGGACGCGGCCTACGCGTTGACCGAGACCGCAGAAAGCTGACCATCGATTGACCGCCACGACCAGATGAACGCCACGACCAGATGAACGCCACGACCAGATGACCGCCACGACCAGAGACGCTGCTCCCGCCGTGCCCCACGCGATGAAGGTCACCCGGGCACCCTGGCAGGTCAAGTTCATCGCGCTGGCATTCATCTGGGGTTCGAGCTTCCTGCTGATGAAGATCGGCCTGAGATCCCTTGCGCCGCTACAGATCTCCGACTGCGCATCTTCAGTGGCGCGGCCGTTCTGCTGCTCCTGCTGACGGCCTCGCGGGGTCGGCTGCCGCGGGGCCGGCGCAGCTGGGGACACCTGATGGTGACCGGCTTCCTCCTCGGGAGCCTGCCGTTCAGCCTTTTCGCGCTGGGGGAGGTGCGAGTCAGCTCGGCGCTCGCCGGCATCGGCACCCGGTATCGCGATGTCCTTCCAGTACGACGTCATGCGCGCGGCCGGTCCCACCTGTCGCCGCTTCGGTCACCTACCTGATCCCGGTGGTCTCGGTGGCTCTCGGCGTCCTGGTGCTCCAGGAACGGCTGCAGTGGCCCCAGTTCGCCGGTGCCGTCGTGGTTCTGGTGGCCGCCCTGTTGATCGGGCGTCCCAGCCGACGGTGAACCCTCGCCGATGTGCGGCAGGATGTGGCTTGTGACCGACCTCCCGACAGACGTTCCCGCTGACGTCCGCCACGAGTGGACCGAACTTGCCGAGCAGGTTCGCGGACACCAGTTCAGCTACTACGTGAGGGATGCGCCGACCATCAGCGACGGTGAGTACGACGCGCTTGTCCGTGAGCTGATCGCCCTGGAGGACCGGTACGCCGAGCTGCGCACTCCCGACAGCCCGACTCAGCAGGTCGGCGCGGCATTCTCCACCGACTTCGCCCCGGTCGACCACCTCGAGCGGATGCTCAGCCTGGACAACGCTTTCAGCGCGCAGGAGCTCGCGGCCTGGGCTGCGCGCGTCGAGCGCGACGTAGCGTCGGATTCAGGCGGCACGGCATACCACTATCTGTGTGAGCTCAAGATCGACGGCCTGGCCATCAACCTGCTCTACGAACGCGGTCGGCTGGTCCGGGCAGCGACCCGCGGCGACGGTCGCACCGGTGAGGACGTCACGAACAACGTGCGCACGATCAAGGGCCTCCCGCACCAGCTCACGAGGTCTGATCAGTCCGACCACCCCGAGAGCATCGAGATCCGGGGCGAGGTGTTCTTCCCCGTCGAGGCGTTCGCCGAGCTGAACGCCGTGCTCGTCCAGGCGGGCAAGCCGCCGTTCGCCAACCCCCGCAACGCCGCCGCGGGATCGTTGCGGCAGAAGGACCCTCGCGTCACCGCCACCCGTCCGCTGCGGATGCTCGTCCACGGGATCGGTGCGCGGGAGGGCTTCGCGATGGACCGCCAGAGCCAGTCGTATGCCGTGCTGCGCGACTGGGGCCTGCCGGTCTCCAGCCACTACCAGGTGCTCGACGATGTCACGGCCACGCAGGCCTACATCGACCACTACGGCGAGCATCGGCACTCGGTCGAGCACGAGCTTGACGGTATCGTCATCAAGATCGACGAGGTGGCGGTCCAGCGCCGTCTCGGATCGACCTCACGAGCGCCGCGCTGGGCCATCGCGTACAAGTACCCACCCGAGGAGGTCACCACGAAGCTCCTGGACATCCGGGTCAACGTCGGTCGGACCGGGCGAGTGACGCCGTTCGGGGTGATGAAGCCGGTGAAGGTGGCCGGCTCCACGGTCGAGATGGCCACGTTGCACAACGCGTTCGAGGTCGTCCGCAAGGGCGTGCTGATCGGCGACACCGTCGTCCTGCGCAAGGCCGGCGACGTGATCCCCGAGATCGTCGGGCCGGTTGTCGACCTGCGCGACGGGTCCGAGCGAGCCTTTGAGATGCCGACGCACTGCCCCGACTGCGGCACCGAGCTGGCTGCGCAGAAGGAGGGCGACAAGGACATCCGTTGCCCCAACTCCCGGTACTGTCCCGCCCAGCTGCGCGAGCGGTTGTTCGCCCTCGCCTCCCGTAGCGCCTTTGACATCGAGGCCCTCGGTTGGGAGGGCGCCATCGCGCTGCTCGAGGCCCGGGTCCTGGTGGACGAGGGCGACCTGTTCGACCTGGCACCCGCAGCGGACGGCGACACCAAGGTTGGTGACACCAAAGCTGGTGACACCAAAGCTGCAGTGGCGCGGCTCATCACCGTGCCGCTCTACACCCGCGCCGCCAAGAAGACGGATCCGGAGGACACCGTCGTCCACGGCCGGGTGCTCTCGGCCAACGGCGCCAAGCTGATCGCCAACCTGGCGGCAGCGAAGGAGCAGCCGCTGTGGCGTGTGCTCGTGGCGCTGTCGATCCGGCATGTCGGACCGACGGCGGCCCGCGCGCTGGCCGGGTACTTCGGCTCGATGGACGCAATCCGCGCCGCGTCGCTGGAGGAGCTCTCGGGCGTGGAGGGCGTCGGCCCGGTGATTGCCGAGTCTGTCCAGGAGTGGTTCGCCGTGGACTGGCACGTAGCGATCGTCGACAAATGGGCCGCTGCCGGGGTGCGGATGGCCGATGAGGTCGATAAGTCACGGCCCAGGACTCTGGCCGGACTGACGATCGTGGTAACTGGCTCGCTTGAGGGCTTCTCGCGCGACGAGGCCAAGGAGGCGGTCCTGTCCCGCGGCGGGAAGGCGGCCGGGACGGTGTCGAAGAAGACCGACTACGTCGTGGTGGGGGAGAACGCCGGTTCCAAGGAGGCCAAGGCGATCGAGCTGGGGCTGCGCGTCCTCGACGAGGCGGGCTTCGTCCGGCTCCTTGACTCAGGGAGTCCGGACCCCGAATGAGTGTCGATAGAGAACGTGACAAGACTGGTCGGCCGCGCAACGCCCGCGCCCGGGACGCACTTGGCCGCCCCCTTCCCCGCGGAGTCTCCGGAGTTGCGGGTGTGCCCGACGATCTCGTCCTGGCGCCGCGCGAAGCTCTGATCGAAGCTCAGCGACTACTGGACGAAACGCGTCCGTTCCACGCCCACGAGGTTCTGGAGGCCACCTGGAAGGCAGCTCCGGAAGGCGAGCGTGACTTGTGGCAGGGTCTGGCCCAGCTGGCCGTCGGCCTGACCCATGCCCTTCGCGGGAACAAGATCGGAGCCGTGGTGCTGCTCAGGCGTGGGGCCGACCGCATCTCGGGCTACGGCGAGGAACCGCCACATGGCGTTGACGTCACAGGGTTGCTCGACTGGGCGACAGCACTGGCCGGGCAGCTGGACGACCCGACCAACGACGCCGGCCCACCGACAGTCCCCAGGCTCCTTGGCACCTGAAGCGTCACCCCATTCACCACAGTCCTGTAAGCGGCGGCGAAGCGGGCACCGGTGGTTGGCCTTGCTTGCGATGGCGTAGTCATCGACGCCAGGCGCCGCGTCAGATCGAACTTGGCCAGGCCAGTGGTGCCGTAGGTCCCCGCCGGCCCACCACATCATGTGGCGGCCCGACCGGAGGTTCGCCCGGGGTCGACCTGGTTGGCTCGTTCTTCGCGTGAGCCGGTCTGCTACTTGATGACGAGGCGGGCGTGCGCGGTCTTGACCGTCAGGGGTTGGGGGCTGCCGGCGACGGTGACCGTGTCGGGGATCGGGATCCAGGGGCCGCCGGCGAGG
>DHJN01000035.1:6789-13862 GCA_002404345.1 Actinobacteria bacterium UBA4719 | reverse complement strand
TTTCGGCCGTTCAACACCCACTCACACAGCCCCGCTATGAAATCCCGAGGTTAGGCCCGACGGGTGACCAGCTGCACTTGACCGTTCAGTCCCTGCGCCCTTGCGTCGTTGATCCCAAGCCTCAGGGCGGTCGAGGACGGTGCGCAGCACCTCCCGCAGATCGCCAGCTCCCGCAAGCGGCTCTTGATCCTCAAGAGGCCAATCCGGCGACCGGGGTCCAAGTTCGCTGCGAGATCGCCAGGGGGAATCAATATGAAGCACAGGTCGCCGAGTTCTTCCCGCAGTACGACGTGCTGCTGCTGGATGAGGATCGAGTTGTCGCCGGCGGCTGGGGTGTGGCGATTCGCTGGGACGGCACCGTGGAGGACCTGCCTGACGGTTACGACGCCACCATGGTCCGCGCCGTCGAAGGCCATCAGGGCGGCATCGCGGCAACGACGTTGAGTTACATGACGGTTGCGGTTGTCAACGGCATGACCAAGCCGGGCTTTGCCGGGAAGGTCTTAACTGCTCTGTGAGACCGTGCCGTCGACGCTGGGCTGTCGCATGTCATCGCCCCGGTACGACCCACCTTGAAGCCGAGGTACCCGTTGACCGCCATGGCGAGCTACGCCACCTGGACTGGCGCGGACGGGCTGTCCATCGATCCCTGGATCCGAACCCACCAGCGTATGGGAGCCACAGTCCTTGCTCCCGCCCCGCGGTCCATGGTGATCACCGGGACCATCGCCGAGTGGGAGTCCTGGACCGACATGGTGTTCCCAGAGACCGGCCGGTACGTCGTGCCAGACGCCCTGGCTCTGGTCGACATCAACCGGGCCGAGGACACTGGCACCTACACCGAAGAGAACCTCTGGGTTCAGCACCTGTGACGCTCACAGCGCAACCCGGTGGGGCCCCAAGGATCTCAGGAGCTGGCCGACAACACTGACGTCAAGCGGTGAATCCGAGCCACGTCATGAGATCTCCGGACTAACACGGTGTTGGCTCTGAGCCGGCGAGCAGCAGCCAGCGCCACTGCGCACTTTCGTTTGCGAGAACCCCAGCGAGCCGGTACGGGAACGTCTCCGTCGCACCATCATCACCGGTTTGGGTGCCATCACCGTCTGCAAGCAGCCACACCAGCTCATTTTGCTCGCTGAAGGTGATGTCGCGGAACTCGAAGGAGTAGGCCATCGGGCGACCGAGCAGATCTGACAGCAGGCGGCGAAGCTCGGTCGGACCGGTTGCCTTCTCGCCTGGCTCCGAGCCTGCGTAGGTGACGGTGGCCGTTGTGCTGAAAAGTCGCAGAAGGCCTTCAATGTCTTTCGTCTGGAACGCTGTCGAGAGGGCGCGCAGCAGCTCCTGCAGCATGGCCCGGTTCACTCTGCCAACTTCTGCAGCGCGGGCTGTCGTGGCGCCGTGAGTGCCCCGTCGGCGTCGCGCATGTGGGGCAGGAACAACGCAGCGAAAGTCGCACCCGCAGAAAGGACGCTAGCCACGATAAATGTGGCTCGAGCGCCGATCAGAGCGGCAACCGGCGCGGTTAGCGCGTAGGACACCGGCAGTCCGGCGATGGAGATAAACCAGTCCAGGCTTGATACCCGTCCGAGCATCTCGGCGGGTACGAGGAGCTGCTTGGTAGTGGCCCAGGCAACTGTCCCAGCGGCCTCCAGACCGTTGAGGACCAGGCAGATGATCATGAGCTGCCATCCTGCGGTGGCCACCCCGTAACCGGCCACCGCCAGGGCGGACAGGGTCCAGCAGAGATACATGAAGGTCAGTTGTCGGCGCGGCAGACCCAGGTGGCCGACGATCAACGCCGCCGCGACGGCACCGACACCGCCAGCGCCGAGGATGACGCCGAGATCGCTGGCCGTGCCGTGCAGCACCTCTTTGACCAGGTATGGCAGCAGGACCTCGGTGGGACCCATGAACAGCAGGTACGCCACCGTTGCCGAGACAAGGGTTCCCCACAGCCAGGTTCGACTCTTGACGAAGCGCACGCCTGCCAAGGCGTCAGCCAACAGCGATGGGTCTTCGCCGGAATCGGAAGGATCGACGGCTCGCGGGCGGGCTCTCATCTGCCACACGCACAGAGCTGAGACAAGGAAGGTCAAGGCGTCAAAGAGAAATGCGGTTCCGGCACCGTCAACGGCTATCAGCACACCTCCCAACGCTGGACCGCCAAGGCGAAGCATTGCCGGTCTCAGGAACTGGTCCAGAGCGTTGGCCTGCTGCAGATCCTGATCAGGGACGAGGTCTGGGATAATGGCATCGAATGCCGGGGCGGCGACTCCGGCTCCAAGCCCGTAGACGACGCTCAGCACCGCCAGCTGCCACATGCGTGTCTGGCCGGACATGACCAGGACTGCCACGATGAGCACCGCCACAAAGCGTATGAGGTCAGCACCTAGCAGAATCCGCCGCCGCTCGACCCGATCGCTGAGGATGCCGCTACCCAGAAGCGCCAGAAGCTGTGGCACAGTGGCGCAGACTCCGAGTATGGCCAAGGCCGTGGGTGTGTGCGACAGGGTGTAGGCCTGCCAGGCCAATGCGATGAGGAAGACGCCGTCACCCGCAAGTGACGCACAGGCGCCGATCCACAGTAACCGGAAGTCCCGGTGACGCAGTGGCGCCAGTAGCGATGTGGTGCGTACCGGCAGGTCAGGCAAGGCTTTGCTGGAGCATTCGCTGAAGCGGGAACCGATCGCAAAGCCGGTGCAGCGTTCCGCACAGCTCGTCGATCTCGTCGTCGCCGTTGGCTGCCGTGATCTGGACCCGGAAGCCGACCTCGGCCCGTGGCACCAGCGGGTAGGCCGCAAGGGTGACGTAGATTCCCTCTTCGTACAGGAAGCGTCCGACTGCATCGATGTCGTCGGCGTTGCGCAGTGGCACTTCGATAATCGGTAGTCCTGAGGTGTTGGGTGTGGACAGGCCCAGCTCAGAGGTTGTCTCCAGGACCTTCGCGGCCTTTCGATACAGCGACGCCCTGATGTCATCACCGCGGCTGTCGTTGACGTCAAAACCGGCGAGAACCGTCGCCAAGGATGCAATCGGCGACGGTCCGGAATACAGGTAGGGAGCCGCCGCGACCTTGAGGTGGTCCTTCAGCCAGGTCGGCAGGGCGATGAAGGCCAGCAGTGAGGAGTAGGACTTGGAGAAACCGCCGACGAGGATAATGTCGTCGTAGGTCTCACCGACATGTCTGACTAGGGAGTTTCCCCTGCTTCCGTAGGGGCTGGTCTCGGCCTCGGTGCGCTCACCGATGACACCGAATCCGTGCGCGTCATCGACGTACAGCAGCGCGCCGTGGTTGCGGGCGACTGCGGCAAGTGCCACCAGGTCGGGGGGGTTACCGGTCATGCTGTTGACGCCGTCCGTGCAGATCAGCTTGGTGTTGCCCTTCGGTGCGGCCCGGAGCATCGCATCGAGAGCCTCGACATCGCCCGTCGGGTACCGACGGAGCGTGGCGCCGTGCCCTCTGGCGACCATGCATCCGTCATAGATGGTTCGGTGCGCTTGCCCGTCGAGGAAGATGTCTCCCCGGCCCGCGATAGCAGGAATGACCGACATGTGAATGTGGGTGATCGTCGGTAGCACGAGAGTGTCGTCGGCGCCGAGAAGCTCAGTGAGACGTTCCTCGATGTCGATGTACATGCGGGGATTGCCCAGCAGCCGTGACCAGCTCGGGTGCGTTCCCCATTTCCTGATGCTGGCATCGACAGAGTCGATGATCTCTGGCTCGAGGTCGAAGCCCAGGTAGTTGCACGAGGCGAAGTCGGCCAGCCAATGGTCTCCGATCCTGATCCGCCTGCCTTTCACTTCCTCGATCACCGCGTCGTACATAGGAGATGAGGTCTGTAGTCGCTGGAGGTCGGCCCACCGGGCGTCTTGGACCGGTCGGAAGGCGGGATTGGAAATCGACAAAGCCGTGACCTGCCTATTTGGAGGTTGAGTCTGCGGCGCGGGGTGGCGTTGCGGACTTGGGATGAGTGCTGGCGTCAACCGACGCCTGATGCAGGCGGACGATTGGCGCTGGTGTTTGCAGTCGGGAGACTCTTGCGCCGCCGGAGGTTGTTGACGGGTTACCCGTTGTTGACGGGTTACCCAGCGGCTTAGCCAGGGTGAGCAGACGGAGCAGTTCTTCGGGTGGCACCGGCCGGGAATACAGATATCCCTGCCCGAGCCCGCAACCCATGGACCACAGCTCGTCCCGCTGAGCAACCCTTTCAATGCCTTCGGCCACCACCTCGAGCCGAAGCGAATGAGCCATTGACACGATGGCGTTCGCTAGGGCCCCGTCGTCGGCGTTGCCCGATCCCAGGCCGTCGACGAACGACTTGTCGACCTTGACCTCGTCGATCGGGAACTGCTGCAGGTAGGACAGGCTGGAGTAACCCGTGCCGAAGTCGTCGACTGCAAGCCGAACACCCAGGTCCCGAATTGCGGTCAGCTGGTCCAGAATCTTTGGCCTATCGAGCGCGAAGATACTTTCGGTCAGTTCAAGGACAAGCGCAGCAGGCGTCATGTCGTGGCGCAGCAGGACCGAACGGACCTCGTCGGCAAAACCGGCTTCCTGCAGTTGGCGTGCGGAAACGTTTACCGACAACCGGTGGCTGGCATGTCCCTGATCAGCCCACGCGCGCCATTGCGTGCAGGCACGATCGAGTACCCACCGTCCCAGCTCGACGATCTGGCCTGTTTCCTCAGCCATCCTGATGAACTCTGCCGGCATGACCAGACCACGGGTGGGATGCCGCCACCGGATCAGTGCCTCCGACCCGACAATCTCCCCTGTGTCGATCAAGACGACCGGCTGGTAGTGCCGTCTTTGTCGGTGAGGAACAGCCGCGGGTGTCATCGACATTGTCCTGGTCCATGCCGGCGAAGTAGTCAAGGCCGTCGACGTCGTACGGGGCCGGCGAAGCAAGCGCGGCGGCGGCCGTCACCAGATCCGGGAGCAGGGCGGCGCACGCCAGCGCGTGCGGGCCGCCGCCCGAGTGGCCCCACGTCACCAGCCGTTCGATGCCCAGCTCGGCGCAGATCGCGCGGACATCGGCAGCGGTGTCGGCGACGGTACGGCCTGGCTTCGGCAAGGACTTGGCCGATCTGATGCCCATACGTCAGCGGATGCTCGTCATGGTCACCACCTTCGCGAGGCTTCGGTACGGCGAGGTCACCGCTCTCCGCCGTATTGACATCGATCTGGCACGCGGCACCGTCAGTGTCCGCCAAGCCTTCACCGAGGTGCGCGGTCAGGGGATGGTGCTCGGCCCGCCGAAGTCCCGCGCGGGCCTGCGGACAGTCGCGTTGCCAGGCGCACTCGTCGCACAGCTGGCCGATCACCTGGCTGACTTCGTCTCGCCGGAGCCGACCGCCTTGGTCTTCACGGGACCCAAGGGCGCTCCGATCCGGCGCAGCAACTTCAACCCGCTGGTGGGCTGGCTTGAGGCTGTCGAGGCCATCGGTGCGCCGGGACTTCACTTTCACGATCTGCGGCACACGGGGAACACCCTCGCGGCGGCAACCGGGGTGAGCACGCGTGACCTCATGGCGAGGATGGGTCACGACAGCATGAACGCGGCAATCATCTACCAGCACGCGACCCGGGAGGCAGATCACGTCATCGCGGATGCGCTCGATGCGGGCATGCGCGCACTTCGGGAGGCCGCCACAAAGGCCACTCGGAGCCCCGACGAGGGCAACCGCCGCGGTTTTGAGAGCACCCGCTAGTTGCACGTTGGTTGCACGAACGGTGTTTTCTGAGGCCGACGGGCCAGCCGCCATCTGGGGGACTGGACCCAATTCGCTTGTTTTGCAACGCTTTTCGCGGTTGGAGCGGGTGACGGGAATCGAACCCGCACTGTCAGCTTGGGAACCAACTTGGTACGGGCAATCCACCGCGGCGGACCGCTCGATTGAGCGGGGCGTGGACAACCGCTTGAGCCCGCGATTGGCCGTGAGTCGCCGGCAGTTTGGGCACGCCGAGGGCACGGCGCAAGCAATCTATTGAAACGAGGTGCCGGGGTGATCAGTTGGTGGCAACCGCCCACGACAACCGTTGCGGTGGAGCGGGCGCTGGTGAACTGGTAGGCGTTGATGACATAGCTCCGCCCCTGGGTGTCGGGACGGCCGTCACAGGAATCCCAGATCGGCGGCCCAACGGAGTGGTTCTGGACCTTGGCCTTGCTTGGTACGGCCACGGAGATGCTGCGGAGCGTCTGCTGACGGACTCCTCACGGGTCACCTCCAGGGTCGACGCCTAGGTGCCGCAATTCCAAGGTCGCTGCAATGGCGATCCCGGCAACAGCCACAGCCAGGCCCCCAGCCAGCCAGGCTGCTTCCCCTTGCCCGGGTTGACCCACGGCGTGGTCCTCGTGAGTTCCTGGTGAGTCATGGGGGTGAGTTTGGCTGATCACGGTCTCGTCGGACTCGAGGACCGTGCCTCACCCGGATCGTGTCGACGGCAGTTCAAGTTCGGCAAGTCGTACTCATCTCAAGCAGTTGAGGACGTTCTCAGGCTTGAGCGGGCGGTCGTGGGCGTGACAGGAGAAATTCCGGTCAAAGTAATTTAGCCCGATCTTGCCGCTATCATTTCGTCAGCTTTCGTGACGATGTCGAGCAAGAGTTCCTGTCAGAACAGTGACGCTATGTTACTGTTCTGACATGGCTGGTTGGGATGCACTCTGGGAGGTCGCAGCTGACCAGCACGGGTACGTGACTGTGGAACAGGCCGAGGCAGCGGGCGTGACATACGACGCCCTGAAGCAGGCTGCGTGGCGTGGGCACATCGAACGGCCCGTCCGTGGCATTTACCGGCTCCCGACCGTGCCAGCGACCGGCCATGACCTTGAAGCTCTCGCCGTCCTGTGGACTCGTGACCCCGCGGCAGCCCTGTCGCATGACAGCGCCCTAGCCGCGTACGAGCTAGGCGACATCAACCCTTCGAAGTACCACGTGACCGTTCCTCTCGGGCGCCGCATTCGCAAGGCCGGCGGCGAGGGGTACGTCATCCATCACCAGCACCTGCGCCCCGAGCAGGTCACCTGGTGGGAGGGCATACGCACCGTGACCCCGCTGACCGCGATCGA
>DHJN01000035.1:5651-6694 GCA_002404345.1 Actinobacteria bacterium UBA4719 | reverse complement strand
GGCGGGGAGATCAGTGGCGGCCGGCTTGGGTGGCTCATCGCTTCCACGGTGGTCGTCGCGGCTCTGCAACGTGCAGTCGATGAGGCCGGTCCGTTGTTCCTCCTTAAAGGCGGAACGCTCCTGCAGCACCGCCTTGGCCTTGACGCACGCGCAACCAGCGACATCGACGGCCTCGTCCGTGGTGACCTGACCCGGTTCCTGGTAGTCCTCGACGAAGTCATCCAGGAGCCGTGGGGTCCGCTGGGCATTGAACGAGGACCAGTCGAGTACTTCAAGACACCGTCCCGGATCACCAAGCCGATGCGCTTCAGCGTGAAGGTGCGCGTCGGAACGACGACTTGGCGAAGAGTCCAGGTCGAGGTCGCCTCCGACGAAGGTGGTGCCGGAGACAGCTCCGAGGTTGTCATCCCCCCATCCCTGGCAGGATTCGGACTCCCGAGCCCGGAGACCCTCGCGACGCTGGCCTTGCGGTTCCAGATCGCGCAGAAGCTCCATGCAAGCACCGATCCACATGACCCGCCTGCGTCGATCAACGACCGGCCCCGCGACGTTGTCGACCTCTTGCTGCTCCGTGACCTGGTCTGCACGGAAGGCCGTCCGACGTTGCTCGAACTTCGGGTTGCTGCGGAGGCGATCTTTGCGGCTCGTGCTGCCGATGCCCGTGCGCTCGGACGGACCGAACGCACATGGCCGTGCGTAGTTGTCGCCCATGAGCACTGGCGGGCCGACTTCGCGGCCGCACGGGCCGGCTCGTACGTGGACATCACCCTCCAGGAGGCCGTCGCCGCGGTCAATACGTGGGTCGACCAGATCGCGGAAGCCATGTAGGACACTCAACGGGTCACATGACCGCAGCCGGTGGGCCGCTGACGAACACGAACTCCCGAACGACGATGAGGACGGGGAAGGGGAAGGGGGCGATTGCCACGATGGTTAATGGGCACGCAGTAATGGCACGAGTGCAGTTTTCTGATGCGGACGAGTGCTGATCCGCCTGAGAGATAGTGGCCGATTCGCTTGTGCTGCAACGCTTTTCGCGTGTG